>CAZNWO010000122.1:0-9717 GCA_964576585.1 uncultured Puniceicoccaceae bacterium | reverse complement strand
GCACCCGGTTTGCAATCGTACGGAAACGGACGTATGGTTAAGCAACAGCGAGCCACGGAGCAGAGAACCGCTCACGAGGACGAAAACATGATAATGGGGAATGACAAGATTGTCTCAAAAACTCGTTTCCCCGGAAGAGGAACGAGTAACGGGGACAACTTGGGCATAAGGTTTCGCCCCCCTTCGGGGGAGCCCTCAGGCAGTAGCAAAAGAAAACGAATCGGGCTGGCGCTTTCCTGTGGTGGAGCCAAGGGATTGGCCCACGTGGGAGTAATCCGGACGCTGGAGGAACTGGGAATCCGGCCCGACCTGATCGCAGGTTCCAGCATGGGAGCCTACGTCGCAGCACTCTGGGGGAAGGGACATGACTTTCGGAAGATGGAGGAAATGGCGCTGGAGCATCGAGGCCTGCGGGGAGTCCTTTCCTTGGTGGACCCGAGCCCATGGCCGATCGGCGGACTCCTGCGGGGGAGGAGGCTGGAAAAGGGACTGAGGAAGCGACTGGGCGGGGCAAGGTTCGAGGAACTTAAAATCCCGATCGTGGTTTCCGGCACCCACATGGACAGCCTGGAGGCGGACTGGTTCGACTCCGGGGACGTGGCCTCGGCAGTGCGGGCAAGCTGCAGCCTGCCGGGCGTTTTCGCCCCCGCCAAGCGGGAAGGCGAACGTTACGTGGACGGCGGGATAGCGGTGCCCCTGCCGGTGAAAAAGCTGCGTGAGATGGGAGCGGAGGTGATTATCGCCTCGAACGTCCTGGTACCGCCGGAACGCAGGATGGAGCTGGCCGAGAGGCAGAGGGCGATGCGGGCACAGTTTGCCAAGCGTCACCCGGTGCTGAGTTTCCTGAACCGAAGCCTGAACCCAATTGCATTCGGGAACGCGCCACAGGTGCTGGACCGCTGCGTGCAGGTCGGGCAAGCCCGAGAACTGGCGGTGAGCCTGAAGGGAGCCGACGTCGTGATCGACGCCTATTCCTTCCGTTCGCGCTGGTATGAATTTCACAAGCCGGAACGTTTCCTCGCCTTGGGCAGGAGGGCGGCATTGGCCAAGGCCCCTGCCCTACTGGCGGCGACGGCGGACGTTACCGAGAAAGCGAGAACGTCATGAAGAAAATAACTGAAGATCACCCCTGGGGGAGCTTGTCGGCCGACGAGGCCCGAGCCCGCCAAGACAAGGCCCTGAAAAATTTTGTACGCAAGAAGGCGCTTCCGCACTGCGCCCACTACAGGCGGGTCTTTCGAGAGCTGGGGCTGGAGGCAAGCGACCTGAAAAGCGCGAGGGACTTGCGCAAGCTGCCGTTTACGAGCAAGGCGGACCTAGCCGCCGCGGTGACGGAGGACAGGATGCGCGACTTCCTGATCCTGCCCGACCCAAAGGGGTTGAAGAAAGAGCCCGCCAACCTGATGAGGGCCCTGCTGACGGGTCCCACCCGTACCAGGCTGGCCCTGGATCGGGAATACCGCCCGGTCCTGCTGACCTCCACCACGGGGCGTTCGGCGGACCCCGTACCCTTCCTGTACACGGCCCACGACGTAGACCACCTGCGGCTGCTCGGCCTGCGGATAATGCAGGCGGGAGAGGCCACCCGAGAGGATCGCGTAATGAACGTCTTTCCCTACGCCCCCCACCTAGCCTACTGGCTGACCTACCATGCGTCGGAGGCGGCGGGCGCCTTTCAACTGGGAACGGGAGGAGGCAAGACCATGGGGACCGACGGCAACGTCCGCCTGCTCGGAAAAATTCTCCCGACCGCGCTGGTGGGAATGCCCACCTTCGTCTACCACATGCTGCGAAGGGCGCTGGAACTGGGAGTGAAGGTGGACAGCCTGAAGCTGATTGCATTGGGCGGCGAGAAGGCCCCGAAGGGACTGCGAAGGAAGCTGGCGGGGCTTGCGGGAGAGCTGGGTTCCAACGACACGAGGATCCTCGCAACCTACGGATTTACGGAGGCCAAGGCGGCTTGGCCGGAATGCGCGAGCTCTCCCGAGGAGGGCTCGACGGGTTATCATCTTTCCCCGGAACTCGGTATTGTGGAAGTGGTGGACCCCCGAACGGGCAACCCAGTCGAGGACGGACGGCCAGGCGAGATCGTCCATACCCCACTCGACGCCCGGGGGACCCTTGCCATGCGGTACCGCACGGGCGACTTGGTCGAGGGAGGATTGACTTGGGAGCCTTGCCCCGCCTGCGGGAGAACCGTTCCTCGGCTGCTGGGACGGATCTCGAGGGTATCCGAACGCAGGCGAATGGACCTCGGGAAGCTGAAGGGCTCGCTGGTCGACTTCAACGAACTGGAAGTGATCCTGGACGACGTAAGGGGGATCGGGGCCTGGCAACTAGAATTGCGAAAGGCAAACGACGACCCGCTCGACCTGGACGAGCTGCACCTGCGGCTCTGCCTCGAACCCGATGCCGCCGGAGATGACATGGAAAACCTGATTCGAAGAAAATTTCGAGAGGTCGCGGAGGTAACGCCGAACAGCATAAGCTACCACGACCCCGAGGAGATGCGAAGGCTGCACGGCGTGGGGAAGGCCCTGAAGGAAGAAAAGATCGTGGACCGCAGGAAGGATGCGGGAAGCAAGAAAAGGATTGGGCGACCCCGAAGGAGACGGAGGAGAAGCCCAAGCAGGAGGCAGCCCGCATGAGCAAGAAGACCCTGCACGTCGTGGACGGAATCCGACTGCCTTTCGCAAAGGCTGGAGGAAAGCTTGCGCACCTCTCGGCAGGCGATCTGGGAACCGCAGCCACCAAGGCCTTGCTCGCCAAGACGGGCATCGACCCCGAGGTGATCGATGAGGTGATCTTCGGTTGCGTGTGCCAACCTGCGGGCGAATCGAACCTAGCCCGAGTCATTGCCCTGCGCTCGGGGATTCCCGAGAACGTTCCCGCCCGAACGGTCCACAGGAACTGCGCCTCGGGTTTCGAGGCGATTACCGAGGCGGCGGAAATGATGGCAGCAGGAAAGGGAGACGTATTCGTTGTCGGAGGAGTGGAGAGCATGTCGAGGGTTCCGTTGACGTTCTCCAACGAGAGCGCGAGGAAATTTCAAGGCGTCTACAAGTCACGCTCGACCCTTGGCAAGCTGAAGGCTGTCGCGAAATTCAGGCCGATAGACTTTCGGCCACGCTCCGCCCTACTGAAAGGATTGACCGACCCGACCTGCGGGCTCGGCATGGGGGAAACGGCGGAAGTCCTGGCCAGGCAATTTTCCATCTCCCGCGACAGGCAGGATGCCTTCGCGCTGGCGTCGCATCGCAAGGCGATCATAGCCAGAGCGAGGCTGGACGAGGAAATTACCCCCGCCTACGGGAGAAGGTTCAGGCCGATCCTCGAAGACGACGGACCCAGAAAGGACAGCACCTCTCACGCCCTCTCGAGGCTTCGCCCGATCTTCGCCCGCAAGCGTGGAACGGTAACGGCGGGAAACTCATCCCAAGTGACGGACGGCGCCGTTGCCCTGTTGGTGGCGAGTGAGGATGCGTGCAAGACACGTGACCTGGAACCGTTGGGGAGACTGGTCTGCCATGCCTACTCGGGCTGCGAACCAAGGAGGATGGGACTGGGTCCAGTGTACGCCATGGCAAAGGCGAGGAAGATGGGCGGCCCACTGACCGAGGAAGCCGAAGTCGTGGAACTGAACGAGGCCTTTGCCGCCCAAGCCCTGGCAGTGATGGATGCATGCTCGGACAAGAGCTTCTGCAAAGACGAGTGCGGGTTGGAAGAGGAGCTTGGAGAAATACCCGAGGAGAACCTAAACGCAAACGGGGGAGCCATTGCCCTCGGACACCCCGTTGGAGCGACGGGAGCAAGGCTAGTCCTGACCTCGTTGCTCGAGCTAAAGAGACGAAAGGCCAAGAAAGCCTTGGCCACCCTGTGCGTGGGCGGAGGCCAAGGAGGCGCCCTGTGGCTGGAACGAAATTGAAGAACGAAAGGGAAAAATGCCATGAATGAACGAATCAGGAAAAACAAGGCGGGAGACGGCGCGACGATCTGGAGTCTGGAAAGGCCCGACGGGAAACCCAACCTGATCGACGAGAGGTTCCTCGATGAACTGGAAAAGGCGCTGACCCACATCGAGCAAAACGAAAAAACGACGGGATTGCTCATACGATCGTCGCACCCGAAGGTTTTCCTAGCGGGAGCCGACTTGTCGCAGTTGGCGGAAAAGTCGAGTCGCGAACTGGAGGAATTATTGAAACGAGGGCAGGAAGCATTTTCCCGACTCGCCCGACTGCGGATTCCCACGGCTTGCGCAATCAACGGGGCATGCCTCGGGGGCGGATACGAAATGGCGCTAGCCTGCGACTTCCGAGTTGCCTCCGAAACGAAACATACGGTGATCGGGCTACCCGAGACCAGCTTGGGACTGCTACCCGGATGGGGAGGATGCTACAGGCTGCCCCGCCTGATTGGATTCGCTCGGGCATTGACGGTGATCGCGACTGGTAAACCTTTTCGCCCTGCAAAAGCCAAGAAACTCGAGATGGTGGACGAAGTCGTTGCAGACGAACTGACCGAGGTGGCAGCCAAGGAAAGGCTGGAGAGAGGGAAGAAGTCGGTCCCACGATTCTTTCTAAGCAACCTGCGTCCGGCATCTTGGCTAGTCGGATGGGCTGCGAAAAGAAAAGTCTTGGCGAAGACCCGAGGAAATTATCCTGCTCCACCGGCTGCGATAAAGACGATTACCAAGGCAACCTATTTATCCGAGGCGGATGCCATGAATGCGGAGCGACGAGCTTTTTCAGGATTGGCGAAGACAGCCACGGCACGGAACTTGGTCAGGTACTTCTTCCTGAGGGAGCGCGCGAAGAAGGTTAATTTTCGGTTCAAGTCCAAACGCCTGCCCGAAACCAAGCGGGCGCACGTCGTTGGGGCAGGAGTAATGGGAGGAGGAATCGCACACTGGATTGCCTCGCGAGGCATTAAGGTGGTTCTTTCCGACCTGTCCGTCGAGGCATTGTCGAAAGGACTGGGTACTGTGGAAGCTTTGCTGAGAAAGGGTCGATCGAGAGGCATCACGTCGAGGCTGGAGGCAAGAGACGTCATGGACAGGATAACGCCCATGTCGGAGCCGGTCGGACTGCGTGAAGGAGACCTCGTAATCGAGGCAATCGTGGAGAGGATCGGAGCAAAGCGCTCGCTCTTCGGGGAACTGGAGAAAAGAAGCGACGGCAACGTTCCCTTTGCCAGCAACACCTCGGGTTTGTCCATCGACTCGATGAGCGTCGCGATGCGAAACCGAGGAAGGCTTGGTGGGCTGCATTTCTTCAACCCCGTCCATCGGATGGAACTGGTGGAAGTGATTCGGGGGGCGAGGACGGATCCCGAAGTGGTTCAGACCCTGCTGGCTTTTGTCCGAAGAATCGGAAAGCGCGGCATCCTGTGCAAGGATTCCCCTGGATTTCTGGTAAACCGGATACTGGTGCCCTACCTGGTAGAAGCCGCGCAACTTTGGATGGCGGGAGGTCGGGCAGAGGAAATCGACGCAGCCATGACGAACTTCGGGATGCCGATGGGGCCGATGAGGCTCTTGGACGAAATCGGGCTGGACGTGGCGAACCACGTCGCCAAAGAGCTGAAGTTTCGCCTCTCGCACCTCGGGTCTCCACCCGACTTTCTGGAGAAAATGGTTGGCGAAGGGCTATTGGGAAAGAAGGCGGGAAAGGGTTTTTACAAGTACAGGATGGGGAAATCCAATGAGAAGCCGAACGGAGACTTGAAGGATTTGCTCGATGAGGAATCGAAACGCTCTGGAAGCGGAAAACCGGGAACCGACGAGGCAACGGAACGCATGACCTTGGTTATGATCAACGAGGCGACAAGGTGCATAGAGGAGGGAGTCGTGGACAATCCCGAAGACGTGGATTTCGGAATGATCTCAGGAGCGGGATGGGCTCCGTTCCGGGGCGGACCTCTGAGGCATGCGGACTCGCTGGGCCTTTGCCAAGTAGTAACAAGGATGGAAAGGTTGCGCAGAAAGGAAGGAAACCGCTTTCGACCCGCATCCCTTTTGCTGGATTTGGCCCGCAACGGGCAAAAGTTCTACCCGGATTCAGGGGGCAAACCTGTCCATTTAACTTTTAAAAAGGAAAGGAATAGCTCATGAAAACCTTGAAAGAAGCGAAAACGGAAGGAGGACTGGATCTTTCGGGATACTCCAAGGAGAAGCGTCGAGCCCTTGAAGTAACCGAGGAAGCCCGAGGCAAGAAGATCGACAAGGGTTTCGCCACAGGATTGTTTCTCGGAAAACCTAAATTCAAGCCGCTTGCAGAAGCGGCGCGGGCAACGCCTCCCGATGGAGAGGAAGGCGAGCACTTCCTGAAGCTCTTGAGGCACGTAATCACTCATCATGCCGACCCTGATGAAATCGACAGGTCGGGAGAAATCCCCGACCACCTCATGGAAAAGCTCGCGGGCATAGGAGCCTTCGGAATCAAGATTCCAAAGAAGTACGGAGGTCTCGGGTTGAGCCAAGCCACCTATTCAAAGGCAGCCATGGAACTGGGCGCCAGATGCGGAAACCTGACTGCACTGCTCTCCGCGCATCAATCGATCGGGCTTCCCCAGCCCATCCTAAAATACGGCACCGAAAAGCAAAAGGAACGCTTTCTACCCAAAGTCGCAAAGGGAGCCGTAACTGCATTCGCCTTGACGGAGAACGAGGTGGGTTCCGACCCATCGAACCTAAAAACCATCGCGAAGCCCATAGAGGGCGGAAAGCGCTACCTGCTGAATGGCGAGAAGCTCTGGTGCACGAACGGAACCATCGCGAGGTACTTGGTGGTCATGGCTCGCACGCCGTCTACCAAGCTTGTCGCGGGCAAAAGGAAAAGAGCCATCACGGCATTCGTGGTGGACACGCGTACGCCCGGGGTGGAAGTCACCCGTCGCTGCAGGTTCATGGGGCTCAGGGCGCTTTACAACGGAGTAATCCGATTCTCCAACGCCAAGGTCCCCGCTGAAAACATTATCCTTGCCCCCGGCAAAGGGATGAGGGTGGCGCTGGACGCGCTGAGCGTGGGGCGACTCACCTTGCCCGCAGCTTGCGCAGGTCTGGTCAGGGAAAGCCTCGACATTGCCCGAAACTGGGTGACCGAGAGGAGACAGTGGGGTTCCGAGATAGGAAAGCACGAGGCAATAGGCTCAAAGATAGCGGACATGGCGGCAGACGCGTTCGCCTTGGAATCCATGGTCCGACTGACCTCGACTCTCGTAGACCAAAAGATCGACTATCGACTGGAGTCAGCCTTATGCAAGCTCTGGGGAACGGAAACCGCATGGCGGGTGGTGGACGACCTCATGCAGGTTCGCGGAGGCCGCGGCTACGAAACCTCGCAATCCCTAGCCGCACGAGGCGAGAACCCCGAGCCCGTGGAGAGGTACATGCGCGATTCCCGCATCAATCGCATCTTCGAGGGTTCCAGCGAAATAATGAGGCTTTACCTAGCCCGCGAGGCACTGGATCCACACCTGCGTGTGGCAGGGGCTGCGATGGACACTCGACTCTCCGCAGGCAAGCGCCTGCTGGCAGCAGGCAAGGCAGGCCTGCACTATGCCGCATGGTATCCCGGCCTATACCTTCCCCACCCGTTCGCCATACCCTCGGAAATTCGCAGCGATTCCCAGGCTGCCCTCGCCTACGTAGAACGAACCTCTCGACGTCTTGCCCGGAGTCTCTTTCACGCAATGGCGCGACACGGTCCCGCCTTGGAGAAACGCCAATTGCTCCTCGGCCGCCTCGTCGACGTTGCCGCCGAACTCTACGCCCTCACTGCAGCCCACCTTCAAGCGGAGGTCATCCTTAGAAACGAAGCCGAAAACGCCGGCGCCACCCGAGCCGAAATTCCTACGATCCTCGCATACCTTGAAAAACGAACCAAATGCCGGGTAAACCGTTTGTTCCGAGAGCTAAGGGATAACCCCGACGGAAAAGGAAGGGACCTATCCCGAAAAATCCTGAAGTTTCGAAGCTAATGGGAAAGCCAGGAAGCAACTGGGCTTTCTTCAGGACTTGGGCACGCTTGCCGAACCGGATGTGGCGGAAGGCAAGTAGCGGTAGTAAACCTCGAGAATCAGAGTCGCCATCGCCGTCGATATAACGCGTCCCATGGCACTGCCGTGGGAACCCTTTGGGTTCCAACTGCCCGCATTCGCTCCCGACTTCACCTGCTTGGAAAGAAGGAGGTCACGCATGACGGGATTCCACTTCTCCCACAATTCGCCCTTGTGCATGTAGGCAGCAAGACTGCCGTAGTACCAATAATATAAATCTATGCTAGAGTTGGCTTTCGGCATAAAGACAGTCATGATTTTTTCGGCGCTCTCCTTCATGCGTGGATGACTGGGAGGATATTTGTCCAAGAGCTGCTGGGAGAACATGCCCTCGGCCAACATGGCTCCATTCCTTAGAGCAGGGGCATCGTAGCCGTAGATGCCCTTGTTTTTGCCGGTGGAAACCCTGTCCAACCAAACGTGGCAGCGCTGAAAGTGACTGTCCGGAACGTGAATTCCCGCCAACTTTGCGCTCTTGAGAGCCATCAACTGCCAACCGGAGACGGAAGTATCGGTGCGGGTGGTATTGTTGACCTTCTTCTTGTATGGAGAATAATCCCATCCTCCATTGGGGTTCTGCGCCCTCATTACGAAATGAACGGCTTTGTCGGCATACTCGAGAAGAGCCGGATCCTTGCTCAATCCATAGGCTTCGGCGAGAGCTAGCGTAGCGACACCCTGACCGTACATACTGTTATGCATGTTGAATCCCATAGCTCCAGGACCGTATCTAGAGTCATCCTTCATCTGCGACACGAGCCACTTCAGGGCCTTGTCCACGGTATTCTTGTGCGGACCGGGCTGGTTGTGCCTTGCGCCCCATCCGAAATAGCAAAGCAAGGCAAAGGAGGTGGCGGCGACGTCCTGCCCTTTCTGTCCTCCATGGCGATGAATGTTCCAACGCCCGTCGGGTTCCTGATTGCGGGACAACCAGTTCAAGGCCCGAGCAACCGAAGCCTCGCTCTCCTCGGTACCGCCGAGACGCTCCAAGAGCTTGGCGCGTTGCTTGGGATCACGCAGTACATAGGATTTTTCCACTTCTCTCATGTCACTCTCAAGAGCAAGCTTGGGAGCGGAACTGGAAATTGGAACGAGCAGGCGAGCGGTACTGGCGAGCTTGGGACCGGGGATGCCGGTGAAATTCAAGCTCGGCAGCTTTAGTTCCGCCGCCGATTGCTGGGAAGTCAAACCTGTGATCTTGGCCAATTGGTCCGTAGGTTCGATGGGTTTGGCCGTGACTGAAGAAAGCTCAGTCAGCTTGCCGACGGAACCGTCGGGGCCGATCTTCTCGACCTGCACCTCTGCCGGCCCGCTCTCAAGCTGGCGCAGCTTGTCCAAGGCGAGATTCTGGGCCAACTTGTTTACCTCCGGGCCACCTGTCAAAGGTTGCGGTTGATTGCGGAAACGAGACAAGGCATCCTTGGTCGGGGATTCCGGAGCCTGTACCGGATCAAGCTTTGCAGTCACTGCGGAAGCTTTGGCCAAATCGGCGTCCTTGATAGCGGCACCGGACTGTTCGGATTGTTCGGGAACCTTCGAGGCGCTTAAGGCAGCAGTCTTGGCAAAGGATGAATCCGCCTTGGGACCGGCGACCTCGGGGGCGCCTGATGCAGCCTCCAGGCTTCTCTCGTCCACCTCGAGGCGAACGGTTGCTCCGGGGGT
>CAZNWO010000121.1:1668-9793 GCA_964576585.1 uncultured Puniceicoccaceae bacterium | reverse complement strand
CCTCGTGCATGACGATGGCTCGATCCGCCATCCCGAGAATCTCCTCCATTTCACTCGAGACGAAGAGGATGGCGACGCCCGACGAGGCCAATTCCTCCATCAGGGCGTAAATTTCTCGCTTGGCACCGACGTCGATGCCGCGGGTGGGTTCGTCCAGCAGGAGAAGCTTGGGTTTCATCGCGAGCCACTTGCCGAGCACCACCTTCTGCTGGTTGCCGCCGGAAAGATAGCGGACGACCTGATCGTCGCCAGGCGTCTTCACACCCATGCGTTCGACCATTTCCTCACTGATGGCTCGTTCCTTCCCGAAGTCGAGAAAGCCGCCCGGCCTTTGGTCGCGCCGCAAGGCGGCCAAGCTCAAGTTTTCCCGAACCGTCATCTCGATGACCAAGCCCTGCAGCTTGCGATCCTCGGGGGCAAGGGCCAACCCCGCCCGGATGGCGGCAAAGGGGGAATCAGAAACGATTTCCTCACCTCCCACCTTTAGCGAACCATGCAAGCTGGGCGTTACGCCGAACAAAGTCGCCAACATCTCCGTACGCCCGGCTCCCACCAGACCGGCCACGCCCACGATTTCCCCGGCCCTGACGGAAAAGTTGAGGGAATACTCGGGATGGACGGGCGAGCGAAGGTCGCGGGCCTCCAATACGGTTTCGCCGAGGTCGCGTTCCGAACGGACGTAATGCCCCGTCAGGTCGCGCCCGACCATGAGCCGCACCATGGCGTCGTGCGTGACTTCCTCGCGGACAAGCTCGCCCGCGTTCTCGCCGTCCCGAAGGACCGTCACGTGGTCCGCCAGCTCCTGAACCTCGCCCAGGCGATGAGAAATGTAGATGACGCTTACGCCTCGCTCCCGCAGGTCCTTGATGACCTTGAAGAGGTACTCCGTCTCCGCCTGCGAGAGGCTGGAGGTGGGTTCGTCCATGATGAGGATGCGGGCGTCGATGGAAAGTGCCTTGGCGATCTCGACCATTTGCTGGCGACCGATGGTGAGATCGCCCACGAGGGTGGCGGGGTCCACCTCAAGACCAACCATCTCGAGATACTTTCGGGATTCCTCGCGGATGCGGCCATCGTCGATAAGGCCGCTCCGCAAAGGTTCTCGCCCAAGGAACACGTTCGCCCCCACGCTCAGGTTGGTGGCGAGATTCAATTCTTGGTGAATGAGGGCTATGCCTAGGTCGAGAGCGGCCCGAGTGGACTCGATCACGACGGGTTCGCCATCCAGCAGGATTTCACCCGCATCGGGCGGTTGGACCCCGGCGAGAATCTTCATGAGGGTGCTCTTGCCGGCGCCGTTCTCACCGATGAGGGCGAGCACTTGGCGCTTGTGGAGCGTAAGGTCAACTTCGCCGAGGGCCCGCACTCCGGGAAAGCTCTTGTCGATGCCGCGGACCTCGAGCAAAGGCGCCTCGGGGGAATCAGCCTTTTCTTTCAGCCTTGAGCCTTCCACCTTCGGACTTGTTAAACCTCAGCCGGCCTTCTTGGCCTTGAGGTCGGCCCAGTATTCGTCGACGTTCTCCTTCACCACCTTGCGCGGAGGGATGTCGATGAAGTCCTTCGCCTCCTTGCCCTCGAGGATGTCCTTGAGGACCTTGGCCGACTGGTAGCCGTACTGGTATGGATCCTGCACGATGGTGCCCGTGACGAAACCGTCCTTGATGCCCTGCAGGGTGACGTCGTTCTCGTCGAAACCGATGAGCTTGATTTCGCCCAACTTTCCGGCCTGCTTGAGGGCCTGGTAGCAAGCGGGCGGGTTGTACTCGAAGAGACCCGCCATGGCCTTCATGTCGGGATAGGCGTTGATGGCGTCGGCGGCCTTCTGCTTGGCCACGTCGGTCTTGCCTTGGTCGGTGAGCGTACCGAGAATCTTGTACTTGCCCGAATCGAGAACGCCTTCCACGGGATCATAGGAAAGCTTGTCGAGGGTCTCGGGCCGTTCGCGATCGAAGAGTTCGTCGATCACACCTTGGCGGCGGTGCTTGGAGTTATCCTGCTCGAGGCGTCCGATGAAAAGCATGACGGCGCCACCGTCGGGCAAAGCTTGCTTGATGAGTTCGCCGCACATGCGTCCCGCTTTGTAATTGTCCATGCCGATATAGGCGAGACGCTTGGAAGAGGGTGCATCGGAATCATGAGTGATGAGAGGCAATTTGTCGGCGATGCCGTTGAGCCATTCGGTCTGGTTGTCGGCATCAAGAGGACTGATTGCAATACCTTGGATGCCGGAGGTAATAAGATCCTCCACGATTTGCTTCTGCTTGATGACGGTGGCCTCGGGGGGCATCTTGACATCCACCTCCACGCCGAGATCCTTCTCGGCATCGCGACAGCCGGCCTTGGCGATGTTCCAGAAGTCGGCTATCTGGTTCGTGACGAAAGCGACGCGCAGCTTCTTTTCACCGGAATCGACATCGTCCTTCTTTTGCCACCATTGGGCGGAGCCGTTTCCTTCGGAATTGTTGCCTTCGGAGTTGTTGGAGTCACCGCCGGAATCATTCTGACCACCCCCTCCACAAGAGGTGAACAAGGCGATGCAAAGGGAAGAAAGGAGGAAAAAGGACAAGCGATTTAATTTGGTTTTCATGAGTCTTGGGGACGTTTGCTAATTGTTCATTTGTTGGGCGAGTGGAATAACTGACATTCTTCAACGAATTCCGGAAGGGAGGCAACCTTCTATTGAAAGCATACCGTTCAGACCCGAATCGACTCCGAAACCGACAAGCCCGCGTCGCAGGTCAGGATTTGCCCAGTCACGAGGTCCGGGCCCTCGATGATGGAGAGCAGGGCGGCAGCCACGTCCTCGGGCGAACAAACCGCCTGCAGGGGCATGGCGTCCTCGAAGGCGGCCTTGGTCGACTCGTATCGCTCGCCAAGGCCTTCCCGAAGCCATCGACCCGAGATAAAGCCCGGCGCAACAGCGTTTACCCGAACGTCAGGAGCCAAGGTGCGGGCAAGCGCCACCGTCAGGTTATGCAGTGCAGCCTTGGAGGCGGCGTAGGGAATACAGCTGCCGGTCGGCTTCAGGCCCGCAACGGAGCCCACGTTCATGATCTCGGCACCCTCGGCTCCTCCCTGTTCCCGAAGATGAGGAGCGGCTGCCCTGGCGCAATGAAAGGCCCCCACGACGTTCACTTGGTAAAGCTTTTGCCAAACCTCATCGGTGACGGCCTCCAAGTCGTCGAAGGGTATGAATTCGGTAGTTCCCGCATTGTTGACCAGGACGTCCAACCTGCCGAATTTCTCCACGGCAGCGGCAACCAGAGATCTGCAGTCCTCGTCATTGGCCACGTCGGCGCGAAAGGCGAAAGCTTCGCCGCCCGCCTCGGAAATGGAGGCGGCCACCCCATCGGCTTCCTCCGAGGACTTGCGGTAGGCAACCGCTACACTGGTCCCCTTGGAGGCAAGGAGTCGGGCAGTTGCAGCACCCACGCCGGTGCCCGCTCCCGTGACGATCGCCGCCTTTCCCGCCAATTTCATGAAGGCTTCCTCAGCCGAGGGCTTCCTCCCATTCGCTTTCCCTGAAACCGACCAAGGCAACCTCGTCCGATAGAACGAACGGTCTCTTGATGAGGTTTCCGCGCGAGGCGAGCAGCCCGATGGCCTCGTCCACCCTCATCTCCGGCAGGCGATCCTTGACCTCAGGATCGCGGTAATCCTTGCTGGAGGTGTTGAAGAGCTTCTTGAGCTGTCCATCCTTGGCCTTCAGCATTTTCTTGAGCGCCGTCTTGCTCGGGGGCTTTTCACGGATTGGAACCGTATCGTAGGCAATCCCGCGTTCGTCCAGCCACTTGAGAGCCTTGCGGCATGATCCGCATTTTTCGTAAACGTAAATTTTCATAATCAAAAATTTCAGGAAGATTATTCGTGCAAATCGCAGAAAAATCGCAAGACTCTTTCGCCCTTGTGACAAACCGCAACCCAAAACGCCATGAAAGCCACCACACTCGGCCGCCTTTCGCGAATCTCCGCCATAGGAGCATCGGGAATTCTTGCCATGTCCTCTTGTGACTTGGACCTACGCACAACCAATTCGTATAGCTCGATCGGCGATACGGATTCCAACGGCAGCATGCAGGTACACATGTATCGCCTGGAAAACGGGCTGACCGTATACATCAGCCCGAACCGCGAGGAACCTCGCTTCTACGCCGAGATAATAACGAGGGCGGGAAGCAAGCACGACCCCTCCACCAACACGGGACTCGCCCATTACTTGGAGCACCTCTTGTTCAAGGGCACCTCGAGCTTCGGAACCATCGACTACGAAAAGGAAAAGCCTCTGCTGGATCAAATCACCGATCTGTACGAACAAAGGTCCAAGGAGACCAACGAGACCCGAAGAAAGGAAATCTATGCCAAGATAAACTCCATTTCCCAAGAGGCGGCTTCTTTTGCAGTCCCGAACGAAATGGACCGCACCTACGGCGACATGGGCGGAAAGGGGATCAACGCCCATACCTGGCACGAGGAGACCGTCTACAAGGTCGATTTGCCCGCCAATCGCCTCAAGCACTGGGCGAAGATCGAGGCCGAACGCTTCACCAACCCCGTCTTCAGGCTCTTCCACACCGAGCTTGAAACCGTTTACGAGGAAAAGAACAGGTCCATCGACAACAAGGAACGCCTCATCAGGCGGGAGGTGAACGCCCTGCTTTTCAAGAACCATCCGTACGGGCAACAGCCGACTCTGGGCTCGGTGGAGCACCTCAAGAACCCCTCGATCCTCGCCATTCAGGAATACTTCGACAAGTACTACGTACCCGAGAACATGGCGATCTGCATATCGGGAGACGTCGATCCCAAGGAGGCCATGGCAGTAATCTCCAGAGAATTCGCCGATTGGGCGCCCGGCGAAAAGCCCATCGAAACCCTGAAGTGGACCGAGAATCCCCTGAAGGGAAGAGAATTCGCGCAAATGAAATACCAAGGCGAGGAGCAAGTCCTTCTCGCCTTTCGAACCGTGGATAAAAACCACGAGGATTTTCCCGCCGTTCGCTTGGTCGACATGATCTTGGACAACTCCGCAGCGGGGCTGATCAACCTTAATCTAGTGGAGGCCCAAGCCGTGCGCGGAGCAGGTTCCTACCCACAGAACATGAACGATCACGGGGTGCAGTACCTCTACGGCGTGCCGAAGGACGGACAGACTCTGGACGAAGTCGAAGCTCTCCTGCTCGAACAAATCGAAATGGTCAAGAAGGGCGAATTCGCCGACTGGATCCTCCCCGCAGTCATCAACGACTTCAAGAAACGACGCAAACAGGATCTGGAGGAAAACGACAAGCGTGTGGAACTACTGCGCGACACCTTTCTCGCCTTTCGCGAATGGAGCGACACCGAGAGCGAGATCGACAAGCTGGAGCAGGTGACGAAGCAACAGGTGGTCGCCGCTGCGAACAAGTACTTCGGAAGCGACTTTGTCGCAGGACACCGCATAGACGCCCAGCACGACCTTCCCAAGATCGACAAACCCAAGATCGACCCCTTGGACATAAACGCCTCGCAAGCCTCCGCATTCATGCAGGAAATCGAGCAAATCAAGGTGGAACCCTTTGCTCCGAAGTACTTGGAAACGGGAGAGGACTTCGAGATCGTCGAGGTTCGACCCGGCCTAAAGCTCTACCATTCCCCAAACCCGGTGAACGACCTGTTCGCCCTGCACTTCAGAATCGAGACGGGTTCCCGACAGGACACCTTGCTCCCGCTCGCCAAACGCTTGTTGGATCGCTCGGGAGCAGGGGAGCTTACTTCAGAGCAGCTCAAGATCGAATGGTACAAGCTGGGCAGCGAATTCGGGCTTTCCGTATCCGATCGCTTCACGAATCTGGCTCTCTCGGGGCTGGACGAGAACCTTCCCGCCACCCTTACCCTTGCCCACGAGCACCTGACTTCTCCCAACACTTCGGAAGAAACGCATCGCGAACTGGTCAAGATAATCCTCGCCGAGCGAGACGACGAGTCTAAGGATCCACGCATTCTGGGGCATGCCTTGGCCCACCACCACCGTTACGGTGATCGCTCGCGCTACCGCAAGCGCGCTTCGAATTCCGACATCAACGCCAGCACCGTCGCCTCGCTCAAGGAAAAGCTGTCCGAACTCCTGAGCTCCGAGCAAGCCGTCCTCTACGTAGGACCACGCCCGGCGAAAGAGGTCGCGGTCGTCCTCTCCAAGCATTTTCCGCTTGCCGAAACATTGTCACCGCCCTCGACCTTCGAGCCGCTGCGCTCGATCGCTCCGGAAAAAACCCAGATACATTTCTACGAAAAGGAAATGGCCCAAGCCCAAGTCAGGCTGGAATTGGCGGTGGGGGAACGAAACGAGAGCAGCATGCCCGCCGCCCAGCTTTACAACGAGTACTTTGCAGGCGGCATGGCGGGATTGGTCTTTCAGGAACTTCGAGAGGCCCGAGCCCTCGCTTATTCCGCTTGGGGACACTATTTTCCCGCCAGTCGATCCGACGAGGAAAACATATTGGTCGGCTCCATAGGCTGCCAGGCGGACAAGACGATTGATGCCGTGGATGCCTTTCTCGGACTGCTTAACGAAATGCCCTTCAACGAGAATCGCTGGGAATCCGCCCAAGACGCTCTCGAGAGCGCCTACCGCACCAACCATGCTCGTTTCAGGCAGATTCCGGGGGCAGTCTACGACTGGAACCAGCTTGGGCTGACCGAGGATCCGCGAAAGGCCCGTTTCCCCGTCATACAATCGGCAGACATCGAGACCCTCAGGAGGTTTTACCAGAAGGAAATCAAGCCTCGGGCAAAACTCATCTCAATCGTGGGAGATTCATCCAAGATCGACCTTGACGCCCTCGCCAAGTTCGGCCCCATCACGAAGATCACGAAAGAGCAGATCTTCACCTACTGAACCGTCTTGTTCGAGAAAACCTCGGGCAAGACACTGAATCAGCGGTGTCGACCACGCGTTCCCTTTGCCTCAGCAGCTTCAGCGGGCTCGATCAAGTCGGTGAAAAAGTCGTAGATCTTGTCGCACTCCCTGTCTTTCTGCCTGAGATCGGCGATACGCAGGTAAACCCGCTTGGATTGCCCGGATTTAAGGTCGGTCATCAGGCACCTGCAAGTCACCCGACCATTGTTCGTGGGCACCTGATCCACGTCAATCCTGCCGACAGGCTCTACGAGACCGGTCCGCAGGTCCGATGACTCCACCCGAAGAGAAACCCTCTGTTCGCCGAAATTGAAAAGACGAACGTAAGACAGAGGCTTTGCGGCTTGTTCCTCGACCAAGCCGTCCAAGCCATCTCGAAGGATATCGACAATCTCGGCCGCACGGTTCATAGAACCAACCAACATCCTCCCATTTGCCCCAAGGGAGCAAACCCAAGTTATTCACGTTTTGATCGACCAGGAAGCCAGAAGCCTTGCAAAAAAGGAAATCGAACTGGGTTCGATCGACAAGCAGCTGTTCTCCGAATGTCTCGAAACAGCCCAAGGAAACGAGAAACGAGCCCAAGACATCTACCTTCACCGCAGGTCGGCCGAATTGGCCCGTGATTGCGTGGATCAGGATCGCAGGGAAAAATGGCCCATGCTGGCTCCCTTACTGGTACTCTACACCCTTGGAACAATAGGAGTGCTTCTTCTGGTATTCGGTTTTCTCGCGGGCAGACTCGGCTGGTGGTGACACCTCATGGATTCAAGATCGTCTCGGGAGGGCAAACCGGAGTGGATCGAGCGGCCCTGGACTGGGCCATGGAGAACAAAGTCCCCCACGGGGGTTATTGCCCAGCAGGTCGAAGGGCGGAAGACGGTCCGATAGACGAACGTTACCAACTCACGGAAACCGAGACCCCGAAATATTCGATCCGGACAAGGCTCAACGTCGAGCAAAGCGATGCCACGCTGATCATTTCGCCGAATCCACCCGTCGGCGGCACCTTGCTCACTCTCGAGCACGCTCGAAAGGCAGGCAAACCCGTTCTTCTTGTGAATCCACGAGACCGATCGGATTCCCATTTGCTCATCCGCAGTTTCATCCAAGATCACACAGTCGGAATTCTCAACGTGGCGGGTCCTCGGGCTTCCTCCTCACCGAAGATTTACGAGGATACCTTGAAGCTGCTTCAAAAGACGTTTTGCAAAGCGTAAATTGGCGTTT
>CAZNWO010000121.1:0-1568 GCA_964576585.1 uncultured Puniceicoccaceae bacterium | reverse complement strand
TCTGGCCAAGAAAGCAGGCATTAGTCGGCCGTCCCTGTACGACCTCATCAATGGAAAAAACCTTCCCAGAACCATCACCTTGGAAAACCTGATTGCCGCCCTCGACCTTTCCGAGAAATCCGCTCAAATACTCCGTGACGAACATCGCTCCGAAAGGCTTCGAACAACTCGAAAGGAACAGGAAAAGCTCCACAAGGAAAAGAAATCGTTCCTATCCCAAGTCAGCGAAGCGCTTCTCCGAAAAGGACACGAGATCTCCCTGCCCAAGGACACGACTGGACCCGACCTCGTCCTGCGTTCGGGTTCCTTGCGAATTCCCCTGTTGGTGACTCCCGCCATTACCGACCATCCGTCCACCCTCGGACACCTTCTCGCAGCCATGCACAACCTGTCGGCAAGCCGGGGATATGCCTGCGTACCGAAGCTTTTGCCTGCGGATCGCGCTCATTTGACCCTCTATGCCAAGCACGGAGTGAAAATCCTTACTCAAAAGAATCTCCTGCGGGAAATAAACTAATCCGGGAAAAGCCTCGAAAGACAATAAAACGAGGGAAATCCAAGCTCCCGAAGCACTGATGAAGCACATGCATTAAAAGGCATTTTTCCCACAATATACTGCATACCAACCACTAAGGATAATTCGTACGCAAAACTACCCCTCCCCTACCCTACCGCCTCGAACGACTAAAAAAACTTTCCGGCCCGCCACAAGGCGCACAAGTCCATGCTCAAGGCCACGCTCACGTGCAAAGCAGCGCCCATCCAGACCGAACGCGTCTTCAGGCTCATGAAACCAAGGATTATTCCCGCCGCAATCGCCGCCAAGGTTTCGGGCATGGGCTTGCCGAAGTGGATCATGCAGTAGGGAACCATCATGACGAAGACGGCATAGGCTCCGAAACGCCTTTTCGTCCCGTGCAGCAGAAAACCACGAAAAAAGAACTCCAGGCCTACGAACTGGAGGAAATAAGCCGCTTCCCAGATCCAAAAACGAGGCCAAAGCCGCTCATCCTCCAATGGCTTGAAGAAGGGATAGGTATGCTGAAAGCCTTCCGAACGGGACACCAGCAGGACAATGGGCAGCATCACGGCCAGCATGAACAGGTAAAGCCCCCACAGTGAAAAAGCTCCACCGAGCTTCAATCCGTACTCGGACAGATTTTTCCTCAATGCAAAGCGGATGAACAGCATGGGAGGGACGAAGTAGAGAAAAGACTGACCCAATGCCCAGAAGAGCAAATAACCGAACGAATGGTTCTCGAAGGAAAGCATCGCCTCCCCAATGCCCTCACCCGGATGCGAGGAGTCCTGCCACAGGGCAAGCCAACCGTAAACCTCGGGCCTCAAGAGATATTCCTGCAAGGTCAGGACAACCGCAACCAACACAAGTCCTCCCGCCACCTCCCAATCGAAGCGGGAAGCCCGCTCGGATGCCAGGAATTCGGTACGCTCGCGTTCCGCCTCTCGCATGGGTTCGACCAGAAAGTCAAACGCCCGACCGCACCAATCACGCAAAGTGTTCATTCAAGAACCCAAGCTATCCTAGGGCCGCCTCCGGTCAAGGGAAA
>CAZNWO010000120.1:0-9855 GCA_964576585.1 uncultured Puniceicoccaceae bacterium | reverse complement strand
GGCTTGTCCGGTTCGGGCAAGAGTACCTTGGCGTTGGGATTGGAGCGACGTTTGCACGAGGTTGGCGTTTTCTCGGTTGTCCTTGATGGTGATAACCTTCGCTCCGGCTTAAACAAGGATCTTGGTTTCGATGAGGATTCTCGTCGGGAAAACCTGCGTCGTGTTGCCGAGGTGGCCAAGCTTTTTGCGGAGAACGGGGTAGTGGTCATCGTATCCTTTATCACGCCCTTCGAGGAGTTTCGCCAGTCCGCCAAGGAAATAGTGGGTGATGAAGACTTTCGAGAAGTCTATGTCCGTGCTTCTCTATCCACCTGCGAGGAAAGGGATGTTAAGGGTCTTTACGCAAAAGCCGAGGCTGGAGAAATTGCTAATTTCACCGGACGGGAATCGGCATTCGAGGAACCTGATTCTCCTTGGCTTGTAGTCGACACCGAGAATTCCTCTTCCGAGGAGTCCTTGGAACAACTCTTCCTAGCTGTAAGACCTTTGGTCGAAGCGGATTCCTGAAGAGTGTTTAGTCCCTTATCCCTTAATCTTCATGCATACCTATAACGTCTCGCACTTGAAGCAGTTGGAGTCCGAAGCGATTTTCATTCTGCGGGAGACTGCCGCCCAGTTCGAGCGACCTTCCTTGCTTTTTTCGGGGGGGAAGGATTCCATTATCATGGCTCACCTTGCTGCCAAGGCCTTTTCGCCTGCGAGGGTTCCATTTCCTTTCGTCCATGTTGATACGGGACACAATTTTTCCGAGACCATCGAGTTTCGCGATCGTTTCGTGGAGCGCATGGGAGTTCCCTTAGTGGTCGGCTTGGTGCAGGAATCGATCGACCGAGGCACGGCGCGTGAGGAAACGGGACCGAACGCAAGCCGAAATGCGCTGCAGTCCGTTACCCTTCTCGAAACCATCGAGAGAGAACAATATGACGCCTGTTTAGGGGGTGGTCGTAGGGACGAGGAGAAGGCTCGGGCGAAGGAGAGATTCTTCTCCCATCGCGACGCGTTCGGTCAATGGGATCCGAAGAACCAACGCCCGGAGCTCTGGAACCTGTTCAATGGTCGAATGGCTGCTGGCGAAAACTTCCGAGTTTTCCCCCTCAGCAACTGGACCGAGATGGATGTTTGGCAATATGCTCTACTGGAGTCAATCGAGCTGCCGAGCCTTTACTTCGCTCACCAGCGAGAGGTTTTTTCGCGTAATGGTTCGCTTCTCGCGTTAAGTGAACATGCGCAGCCTCAAGAAGGTGAGCAAGTGTCGAACGAACGAGTGCGTTTTCGAACGATTGGCGACGCCACTTGCACGGGTGCCGTGCGTTCCGATGCCGCTACCCTTGAGGAAGTCATTCTGGAAGTGTCTGCATCCAGAGTAACCGAGCGTGAGGCTCGGGCAGACGATCAACGTTCGGAGGCGGCGATGGAGGATCGCAAAAAGCAAGGGTATTTCTAGACTTTCACCCTTTCCTATTTCATTTATGAGTGAGCAAGCCAATTATCTCGACATGGACCTGCTGCGTTTCACTACGGCGGGAAGTGTGGATGATGGCAAGAGTACCTTGATTGGTAGACTTTTTCACGATACGAAGACGATCTTCGAGGATCAATGGGAAGCGATCGAGCGCTCAAGCAAGCAGCGAGGAGACGAGAACGTGAACTTGGCCCTGCTGACCGATGGCTTGCGTGCCGAGCGGGAACAGGGCATCACCATCGACGTCGCTTATCGCTACTTTGCCACTCCTAAGCGCAAGTTCATCATCGCCGATACTCCCGGGCACATCCAGTATACCCGCAACATGGTTACCGGGGCTTCCACTGCGGATTTAGCCCTTATTCTCGTCGATGCCCGCAAAGGCGTTGTCGAGCAGACGAAAAGGCATGCCTTCATCGCAGATCTGTTGGGAATCAAGCATATCGCCCTTTGCGTAAACAAGATGGACTTGGTCGAATACGAGCAAGCCTCGTTCGATAAGGCGACAAAGGAGTTTGGTGATTTCGTTTCGCGCTTGGACAACGTTACCGAACTCACTTTCATCCCAATCAGCGCACTCAAGGGCGACAATGTGGTGGAGCGTTCCGAGAACATGCCTTGGTACGAGGGGCCGCCTCTGTTGTATCATCTTGAGACGGTTTACGTGGGTTCGGACGCTAACCATGTCGACGCGCGTTTCCCCGTTCAGTGGGTAATTCGTCCACATTCTGAGAAGCATCATGACTTTCGAGGTTTTGCAGGCCGTGTGGCGAGCGGCGTGTTCAAGCCTGGGGACGAGGTGACAATTCTTCCTTCCGGGTTTTCCACTCGAATCAAAAAAATCCTTATCGCCGAAGATGAGGTTGAAGAGGCTTTTTACCCGTTGTCGGTTACCCTGACGTTGGAAGATGAAATCGACGTTAGTCGAGGGGACATGATTGTGAAGCCGAACAATCAGCCCAAGATCGAACAGGATCTGGACGCCATGCTTTGCTGGTTTTCATCCGCCCGTAAGCTTTCTAGCGGAGCCAAGCTTTTGCTTCGCCACACTACCAAGGAGGCGCAGGCCATTGTGACCGGTATCTTCTACAAGGTCGACGTTAACACGTTGCGAAAGGTCGAAGACTCCAGCGAGCTGGGCATGAACGAGATCGGTCGCGTCGCCCTTCGTGTTTCACAGCCCTTGTTCTACGATACTTATCGTCGAAATCGCGGTACGGGCAGCTTTGTTCTGCTGGATCCCTTCAGTAACGAGACCCTCGCCGCAGGAATGCTTCGGTAGAGTTTCCTACTTTCGTGCGATAGCTAGTCCCAGGAGTAGACCAGTCGCAGGTAGTATTTTAGGTCCAAGCCCTCCTTGCCGGGTGCAGGCGTGCTGTTGTAGCTGTTTGCCAATCCCGATCGCAATTTCCAGGGCGACTTTTTGCCGAGCGGAACGACCAATGCGGAATCCTGTGTGAGCAGGTAATTCCCGAAATCCTCGATGCTGGGAACATAGGTGACGTCGCTTTCGATCGAGAGGAATTCCGAAAAACGGTGGGAGTGTTCCAAGCCGAAGTCGATTGCAGGATCATCGAAGTCTCCCATGCTTTGCGCTTCATAGGACTCGTAGCGAAAAGCGGCTCCGGCTCGAAAGGCCAGTTCTTGAGTGTCTTTCTTTGTGACAATGTACTTGAGGCCCGAGGCAACCGTGGCTCGAAGATCGATTTCCTCAAGACGATCGGTTTCAAGGTCGGTTTTCGCATACCACGCCAAGTGGTCTTGGAATTGCGAGGCGTATTCAGCTCCTCCCTTGGTTTCGTCCACGATGGTCAATCCCTCCTTGTGGCTGTTGTTGTAGGAAAGATAAACGTCTGTTTCGCGTCGCTTGTTGGCATAGCTGGAATCCAACCTGAAGCCTAGACCGAAGTCCTCCGTGTTGCCCGATGTACCCGAGAGGTCAAAGCCTAGCTTACTCGACCACTTCATCTTTGCTGACTCCAGTTTCTTGAGCCTCGCCACTTCGAGTGGATCCGACCCCTCTAGTCGCCATAGCTGTTGCAGATTTGCGATTGGTATCTCAGTGGGGGGAATCCCGATGCTTATGCTTCCCTGCGGCGCAGGGGCCAAGGGTCCCGAAAGGGTTCGATTGTCTTCTAGTCGAAGAAACGAACTCTCATCAGTTCTTATGCCCTCGATGCGAGGAAGGGATATCCTCACTTTGCCGGCATATTGCGTATCCAAGGTCAGGTTGCCGTCATTTAGGCCAATTACTTCGCCAACTAGTCGAGAACCGTCTTTCGTGATGACGAGATCTGCATACAGAAAGCCTGGAAGAGACCAGAGTAACTGAAGCAGGATTAGTTGTCTCTGCTTGATCATCCCGGAGGCCATCCCAATTGTCTTCCTCCCATAACGTGTACATGCAGGTGAGGAACGGATTCTCCTCCCGCCGGGCCATTGTTGATAACGATTCGAAAGCCCTTTTGAAGTTCTTGTTGTTCCGCAACTTTTCCCGCAACCAACAAGAGGTGACCCAGCAGCGACTGATCCTCTAAAGTCGCCTCTCCTACGCGTGCGATGAGTTTTCTTGGAATTACCAATGCGTGTGTCGGTGACTGGGGATTCACATCCCTGATCGCTACGCAATGTTCGTCTTCATGGAGAAATTCTGCGGGAATTTCTCCTTCCATGATTTTTTGAAAGATTGTCTTTTCGCTCATCCTATTCGGTTTGGCCCAAGAATCTATTTAGCGGCCCAAGCCCTTAGAGACGTCAGCCAAAAATATTCCAGAGCAGTTTCCTCCTTCAGGTTTACCTCAAGCAGTCCCGCCGCCTTTTCAAGGGCCTCGATTGCCTTGGCTAGCTTGTGTCCGGGGATTTCTTGGTTCTTGGAGAGAGAAGCGGAAACGATGATTTCGCGAGTTTTTTCCTCTAAGGCTGCCAGCAGGTTGGTCCGGGCACCTTTTCGAATGCCGGTCTCGATCGCCTCGATTTCCTTTTCTTCCAATCCTTCCGGCAGGGTGGCCTTGCGACTTTCCCACGTTTCTTCCGATTTGGAGGCAAGTAATGCCCGGAAACCTAGTATAAGGCCGTTTGCCCTCAGGATGGGAGCAATACGATCTTGGCGGATGGCGACCCTGTCGGTAACGAGTTTGAGCCAGTCGGCGTATCGCTCGAGCCAGTCTTCCCATTCCGAGTCTTCCGTTCCTTTGCGAGCATCTTCAATCCGAATTTGAATGCACCGGCTCCTGATGGTTGTAAGGAGCGAATAAGGTCTTGTCGACAGCATGATCAGGTATGTGCCCCTCGGTGGTTCCTCGAGGGTCTTGAGGAAGGCATTTGCTGAATTCCTGCGCATGCGGTCGGCTTCGTGCAGGATGGCGACTTTGCGTTCTCCGTGAATTGAGGATTGATGCAGGTCCGCTATTAGTTCCCTCGTTGATTCTACGCTGATGGTTCGGGCCTTGCCCGAAGGTCGAAGGTGAAAGAGATCGGGATGCTCGCATTGGTTTGGTTCCATCCCGAGAATATTTCTGCAAAGGGACAAGCTGTCTTCCTCGAGGGCGGCAAGACTTTTGCCGTGAAAAAGGATGGCATGATGCAGGCGTCCCGCTTCTAGTTCGCCATGCAGTGCTTCGAGGTTTCTCTTGGTGTTGCCTTCGCTGCCGGTCACTTCTTGCTTATCTTTTTCAGGAGTAGAATCTGGAATGTATCTCGTTCCAGACATCGATTTCTATTGCCTCCTGATCCCGTTCGCCGTCGACCACGAAGAACCTTTCCGGGAGTGATCTGGCCAAGTGCAGGTAGCCCTCTCGAACATTCCCATAGAACTCTACGCTTTCCTTTTCCATCCTGTCGGGCATGTCGGAGATGCGGTGCTTGATGCGTTCGAGTCCAACCTCGGCGGGTATGTCCAGTATGACGGTCAGGTCCGGGATAATTTCACCCACAGCAAAATTGTTGATCTGCGTTACCGGATCCTCGGCAATTTGCCGGGCCACGCCTTGGTAGACGGTGGTTGAGTCGAGGAAGCGGTCGCAAAGAACGATTTTTCCCTCCTCGATTGCCGGGTAGATTACTTCCCTCACAAGCTGGGCTCTGCTAGCTGCAAAGAGGAGGAGTTCGGTCTCCGGGCACATGGCCTCGTTGATCTCCTTGTGCATGATCAGATGCCGGATGTCCTCGCCGATTTGAGTTCCTCCGGGTTCACGAGTCACAACCACCTCGCGATGGTCAAATTCTTCCAGCCGATCGGCAATACGCCTGATCTGGGTGGATTTCCCGCATCCCTCGGAACCTTCGAAGGAGATTAGAATACCTTGGTCTCGACTCATGATTATGTGGAGCTTTCCCTTAGAAAGCCGATTACTTGTGAAGCGGATGGGCTTTGCGCAGTCCTGACGTAGTGCCCGGAAGTGAACTTGGCCAAAGTGAGGCAGCTTGCGGGCGAGAAGCCGCAAAGACGAGCGGAGCAGAAGCCTGCATTGAAGTGGTCGCCCGCCCCGGTTGTGATTTTGGGATCGGGCGTAAATGGGCCCGGGGCCCACCAACTGTCGTCCTTTGTTGCACAGGCTGCTGAGGAAACCGGGTGCACGACCACGCAGGCTATGTCCATCTCGTTACGGATCTCAGTAGCCATTTTTCTAAGGTCATCGGGATCTTCGCTCCTCGAGGTGAGACCCAGTACCTCGGTCACTTGGAGAGCTTCGTTGTAATTCAGTCCAAGCGTTACCTCTGCGTGAGCCTGAAAACGAGCAAAAACCCGAAGTCCTTGCTGAAGGTCTTCGCGCGAACGTTTGGCGGGATCGGCCAAGTCGAAAAAGAAATGCCTTGTTTCGCGCGGCGGTAGGTTCGGCATGATCTTCTCGAGGATATCGACCAGCGTAGAAGTCATTTGCGGGATCATGGTCCAGTTGACCATGGCAACCAAGCTAGCCTTGGCCAGCATGTCGATGAATTTTCCCTCTCCGCAAACTTCCAGGATTCTTGAGTAATCGATCTCATCGAGGCTCTTCATGTTGCCGAACATCAGCTTGCCGTCCTTGAACTCGAGTGCTGTGGTTATGCCTGGATCCGCCAAGGTGATCGCATCGGTCTTCGATACGAAATCGTGGAACACGGGGTGCGGTTCCGGCCTCCCCAAGGCGCCGACGTATCGCGTCTTGAGTCCTAGCGAAAGCAGGGCGTTCGCCATTATGGGACCATTTCCGCCCAACTTGTCGAATCTCGAAAAGAGCTCTATGTTTGCGCTTTTGCCTGCTGCGTCGGAGATGCGATTGCCGAGCTCGGCAATGGTTTCGATCGGATCAAAGTTTTCTCCCATGCCGTGGCGTTGATCCACAGGGGTCACGATTTTGTCCACGAAGCCGTCGAGCCCGACCAATGCGTTTTGTCCCGAGAGGTTGAATGTTTTTTGTTCCGCTTCCTTGAGCGTTTCTGCGGCGTTTTCCATTACGCCTTTCCATTTGCACTTGAAAAGCTTTTTCCGCAAACCAAAAGCTTCACAAATTTTTACCGGAAGACTTTTTCAGCTCGAAGCCAAGGTAATGAAATTCTTACTACAGCCTGTCGTTTTCTGCTTTCCTGAAATGGAGTTTTGTAGCTTTAGCATTGCGCTTCCCGTCTCAGGTCATTGAACGGTAAGTGAAGTTTGAAGGTCAAATTCGCAAGCAAACCTATCAGTCATGCATGAGATAATAGATTCAGCCGATTTTCTTTTTCTAGCGGAGGCAAACGTCTTTGACTACTTCTGGGACTCCAACCTCGCTGGAAAGTTTGTGATCTTTGCGCTGTTCGCACTCAGCATTTACGCTTGGTCCCTCATTTACTCGAAGTATTCGGAGCTTGGCAGGCTCAAGAAGCTCAATTCGCGCCACGAAGGCAGCATCCACGACTTGCCAAGCATCCTTCATTACGACGACGCCCTCTTCAAGGGTGAAGGCAGTCCATTTCTTCGTTTGGTTTCCAGGGCCATGGAGGCCTACCGAAAGCACGAGAGTTCGGGTTCCGACAGTCGTTCCGCCCGCATGGGGCAGGTCGAGAATGCTCTTCGCCGCACGCTTTCTGAGCTTACCGATCGTTACGAGGACAAGATGATCTACCTTGCGACAATCGTCTCGGGGGCACCATTCCTTGGGCTGCTCGGCACGGTCTGGGGAGTAATGGATGCCTTTGGGTCGATGGAGAAGGGTGGGGCCACTATCGATCAGCTTGCTCCCGGCGTTTCCGGGGCTTTGCTCACAACGGTGGCGGCCCTCCTTGTTGCCATACCCACCGTCTTCATTTACAACGCTCTGCTCAGCTCTACTCGGAGTGAGATCACCCGCCTTGAGAATTTTTCGAGTCTGGTGGCTGACCGCATCGAGATGGATTCCCAAAGCTGACGTCCATCAAGTGGTTTTGTCTTCAATTCATAAGAATCCAAGAACTTAGGTCATGGCACGCGACTTTAAACAGCAGAAAAAGCTGGATGCCATTGCCGACCTGAACGTCACGCCGCTCATTGATTTGGCTTTCGCTTTGCTCATCATCTTCATGATTACTACTCCAGTGATCGAACAGTATAACCGGATCGAGCTTCCCGACCAATCTCCGAGTGACCAGCAAACTCCAAAGCAACCTGAAGACAAGACGATCACCATCGATTCAAACGGCGTTTACCAATGGGGGGATGAGACTGTCACCAAGGAGCGATTGGAGACCCTTCTCGACGAGGTAGCCGCCGCGGATGCACTCGAACAACCCGTCGTGCACCTTCGGGCGGACAAAAACCTTCTCTACCAAAAGGTCATCGACGTCGTTGACATGATCAAGTCCCGCAATCTGACCAAGCTTAGCCTCGATACCAAGGGCGGCTGAACGGGCTTTTCTCTCATCCCGATAATGAACAACAGTCGTACAGCTATCTTGGAAAGGCTTCGGGCCAAGGTCGCCTCGGGCAAGCCTATCGTGGGCGGAGGAGCCGGCACCGGGATTTCCGCCAAATGCGAGGAAGCCGGCGGCGTGGATCTCATCGTCATCTATAACTCGGGCCGTTACAGAATGGCGGGTCGCGGGTCCCTCTCGGGGCTCATGGCCTATGGCAATGCAAACGAGGTGGTCGTCGACATGGCCCGCGAGGTGCTGACCGCAGTCGACCATACTCCCGTTCTCGCTGGCGTGAACGGAACCGATCCCTTCATGCTGCGGGATCCCTTCCTTCGCGGAATCAAGGATATGGGGTTTGCCGGGATTCAGAATTTCCCAACCGTCGGACTCTTCGACGGAAAAATGCGCGTCAATCTCGAGGAGACCGGGATGGGTTACCAGTTGGAGGTGGATCTCGTCCGGGCTGCTCGAGACCTAGACCTGCTGACGACTCCCTATGTGTTCAACGTTGAGGAAACCGAGCGCATGGTCGAGGCGGGAGCCGACGTCATTGTGGCTCATATGGGTCTGACTACGGGCGGTTCCATTGGAGCCGACACTGCCATGACTTTGGATGATGCGGTGAGGGAAGTCCAGGCTATCGCTGATGCCGCAAAGTCGGTTCGCGAGGATGTCTTGGTGATTTGCCATGGCGGTCCCATTTCCATGCCCGAGGATGCAGCATACGTCTTAAAAAACTGTCGGGACGTGGATGGCTTTTACGGGGCTAGCTCTATGGAACGTCTTCCGACCGAGACTGCCATAACTGCCCAAGTGAAAGCATTCTGCGAGATCGATTTGCCCCAAGGGAACGAATAGCATGTCTACCATTGCGGTTCTCGGGACCTTTGATACCAAGGGCGAGGAACACGCCTATGTCGCCGACCTCATTCGCGAGCGTGGCCACCAAGCCTTGCTGATCGATGCAGGTTCCCTCGATGCTCCCACAATCGCGCCGGACGTTGCTCGGGAAGAGTTGGCTAATGCGGCAGATGTCGATCTTTCAGCCTTTTTCGAGAAGCGTGATCGGGGTGAAGCCGTCAAGGCCATGTCCGAAGGCGCCGCCGTAGTCGTTGCCAAGCTTGTTGCCGAAAAAAGGATTCAGGGAGTTATTTCCCTCGGCGGGGGAGGTGGTACAGCCATCGGGACTGCAGCCATGCGAGCTTTGCCCGTTGGGTTCCCTAAGTTGATGGTTTCAACCCTTGCCGCCAGCGAAAACGTTCCGGCTTACGTCGGCGTCAAGGATGTGGTCATGATGCCGAGCGTGGTCGACGTGGCGGGGCTCAATCGGGTGTCGCGTCCCCTATTTGCCAATGCCGCCGGCGCCATTTGCGGAATGGTGGAGTCGAGTGCTCCTCCTTCCGATGACAAGCCCGTCATCGCCGCCAGTATGTTCGGCAACACCACCGACTGCATCAATCATGCCAAGCTCCTGCTCGAGGATGCCGGCTACGAGGTGCTGGTCTTTCACGCCACCGGGACTGGTGGACGCGCCATGGAGAGCC
>CAZNWO010000119.1:0-9862 GCA_964576585.1 uncultured Puniceicoccaceae bacterium | reverse complement strand
AAGCCGAGCAGAAAGCCGGCTGGAAACTATTGTTCGACGGCAAGAGCTTGGAACAGTTTCGCGGCTACAAGAAAGACAAGCCGGGCACTGCCTGGAAGGTGGATGACAACGCCATCAAGTTGAGCGGTAAAGGTGGTGGAGACCTCATGACCAAGGATAAGTATCAGTTTTTCGAGTTGTCGCTGGAGTGGAACCTTCCGAAAGGTGGGAACAGTGGTATTATCTATCGGGTGGCCGAAATCAGTGGCCCCTCATATAAGACGGGCCCTGAAGTACAAATCTTGTCCAGAATGAAGGCGGGGGGTAAGACAGACGCAGGATCCTGCTATGCTCTCTACGCCCCAAAGGTTGCTAATTTGAAACCGAACGGACAATGGAACTCTGTTCGCCTTATCATAAAGCCCGGAAATCATGTCGAGCACCACATGAACGGAAAGTTGCTCTGTGTCTATCAATTGGGGAGCGATGACTGGAAGAAGCGTGTGGCTGCCAGCAAATTTAAAAACTGGAAGGAATTCGCCAGCATCGATAAGGGGCATGTCTGCCTTCAGGATCACGGAGGCACGGTCTGGTTTCGAAACCTCAAGATTCGTGAATTGAAGAAGTAACTCAAACTGGACAAACAATGAAAATTTTACGAGACCCTCTTCTCTTTCTATCCTCCGCTTTGCTTTCAGCTGTGGGTTCTGCCGCAGATTGGCATCAATTTCGTGGGCCAACGGGCATGGGGGTCGCTGAAGGTACTGTTCCTTCCAAATGGAGCCAGTCATCCATCGTCTGGAAAGCGGAAATCCCGGGCCAAGGGCAATCTTCTGCCGTGAACTGGGGGCCTAAGCTCTTCGTCACGACCGCTTCCGAGAAAGGTGCCGTCAGGACATTGCTTTGTCTCGACAAGGACAACGGCAAGCTAATTTGGCGAAGAGACGTGACCAGTGACCGCAAGGAATCGCAGCACAAGATGAACAGTTGGGCTACAGCCAGCGCCGCGACCGATGGTGAATGCGTCGTGGCCTTCTATGGACCTGCAGGCATCCATTGCTACGACTTGGAAGGCGAGAAGTTGTGGTCTCGTGACTTGGGACAATTCCCTGGTGATTGGGGAGTGGCAGCCTCACCAATAATCATAGGTCAACAGGTCATTCAGAATTGCGATGCAATCGGTCCTTCCAAGCTCGTTTCGCTCGACAAAAAAACGGGCAAGATCCTTTGGGAAACCAAACGTGACGACAAGCCCAGAGGCGGGTGGAGCACGCCGATATTGATTAAGACTAAAGCCAACGAGCAACTCGTTCTAAACGGTGAGTTCGGGGCCAAGGGCTACGACCTCGCCAAAGGGAAGGAACTCTGGTTTTGCAAATCCTTCAACGGTCGAGGTGCACCTGTGCCCTTTTTCTCCGATGGTCTAATTTTTGTCGTCAATGGCAAGCCAGGGGATCTCTACGTTGTAAATCCGAAGGGAGCACTCGGTGACGTTACCAAGACGCATATGGCATGGCATGCCAAGCGAAACGGGGGACGGGATTTACCGTCGCCTGCAGTAATCGGGAAATTCGTCTTGGTTACCGCGATGGGCGGAGTAACAACCTGTTACGAAGCGAAGACGGGAAAAACTCTCTGGGTCGATAGGCTGGAAGGATCCTTCTCGGGTTCACCTCTCGTGGCCAATGGCCTCTATTACATTCAAAGTGAGAGTGGAGCGACCTATGTCATACGCCCAAACGACAAGGACATTGATATAGTTGCGCGCAATCAAGTCGGTAGCTCCGAGGGAGAAATCTTTCGCGCCACCTTGGCTCCGATAGATGGCAAGGTGTACACAAGGTCTCAAGCCACCCTCTATTGCCTCAAGGGAGAAAACTAAGCTGGATTCTGTCTGAGAAAAGGCAAGTGCTTCTCCATTTTCCCCTCGCCCACAGGGGCATAGAGAGTATGTTTTAGTTTAAGGAATCGCCAACTTGTAGACGATATGCTCACTCTCAACACTTCACAGTTTTCAAGCCAAGACTGTGAAGGTACGTCGAGACGCGACTTTCTTCGCGTTGGCGGTTTGGGCCTAGGAGCTATGTCTCTATCGGATTTGCTCATGAACAAAGCTTTTGCCGAGAAAGCAAAAGCGGATTACGTTCGCGACAAGGCAGTAGTGATGCTCTATTTGTCTGGCGGAGCCAGCCATATCGAGACCTTCAATCCGAATATGGATTCGCCTTCCCCCTATAACAGCGTAACCGGAGAAGTAAAAACAAGCCTATCCGGCATTACGTTTGGGGGTACCTTTCCAAGCTTGGCGAAATGGGCCCACAAGATGGCAATCGTGCGCTCCTTCACTCACCCAATCGGCGGGCATGAACAAGCGCATGTTCACGTTCTCTCTGGAGGTACCGATCCCAAGGGAAAGGGGGAAGAGGGCCGCAGCATTGGTTCTGTCTATGCCAGGATCCGCGGAGCGAACCATCCCGAGACGGGCTTTCCAACCTACGGTCTCCTTGCCCATCCCGAGAAGGATGGTCAGTATCGGAAAGAGCTAGGACGTGTAATCAAGGGGTCATGGCCCGGGGACTTGGGCAACACATATGGTCCCTTCATTCGTAAAGGGGAGGAAGGCGACAATAGAAAGCCCGTGCGACGAAACACTTCTAGGAAAGGTAGCTCCTTCGCCTCGGACATGGAACTTAACTTGCCGAAGGAGCGTCTTGAACACAGAAAGAGTCTTCTTATTGCCATCGACAAACTTAAGCGGGAAGCCGATGCCAACGGAAACTTGGCGGCAGCAGATGCCTACGAACAACGAGCTCTTGATCTTATCCTCGGTTCGGCTGCGGACACTTTCGATCTCACCAAGGAAAATCCCAAGCTGCTGGCGGACTACGACACCTCCGCCATGAAAATCGGACACAAGGTGTTTCGCAAGTCCACCCTCGGTCACCAAATGCTCCTAGCTCGCCGCATGGTGGAAGCGGGAGCCGGATTCGTTACCGTGCACAGTGCGGGCTGGGATATGCATGCGGATGGCAACAACCCTGGCATCGTCAAGGGAATGAACATGCTCGGATGGACCGTGGACAAGGCAATTTCTGCATTCCTTCAGGATCTCGAGAATCGTGGCTTGTCGGAGAAAGTGCTTTTTGTCCTTACGGGTGATTTTGGTCGTACTCCTACCATTAACAAGCGTGGTGGTCGTGACCACTGGGCCAAGCTAGGTACTCTCGCCTTTGCCGGTGGAGGTCTGCCGATGGGACAAGTCATCGGCAAGGCCGACCGCCGAAATGGTGAACCTGCCGACAATCCAATTAGTCCCAACATGATGATGGGAACGATCCTCCATACCCTATTTGATTTCGGCCAACTTCGCATTGCCCAAGGGATACCCTCTGAAATCATCAAGTTGGTCGAAGATGCTCATCCCATCCCTGAACTAATCACTTGAGTTTCGCTGAATTTAAGCCGCTGCCTCTGAACCCTCTTTTCCCATTCTCGACCGCATAAACCTCACTTTTCGTCATTAGGGGCGGGATTTCTGCACTAGCGATTTACATAGGCATTTCGTCTCGGACATTCCAGCATCAGTGTTTTATCCCAAGTTTCTAAAACTAACCAATCCATCCCAAATCATCATGAAGAAAACATTGCTCCGTACTCTCTCCCTATTGGTCTTGGCGACGGCTACAGCCTTTGCCAAGCCATCGACCGTACTCAACAAAACGACCAATGGAAACCCAACTCTCAAGACCATCGACGTAATCAGTTTCGCTCCAGAAGGAGTGCTTTTGATAGGAGATGGGCAAGGCTCTCAAGTCGTGGCTGTGCGTACTGGCGATCTCGCCTCTGCCAAGCCCTTGGCCAAGGCTATCCCCACTATCGATGCAAAGTTAGCCGGCGTGATCGGGGCCAAGGCCGATGGGATCGAGATCCTTGACCTTGCGGTGAACCCCGCATCGGGCAAAGCCTACTTCGCCATTCGCAAACAGGATGACAAGAGATATCTCATCCTGACTGTTGACGGCAACGGAAAGATTGCCGAGTTCTCCTTGGACAAGGTGGAGTTCGCCCGCATCAGCCTGGCTGGTGGAAAAAGCACAATCAACCGAGTGACCGACGTTGCTTGGGCCGATACTCAACTGGTTGCCGCCGGACGCAGCGCCGACCAGTTCGCCTCCAAGATTTTTGCCATCGAGACTCCCTTGTCCCATGAGGCCAAGGGCAACGTTTACAGTGCAGAAACTTATCATGTTCAGCATCGGCGCTGGGAGACGAAAGCTCCCATGAGTGTCTTGGTCCCCTACCGTGAAAACGACCGGCAATACGTAATCGGGGCTTTCAGTTGTACTCCCGTGGTGAAGTATCCCTTGGATGCCCTGAAACCTGATGCGAAGGTGAAAGGTTCGAGTGTCTTGGAACTGGGTTCCGGCAACCGACCGCTGGACATGTTTACCTACGAGAAAAACGGCAAGCCCTATGTTCTCGCTAATACCTTTCGCTTTCACCACAAGCGCAAGGCCTTTGGTCCCAGTCCCTACTGGACAGTAAAATTCGAGCAAGGCATCCTGTCCGAGAAGGAAAAGGTCAACGAGAAGGCCCTCTGGCGACTTAAAGGATACGATCCGGCCACGGATCGCGTGGAAATGGTCGAGGCCTTCCACGGAGTCAGGCAAATGGACAAGCTTGGCAAGGGTCATGCCCTCGTGCTCAAGGAGGAAAAAGTCGGGCTTGGCCTCCTTCCCCTGGAACTTCCCTGATTCAGCTGCAGAAAACAAGTTCGCGTGCAAGGGATTGTCCCATTGCTGGCCGTTGTGTCGCTAGCGTTCAAGGCAGAACCCCCTCTCCTTCGTATCGAGCCGTCAGCCGATGACCCGACCAAGGTCAGGGTGGTGGCGACGTCTGGGGTGAAGGACTTGAAACTCCAGCTTATCGACGAAAATGGGAGCAATGGTCCATCGATCATTGGCAAACTGGAAGAAAAAGGAGACGAAGTTGTCTTCACACCCAAATATGGGCTTGTGAGAGGGCTTGCCTATAGGGCTTCTGGCAATTCTGGAAAAGGTCTTGCAAGAAGCATCGTTTATCGCGTGCCAAAACTAGAGATTGGTGAAACTGCCTTTGTCGAACAGGTCTATCCTACGAATACGATCCTGCCTGCGAACAACCTCAAGTTCTACCTTCAGTTCTCAAAACCGATGAGGGAAGGAGTCGCCATCTTCGACCAAATAAAAATCCTCGACCTCGATAACGGAAGAACGCCTATTCCCCACCCTTGGCGAAGAGTCGAGCTATGGTCGCACGACGCCACACGCCTGACGCTATGGATACACCCCGGACGCATCAAGGAGGGAGTGAATCTTCGCGAAGAAGAGGGTCCAGTCTTACGTCCAAATCGACGCTATGCGCTTGAGATACCCACCGAAGTTCTCGACGCCAGAGGCATACCTCTACGAAAGGCTTACCTTAAGGAATTCATGACGACCACTAAAGACAAAGCACCGCCAATGCCATCTGACTGGAAAATCATTCCTCCCGCCAAGGGGGGCACGAATCCTCTGACCGTGAACTTCGAGGAATCCCTGGATTTTTCTCTGCTCCGCAAAATGCTTTCAGTGGAAACTTCTGAAGGAAGAAAAATCAATGGAATGGTAACTCTTGGCAACCAAGAGAGACTCTGGAAGTTCAAGCCCAATCAACCATGGTCGGGCGAAAGTTACCTTTTGATCGTCCATCCAGAACTGGAAGACTTGGCGGGTAACACGCCGACTAGGATTTTCGACACGGATCTTAGGGACAAAAAGATAATTAACCCGAAGCTGAGATTAAAATTTTCGCCTGTTGAAAACTAAACCATCCCAATAATGCAATTTTACCCATGATGAAAAATGTGTTTGGCAGCAATGTAATTGGCGTTTGGCTAAAGGTGAACCTTCCCCTTCACAATAAGCACCCACTGCAAAAACGAATCGAGTTTGTACACTCCAGCAACAGAAATCCATTTATGAAAAGCATGAAGAACATTACAGGTAAACTTTTGGTTTTAACGGCATTCCTGCTCGGCTTCCTTGTTCAAGCGACTGCCAAACAGTACCTGATCTTAGCTCATAACGGTGAAAGTGCCCTTGCAAGTTACCATGTTGATCCGAAGACGGGGAAATTGAAGAAGCACTCCATGATCGAGTTGACGGGTTCGGGAGGCCCTTTCAGCGTGACTAGAGACGATAAGCTTTTGTATGTCCAGGGACACCTCAAAAAGCCCAACTCCAAGAAAAACCTTCCTCATGTTTTCACCATCACTTTGAGCAAAGGCAAAATGAAGCAAGTTCATGCTGCTGAAATCAATGATAGAGCTCCCTCCATTCACATCGACACTTCCGGGAAGCTACTTTTGGGAGCTCACTACGGGCCGGGAAAAGTAAGCGTTTGGGAAGTGGATGAAAAAGGTTGGTGCACGGGCAAGCTGCTGCAGGAAATAGAGACTGCTCCACGAGCTCACTTCATTACGACCGATCCTTCAAACCGCTTCGCATACGTACCTCACACCTCGCCGAATGCAATATTCCAGTTCGCTCTCGACCTAAAGGCGAAGAAATTGAACCCACTCAATCCCCCGAGCGTGAAAGGTCCCGATCCCGATCATCGATACCACGAACCCCGCCATTACGCACCCCACCCCACCCTTTCCATGGGTTACAGCTCAAACGAAAAAGGTGGCGGCATAAGCGCATGGAATTTCGACGTTAAGACGGGACGACTCAACATGGCGCAAACCCTTTCCGCATTACCCAAGGGCTACGATGGAAACGGTGCAGCGGCGGATATCCACCTCACCCCAAACGGGAAATTTGCTTATGTTTCCAACCGAGATTACACCGCCCCCCGCAATGATCCGAACCTTAAGCGGAAGGACTCCATTGCCGCCTTCAGGATTCATCCCAAGACAGGCCTGCTGGCTCGTGTGGGCACCTATCCGACGGAACATGCTCCGCGGTCCTTCTGTATCGACCGCTCGGGTCACTACCTTTATGCCGCGGGCCAGCATGTGAACAAGCTGGCCGCCTTTCGCATCGATCAAGAAACGGGTGCCCTCACACGCTTGGCAACCTACCCGACCGGCAAAGTTCCAATCTGGGTTTCATGCGTGGAAGATTAATCCCATTTGCAAAACTTGGTCTGCCCAAATGCAAAAGCTCGCACGAATCATTCGAAAGGGAAACGCATCATGATGAAAATTAGCCTGACGATAATAAGAGCCTTTTTTCCGTCCATTGTTTTGATCGCAAACGCGACAAGTCTCTTTGCCTCAGACTGGGGTCAATTGCAGGGGGATGCGGAAAGGTCCGGAAACAAGCCTTCGGAAGCCTTGTCGAAAAACATGGGCTTGCATGGGAGCATAGCCTTGACTGACGGCATCTACGCCGCACCCGTCGTAGAAAACGGAAAGGTCTTCGCGATCGACGGGTCGGGTGTGGTCTTCTGTATCGACGCAAACACTCTCGAGGTCATTTGGCGCTTCGAGACCAAAGGGGGACTAGGAAATTGTAACAATGTGGCCACTCCCGCCATTTTCGGCGATTACCTGCATGTTGGGACTATGGCTGGGCATTACTACGTCTTGAAATGCACGGATGGCGCCTTGGTCAAAACCTTGGATTGCGCAGAGCCTATCTTTTCCGCCATCGCCGTGGGTAAGGAACGTGCTTACTTCTCGACCCTCGGTGCGCGAGTTTATGCGGTGTCGCCGGAAGGTGAAGTCTTCTGGAGTTGGGATTTCGTGCGAGAAGTTATCGGCTTCAAGGGAAACCGGTGGAGTGGAGCCGATTGGGTGAAGTTTCGTGGAGATCGGGTGACTTGGAGGGATCACTTCGTTTGTTCTCGGGATATTTGCCTTGCAGGAGACGATATAGTGATTCCTGCCGGCGGACGGACCATTTTTCTGTCAGACGAAGGCTCAACCCCAAAACTACGGGCGATTGCCGAAATTCCTAAATTTGCGGGTTCTGAATATCCTGCCACTTTCGGGCAAAGCGCCGACAAGAAAGGTAACGTGTACGTCCAGTGGCATCGCAGGGACAATTCCGGAAGGGTCGAAAAAATTCGCCGAGTGGGCGAAAAACTGGAAATGGCCTCCATCCCAAGCACCGAGACCACCATTCGTCTGCCCGGACTCCTGAGCTTTGCATCCGTAAGCATCCGAGAGAACAAGATATACAGGGTCCGCCCCGAGCATGGCTTGGGACTCTGCAGGCATGACGAAACAAGCGTGAAACCCGAAATCCTTGCCAAGGCGGGTTCCATATGTCCGCCCGTACTGGCAAAGGGACATATCGTCTACGGTGGCTTGGATGGGAAATTGCACCTAGTGCCCTTAAGCGGAGGAAAGGCGACCTCGCTCGAAACGGCTTTTGGTTCCCCTATTTCCGCACCCTTGGCATTGTCTGATGGAAAAATCTTCGCAGGATGTGAGGACGGTTACCTCTATGTCTTTGGTCCGGACGGCAAGGCGAAGTTACCGACCAAGGACTTGGAGGTCTCGAAGATTAGGAGCCCATTAACCGGGCCTTTGGCGAACAAGAAATACGACTGGTACACCAACTACGGCGACTTCTCGGGCTCCAACGCAAATAACCAAGGGCTTGAACCACCCTTGCGTATGCGTTGGGCCAGAAGGTTGGAGGGCACCGTCAAGCATTTGCCCGTGTGCGGCGGTGGAAGGCTGTACACTCACACCGCCGAAGGTCAGATAATCGCTGTGGAACAAGATACGGGAAGATTGCTTTGGCGTAAATACTGGCCGGACGTCTACTTGTCCTTTACCTCCCCGCTTTACATTGACGGCAAGCTGCTGGTGCCACAGGGCGGGATCAAGAGGTCGCTCCTCAGATGTCTGGATGCTTCCACGGGGAAATTGCTCTGGGAACAACCCTTCACAGGTTCTCCGGGTTGGAGCCGGCAATTTCCTCCCGTTGTGCACGGCAACGTGGCGATCTATGCATCGGGCTCGGGCGATTACTCCTATCAGGGATCCGAAAAATTTTTCACCTTTGGAGGAGACCCCATCGAAGCGGACGGGCGTGAGGTAATGAGTTGGATTTACTCCAACACCAATCCCTTCTATCCCAAGAATCATCGACCAAGAGTTTGGGCTTGGGACATGCAAACAGGAAAATTGCTCTGGGAAAAGGACTTCACGGAATACGGGCGGGGAGGAAATGACTGTGGCATTTGCATTCTCGACGGCAAGCTTTACTATTCCGTCTTCTTCGGTTATGCGACAACCCAAAAGGCGAGACGGGGCCTTCCGGTCGACAACAATGGCTTGACCGCATGCATGGATCCCATGACTGGAAAAGTTCTCTGGTTGACGACCGACTACTACGTCACTTCCAAATGCACCCTGAGCGCTCGCGATGGAAGGATATACATCGGAGGATACAACAGGGCAAAGGAGGGAACCAACGATCGCTTCGTATGGAGCCTTGATGCGAAGGACGGATCGTTGGCCTGGAAGTCGGATCCCGTGACCTCGGCCCTGAATGTTGTCACGGTCGGGGAAAAATTCATTTTTTCCAATGCCCTTCGAGGCAAGGGCAACGTTTATGATCGCAAGACTGGAAAGGTCGTTGACAGCATCGGCCACAACTACGCCTGTTGTCGCTTCACCATGTCCGAACCTTATGTCTTGGGAGCGAACATGGACATGATCGACCTGTCCCAAAAAGGGAAACTGGTCTCCACTGGGCCCGCAATCGATTCTCGCGAATGCCTTGGTGCCGTAGTCTCCAATGGGCGAATTTTCTATACCTCGCAGGCAAGCGGTTTCGTCGTGTCCCAAACCTTTGGCGCCGCCTCCAAGAAGCTGCCGGCAATTTGGGAGCGTCCATGA
>CAZNWO010000118.1:0-9890 GCA_964576585.1 uncultured Puniceicoccaceae bacterium | reverse complement strand
GGTAGAGCAAAAATGACTTATACATCTAAAATCCGTTTTACTGCCAAGGCACAATTTCCAGTGTCCAAAACAGTAAGAACTGGTGTCTTGCTGGGCATTTGAAGCGTGGAGTGAACATTAACTAACATATCAGCCTTATCACTAAACGGTGGACATCCGATAGTAGGGAATTCGGAGTTAGCAGCCACAAAACCAGAAAGAGCATTGGAACGACCTGCTATGGTTACATACACTACAGATTCTTCCTTTGCATTTGATTCAAGTATCTCTAATACTTTTCGTGGTTGCTTGTGGGCCGATGCCACATGTTGTTCCCAAGTAATTTCGAATTCATCCAAACCATCCGTTATTTTCTTTGCATGCCCCTCATCAGAGGAGGAACCTAAAATTAGTACTGCTTTCATAGAGTTAATCAATCGGTTAGATATTTAGCAAGGTTTCTTGTCATGCGTTCTTCAACTGGTTCTCCCAATTGAGGAAAGTGAAAGTCCTTGCCCGTAATTTTTTCATAAAGGTAAAGGTAGCGGCGTGATAGTTCCACTACTAAGTCGTCCGGCGCTGAAGGTAATGTTTCATCCTGATAGGGGTCACAATTGTCTCGAAACCATAATCTGAGAAATTCCTTATCGACGTTCTCAGGTTCTTGCCCATTGGAAAAACGATCTTCGAATGTGTCGGCGATCCAGTAACGGCTTGAGTCGGGAGTATGTATTTCGTCGATGAGCGTAATATTTCCATCTGCGTCTTTGCCCATCTCATATTTGGTGTCCACTAGAATTAGGCCATTCTCTGAAGCTAATTCTTGACCACGCTGAAAAAGCTTAAGGGCAATAGTTGATGCTTTTTCCCAATCTTCGGAAGACATCCATTCCTCACTAACAATCTCCTGAGGAGAAATGGGACGATCATGCGTTTCTTCCTTTGTGGTTGGGGTCAATACGCATTGCTCAAGTTTTTCATTCTTGTTTAGGCCGTCTGGAAAAGTGATGCCACAATATTCACGACTGCCATTGTTGTAAACGGTCCACAATGAAGTTGACGAAGTACCCGTGATATAACCTCTAACAACAAACTCAATTGGAAAAGTATCACATTTTTTGGCAACAGTTACGTTGGGGTCTGCTATGTCAATGACATGGTTGGGTACAATGTCTTTTGTTTGATCAAACCACCACGCTCCAGTTAGGTTGAGCACTTGCCCCTTGAAGGGGATTGATGCCAGCACTCTATCAAACGCGCTTTGTCGGTCGGTTGTGATCAGAAGAAGCTTGTCTCCAGTATCATACCTGTCCCGGACCTTCCCCTCATATTTCTCTCCGCATTTTAGATCAGTTGCAGTTAGGCAATTGTTAATCTCAGGGCGAATTCTTTCGCTGTAATCTCTAGGTGTTTTAATGGCTTCAATCATTGAATCAGTCCCCATAGAAGAATATAAAAACAAGCACAACCAGAAATGCAGAAAAATGTTGATTCTATGTTGGCAGAGGAGACTTCCACTCCTGTAAATATAGTTAAATAAATATAATTAAAACCCATGGTTTGCCTGTGGATTTTTTCTACAGATTTATTTTACGGATTTGTATCACATTAGTGAATGCTCTGATGTTTTTACTTTAGAGTTTGTGTCAGATAACTGCTTATACTACTCCTTAAAAAGTAAATTCGGCTTTTGTTTTTTGGGCAGTAATTTCCCCCCATTCCATGCAATGTTCATTTGCCCATTTTGCCAAACACTCGAACGGTATAGAGTAGCAAAGTTGAAATCTGGAGCAATCTCACCTTGACCTCCAACTAGTTCAGCGCCCACTCTTACATTATCCTGCATCCATGCTGGCAATCTCAGGTGGTAGGGGTTACGTTGTACTTCTCCGACATGATACGATAGCGCGGCAAGTATGTCAGCGAGATCCGTCGTTGATGATTCAATCATGAGATTGGGACTTTGCATTTGCCCCCAAAATTCCGTTTCCAGAATATTTGTTTCGAATTCCTTGGACTGTAGTTGGAGTGCATCCATGGTCAGGTAATGCACTCCCAAATGTGTGCCATTCCAGTCCTTATCATGCGGTAGGAATAGATAATCAGGGTTTTCTGACGATATTATTCCAGCAATTGTATTTACCACTTCTTCCCATCCTGATTGGTCTTCCCTGCGTCTTTGGAGAGTGATATTGTCTAGGCCTCCCCTTTTCGCCTCCATTAATTCAAATCCTAGCCAATCACATGCCTGTTGCAGTTCATTTAGGCGTGGGGAGCGTCTTTCATGATTGCTGCCTAAGGTAACGGCAACATTGAGAATCCTTATGCCGCATTCCCGCATTAGCCTGAGGGGGAGTCCGCCGATGATGCACTCATCGTCAGGATGTGGTGACAAAATGATGGCGAGAGGAGCATTTTGTTCAAGCTCTACAGCTGGAGGTTTTGGGATTTTTCCTAAGGGTAGGCTTTCCCCTCTTTCAAAGATTTCTTTGAATGATTCTACGTATGCGAGGTAAGGATTCTCTGGAGGCATGGATGACGCTAGATGATAGGAAGGCTTGCTGCCGCGATTGCTTGCCCATGACGCTTTTCTTCTTCGTTTGGAAGGTGAAAGCCGATTTTTTGAGATAATTCAGGAAATTCTTCCTGCAGAACGCATTTAGCTTGTTCGATGATAATTGTCCCGCCATCTCCCGTGGTTACTCGACCCAGTAGGAGGATTTTCCTAATGTTGTAAAAATCCGAGTAGTGAGCTATACCAAAACCAAGATATACCCCTATCGACTGGTAGACTTTACGGGCTCGCTGATCTCCTTTTTCCATGAGCTCTTGAAGTTCAAGAAGCTTCTCGGGAAGAGAGAGGGCATCCGAGGCCTTGATGCCGTTGGGTTGCAATAAACGTCCTACTGCTTGTTGAGAAAAATATTGGGCTCCGCAGCCTTTGTCTCCACTCCATTCGTCTACAGGAGCTTTTGGGCTGTAGTCAACAGGGGCAAATGCAAGCTCGTTCAGCCAGCCACTGACCTTGCCTTCTGGATTGACGTATCCGGTAGCCTCGCTGGTTCCCATGGCCAAGCCGAGCACGGCGTTTTCTCCAAGGGACATTGAGCCGGCTAGAGCCGTGACGTCTCCGTCGTTGATCACTTCCAGTGGAACGTTCCAATCCTGTGCAAGCTGTCGAAACATCGGCTTTACCGCGGATTCAAACACATCTTCTGGAATGCCTCTAAAGATCGAAGCAACTCTAGGTTGATTGTTTACGAAAACCCCAGCCGAACTTCCTCCAATTGCATCCACCGAAGGAAGATGGTCGGCCGCTCTTCTCAAAGAATGCGAAATTCCCTCAAGGTGATATTGGGGATTTGTTTTATGATAGGGATCCCAAGCAATTTCTTCGCTGAAGACCACTTCACCTTCCACTAGGGCTGCAACCTTGCGATCGCTTCCTCCCAAGTCGAAACCTATGCGGTTTCCATCCAGATGGCGACCGAGCTGTCGGGCAGATGAGCTCTCTTCCGGCAGTTCGTGAGTCAGGATGAATTCAAATTGTTCGTCGTAAACGCGAGACAAGAATTTCGCATCGAAACGACCAGTCGAGGATTCCTTGTAATGTTTTTGCAAAGCCGATCCGATGGTGTGAGGGCCATCGAAGTAAATTCGAATTCCCCCTGCAGCCCATGCAAGAAATTTTATGTTTCTTTCAACAAAACGAAAGTTCGTTGAAGTACTTTTCGAAGTTTCCGGTAAGATTTCTATGTCTTTGCGAACGACCGAACCACAGGGTTGCTCGATGGCCAAACGAACCTGAACCCGGTTGCCGCATTCCTGCACTTGGCGAACAAATTCCTTGTTCCAAAGGGCGGCTGGAACAAAATCGGGATCAAGCGGAGGTCGAACTAGCGGGGTTACGTTCATTGTAAGCACATCTAATTTAGATGAAGACCTTTTATGGAAAAGAGTCAATTCCATGAATTTGGGGGCAGGTAAAAATCGTTGGCTTCCATGCCTAATGAATTTCAACCTACTTCTTGCTTGGCAAATGCCTCTTTTGCTAAGGTGGGAAGATCAAATCCGATTTATGGAACAACCAGAGATCAAATACTTCGACAGGCACTTGGGAAAGATTCGGTCGGAAAAAGTTTACGGGGACAAGTGGCTGAAGAGAATTTATGGCAATCCCTTGGGCAAGCTAACCCTTTGGTGCATGGTCAAGCGACTTTGGTTTTCCCGCTGGTACGGAAAACGCATGGACGCAAAATCAAGCAGGGACCGAATTAAGCCATTTATTCGTAATTTTGAGCTCCAAGAGGAGGAATTTCTTGAACCTGCGGAAAACTTTCGAACCTTCAATGAATTCTTCTACAGAAAGCTGAAACCTGAATCTAGACCGATTGCTTCTTCTGCAACTGAAGCAATCTTCCCTGCAGATGGGAGGCATTTGGGGTTTCAAAAGCTTGATGATTTAGATGGGGTTTTCGTCAAAGGTCAAACCTTCGACCTCCCTCGCTTATTTGGTTCAAAGGAAAAAGCCGCACCTTTCGAAGGAGGGAGCTTGGTCTTATCTCGCCTTTGCCCCGTGGACTACCACCGCTTTCATTTCACAGCAGCTGGAATGGCGTCGAATCCAGAATTGATTCAAGGTTGCCTCAGTTCTGTTAATCCCATTGCGCTTAGATTAAAGCTGGCGATTCTTTGGGAAAACAAAAGAAACCTCAGTTTCATTGATTCAGAACACTTTGGGCGCATTGCCTGTTTTGAGATAGGCGCAACCTGCGTAGGTTCCATGAATTACACCAAGTCCTTGCCCGGCAAGGTGGCCAAAGGCGACGAAAAGGGTTTTTTCTCCTTTGGAGGTTCTTCTTTAATTACCTTGTTCCAACCAGGCCGAATTGCATTGGCGGAAGACCTTTTGGAGCATTCAAGCCACCAACGGGAAGTTTACGCCAAGATGGGCTCGAGCATGGGGAGCAAATCGGCATGACGTCACGCTTGCATCTTGTGAAGCTACTCTCTAGCTTAATTTGCTTGAAGCCTCCCAAAATGAGCAAATCCGAAAATATTGCATCAAATCGCAAAGGCGGTTTTACCATGCTTGAGCTGTTGGTGGCTATTGCCGTGACTGCGATCTTGGCCGGTATGTTGCTGACGATCACGAAGCAAGTGGTTGTCACTCATGGGCAAACCTCGGGAAGCCTTGAAACCAATGAGGTTGCAAACTTCATTCTCGATCGAGTCCAGGAAGACTTGCACTGCGCCCTCTATCGTAACGACGGAAACGTATGGATGGCTGCCACGGTGGAGGGTAAGAGCAGTTCAAGCAGTGTTTCCTCATGGAAGAAGGCAAATGCACTGGAAAAGCCGACCAAGGAATCTTTGCGCTTGCTGGTCGATCACCTTACCGAGCCCTCCCAAGACCCTTATGTATTGGCGACCAATCGTCTGCGGCTTGAGGAAAGTCGCTTCGGTCCTTCCGGGACTTGGTTTCGTTTCTTCACTCAGGCCCCCGAGCTCGATCCAAGCTCTAAAAGCGGGTCGGGCGTTCGAGCCATTTCATATCGAATCGTCAGGCACGGCTTGACTGGGGCAACCAATTCACAGCCCAAATACCAACTCTTCAGGGCAGACGTTTCCGCCAAGGAAACCTTCGAGGCAGGGTACGACCTTCATCCCGGGCAAGGAACCTACAAGGCGGGAAAAGATGGAAGAAGAGAAACCGGCAATGTTGTAGATCCAGTTTTTCAGGACAATGGGAGACCGTCCACGGACTTTTCCCTTGCCGCAAACGTGATCGACTTCGGTATCAAGGCATATCTTATCGAGCCCGATACCTCGGGCAAACGCAAACTCAGGCAGGTTTTTCCCGATGTGAATGCCACTTCGGATACCTTTGAGTACCTCGCCACCTCAAATCCTACTTATCGTACCAATGCAAACAACCTGCTTTCTCATGCCTTCCCGGACGTGATCGACGTTATGGTTCGAGTGCTTACCTCAAGTGGCGCCGACGTCATCGCCAGTTTTGAGGAAGGCCTGATTTCTTCCCCATCAGGCATATCAAATGAAGCTTACTGGTGGCAACTCGCGGAGGAAAACTCCTATGTTTACGTAAGGCGTATTCGAGTTTTGGCTTCCGGAATCTGAATTGTTGAGATAACAAAAGGCCAAAAGAACGGAGCAATAGTATGCTTGTGCATTATCATTGATCACGAGCTTTCCCCTGAAGAATCATGTCCAGATTGTCCTATGTTGGGAGTGTTAGGGTAAGAAAATGGCAATTCACCTCCAAAACATTCGGCAAAATTCAATGAAACTAGGTCTTTTTTTCAAGTTCTTGCTGCCCGTATGCCTTGCGATGTCCGTGGCGGAGAGCAAACCGCTTCGGGTCCTCTTTCTCGGGCACGAAAGCAATCACCATAATTCCAACGAGTATTATCCCATGCTGGCCAAGGCACTTGGAAGGGATGCGATTTACTTCGACTATGTCACCACCCCCGCACAAGCCTTGGAAGACGCGGACTACCTCGGCCGTTTCGACGTCCTTCTCCTCTACGCCAACCATCCGCGCATCACTCCCAAGCAGTGGCGCAACCTGTCGGGTTACGTGCGGGGCGGAGGTGGCTTCGTCCCCGTTCACTGCGCCAGTTGGTGCTTCTCCAATGAGTCAGGGTTCGACCAACTGGTGGGCGGGCGCTTCAAGAGTCATCAAGGAGCCAGCTTCACCGCCCGCATCGTGAAGAAGGACCACCCCGCCCTTGCCGGCGTGAAGGAATTCGAGGCTTGGGACGAGACCTACTTCCATCACAAGCACAATGAGAAGGACAGGACGGTCTTGATGGTCCGTGATGCCATGCCCGGCGATCCCCACACCAAGCCCGAGCCCTGGACTTGGGTCCGGACCGAGGGCAAGGGGCGCGTATTCTACACAGCTTCCGGCCACGACGCCCGCGTCTGGAACCACCCAGACTTTCACCAACTTCTCAAGGCCGGCATCCTCTGGGCCGCAGGAGACGAGGCCAAGGCAGATTACGAAAAGTTCGTGAATACTCGTAAGCCTCTCAAGTACGAAAAACGCGACAATGTGCCCAACTACGAGCGTCGCCTGGAACCTTTGCCCTACCAGTTCCCTCTCTCACCTGAGGAGAGCATGAAGTACACGCAAGTACCTGTGGGTTTTCGCCTCGAGTTGTTCGCTTCCGAACCTGAAATCATAAACCCCATTTATTTTCAATGGGATGCTCGAGGGCGCCTCTGGGTGGTCGAATCGGTGGATTATCCAAATGAATTAAAGCCCGGAAGAAAAGGGAACGACCGCATCAAGATTTGCGAGGACACGGACGGGGATGGGAAGGCAGACAAGTTCACGGTCTTCGCGGACGGTTTTAATATACCCACTTCCATGACCTTTGCCCGTGGCGGAGTCATTCTTGCTCACGCTCCGGACTTCCTGTTCCTGAAGGACACGGATGGAGACGATAAGGCTGACCTTCGTGAAGTTCTTTTTTCAGGTTTTGGCAACGGGGACACGCATGCTGGTCCCAGCAACCTGCGCTACGGACTGGATAACTGGATTTACGGGACCGTGGGCTATTCCCGTTTCAACGGAGAAGTGAACGGTGAAAGACACAATTTCGGCATGGGAACGTTTCGTTTCAAGTCCGATGGCTCTAAAATGGAATTCCTGCATCAATACAACAACAACACTTGGGGCATAGGCTTTAATGAAGCTGGAGACGTCTTTGGTTCCACCGCCAACAACAACCCCAGCTTTTTCGGAGGCATCCCCGCTACCCTATACAAGGAAAAGCGAGGCATGACTGCCAAGATGATTGCCTCCTCCCCGAAATTTCACCCCATTACGCCAAACATCCGGCAGGTCGATGCATTTAATGCATATACAGCGGGTTGCGGGCACTCCTTCGCCAATTCCGCTGGTTTCCCCGAATCTTGGCGCGGTCGGCGAGCTTTCGTTTGCGGTCCCACGGGCAACCTGCTCGGTGCTTACGACGTTCGACCCAAGGGCGCCGGTTACGAAGCCATCAATGCATTCAGCGTGGTGGCAAGCGCGGACGAATGGTTTTCCCCGATAGTGGCAGAAGTGGGTCCCGACGGGAACCTCTGGATTGCAGATTGGTATAACTTCATCATCCAACACAACCCGACGCCAAATCGGGGTAGAGGTGGATACGACGCAAAACGAGGCCAAGGCAACGCACACGTTAATCCTAATCGCGATCGTAAGCACGGTCGCATTTACCGACTCGTCTACGAAAAAAACGAGGATGAGGATTTCCAATCCCTCGCCGGATCGAGCGTCAACACTCTCGTAAAAGCTCTCGACTCCAGCAACCAGTTCCAGCGTCTCACTGCCCAACGTCTCCTCGTGGATGGCGCCCAAAAGGAAGCCGTTCCCGCATTGCGGAAACGGATCGCTAAAGGTGGCCTTGGGGCCGCTCACGCTCTCTGGACGTTAAGCGGCCTAGAGGCCTTGGATGCCGACACTCACCGTGTCGCTCTCATCCACCCGGATCCAAGCCTTCGCCGTAACGCCGTCAGGGCCCTCGGCTCGGATGCCAAATCCACCCAACTCCTTTTCGACAGCGCCGTGCTAGCCGACAAAAACCTGCAAACACGCCTCGCTGCCTTCGTCAAACTTGGCGAGCAGGATGATGTCGATACAGCCCGCAAGACTGCCTCCCTGCTCTTGGCCAATCCCGAAAACGCTAAAGACGAATGGCTTCGCCTTGCCCTAGAGGCGTCGGGAGCCAACCAGCGCGAAGTTCTCCGCCACGAGATCGGGGAAAACCTCATTCCCAACGGCTCGTTCGAGGATGGATTGAAAGGTTGGGCCTTCCGCAACTACTCGGGGCCCGCCGATGCCGTAGTCCGAAAGATCGAAGCAGAGAAACCAAACGTGCGGGCCGGAGCCAAGTCCCTCCGCCTCGGCACGCCCGCAGGCAACGATACCAGCCTGTTCACCACCGTCAACCTGAAGGCGGGGGCCAAGTACCGTCTCTCCGCATGGATAAAAACGAAGGATGTCAACGGTGCCCACGGCGCTCTCTTGAACGTCCACGAACTTCAGCACGCCGGAAAGACCAATGCTCTTCAAAAAACCACCGACTGGAGGGAGGTTCACAAAACCTTTACCGCGAACCGAAGTGGCTCTTTTACTATTAACTGCCTCTTCGGGGGTTGGGGTAGAAGCAAGGGTACGGCTTGGTTCGACGAGGTCAGCCTACGGGAATTCAAGCCCGTTTATGCGGAAAAGAAAAAGCCGTCGGATATCCCCGCAGATTCCGAGGCTGGTCGGGCCATCTTCCACAAACACGTGGTTGCAGGCTGCGTCCGTTGTCATACCCTTGAGGGTCAGGGGGGTTCCGTCGGGCCCGCTCTCGACGGCATCGCCTCCCGCAAGACTCGGGACTACATTTATGAAAGCCTCGTCAATCCATCCGCCCAACTCGCGGAAGGATTTGACAAACTCGGCGCCAGCCCCATGCCTCCCGTGAACATCCTTTTGAATGAAAAGGAAATGGCCGACCTGATGGCCTACCTCCTAACCTTGAAACAATAACCCGCGCCTTCCGGGCGCTCCTGCAACGCAGAATTCCCATGAGCAAAGACGTCTACAACATCGCGATCGTAGGACTCGGCTTCGGCGCCGAGTTCATTCCCATTCACCAAGCGCACCCGAACGTAAACCTCGTCGCCGTTTGCCGGCGCAACGAGGAGGAAATGAACAAGGTGGCCGACCAATTCGACATCGAGAAGCGCTACGTCGACTACGACGAACTCCTCAAGGATCCCGAGATCGACGCCGTCCACATCAACTCCCCCATCCCCGATCACGCCCCACAATCCCTCAAGGCCCTGCGCGCCGGCAAGCACGTCATGTGCACCGTGCCCATGGC
>CAZNWO010000117.1:3525-10205 GCA_964576585.1 uncultured Puniceicoccaceae bacterium | reverse complement strand
AGAGCAACCCATCGACGATCAAGTTGTTCGCCTGATACTCCGCCTTGTCCCCGGTCTCAAAGGTCCAGGCAACCTCTAGCTTGGACACATTGTCCCGGTTGATCTGCTTCAAGGTAGAATACAGGTTGCGCTCCTTGCCTCCGAGATACACTGGCCAATCAGCGTTTTCCTTGGCATCAAGGAACATGCAGCAGATCATGGCCATTGCTAAAGTCCCCGAGATCACTTTCATCAAAATATGCATCTTAGTAAAAAACCGTTTTCACTTGTTGAAATCGAGCGTTTCCTCAAAAAATACTAATTTAGAATTGGGGATCATCTCGAGAAAACAACCAGAATAAAGCACCCATGCCAGTACATTTAAGGAAACATCAACTCTACCTTGCCCGCAAACCTAAGCTGGCTCTGGTTTCGATTCTTTCATCAATAACGAAGATCATAATTTGTCTATCGCTCTTGTCTCAATTGCAGGGTCTGGAAAAACCCAATGTCCTTCTTCTCCTGATAGATGACCTTAAGCCCGCCCTTGGTTGCTATGGAGACAAGTCTGCAAAAACACCCAACATGGACGCTCTTGCGGATCGTGGAATGCGATTTGATTTGGCCTATTGCAACCAAGCCGTTTGCGCCCCATCTCGCTTTAGCTTGATGCTTGGCTCGCACTCGACCTCTACCGGCTTATACGGGCTCGGCAACAGTTTGCGCCAACACTTGCCCGATGCGGTGACCATGCCGCAATTTTTCGCCAAATTCGGATACCGCACCGAATCGTTGGGTAAGATTTTTCACATTGGCCACGGGAATTTGGGGGATCCGAATTCTTTTTCGGTTCCTCACTTTTCTGAAAAGGTCATCGAATACGTCGACCCCGCCAGTACTCACGGAGGCAAACTTACCCGGGAAGAGGCTTACTTCACCAACCGGCAATTAGGCCGAATCCGATCCCTCCCAAGAGGAGCCGCCTACGAATCTCCCCAAGTCCCCGACAACGCCTATGCCGATGGAAGGGTTGCGGAGGAAGCCATGAAACGTCTACGGTCGGCAAAAGCAAAAAATGCTGCGGGAACCCCGTTTTTCATGGCTGTTGGCTTTGCCCGTCCGCACCTTCCTTTTTCAGCTCCGAAAAAATACTGGAATCTACATGACCCGAGCAAACTTCCCTCTCCCAAGAATGAGAAGCTTCCCATCAATTCTCCCTCGGTTGCGCAAAAGCGTGGTGGCGAGATTTGTAACTACTTCCCGGTTCACGATCATGGGCAAAAGCCAAATATCACGGAGGAACTGAAAAGAACTCTTATCCATGGCTACTATGCCTCCGTGTCCTATGTTGACGCCCAGATTGGCAAGGTCATCGATGAACTGGATCGCCTAGACTTGGCAAAACGTACGGTAATCGTCCTCTGGGGAGATCATGGTTTTCATCTGGGTGACCTCGGGATCTGGACCAAGCACACCAATTACGAACAAGCAAACCGCATTCCAATCCTTATGATTGCTCCCGGAACAACCAAACCCGGTTCTTCCACCAAGCAATTGGCGGAAAGCGTTGACGTGTTTCCAACCTTGGCAGAGCTGGCAGGTTTACCGTCCCCGAAGGTTCCGCAACCAATCGATGGCAAGAGTTTGGTTCCCGTATTGAAGAATTCCGAGGCTCGCGTCCGGGATCATGCTTTTCACGCCTACCCTAGACGCAGCCTCGGTCGAGCCATTCGCACGGAGCGTTATCGAATGGTCCAGTGGCTAAAGCCCGGTGACTCTCTTGAAAACGCCGAGTACGAGCTTTACGACTACGAATCAGATCCATGGGAAACAAAAAACCATGCATTTGAAAATCCCGACGTCATGACTAGGTTAAAAGCTATTCTTGCTAGTTATCCCAAACCTTTTTCGAAAACCCGGAAGAAAAGAACCATCACACCAACTAAGCCGAAGGCAAAGTCTCCCATGATTGCAAACAAGGCCTTCCATCTCTTTGCCGAGGCAGAGGTCAAGCACGGACAAGGTGTCGTCCTTTGCCAAGGTGGACGCGAACATGGCTATTCAGTACACTTCCTCAAGGGAAAACCTGCTTTCGACGTTCGTGTAAACGGTAAGGTCAAAAGAATTATCTCACCAACTTCGCTCACTGGCCAGATTAGCTTGGAGGCAATACTCAACAAAAAGATAATGAGCCTCTCGGCTAATGGACAATTGCTCATCGAAGCAACCTCGCCGGGCTTGATTCCAGTTCAACCAAAGGATTCCTTTTCTTTGGGGCTTGATGAACTTAGTGCGGCGGGACAATACGATGCTCCAAATCCATTCAACGGGAAAATCATTTCGCATCAGGTTAAAGTGATCGAATGAGCTTTGTTTTTTGAATTTTGGATCAGATTTGCTTTGCTCAACCAAAACCAATTTTCTATGCTTTTGAAGATAATATTGGTATGAACAGATCAAATTTGTCCCGTTACATTCATCCATTTTGGATAATTCTCGTTCCAGCTTTTGTTTTATCAAAAGTTCTTTGGTCCGAAGAGAAATTTTCCGCAGATGCTCTTGAGTTTTGGAAAAAAGAGGCGAAGCCCTTGCTGGAACAAAACTGCTGGAAGTGCCATGGCGCCAAGGAACGTATTAAAGGCGATCTTCGCCTGACCACCCGCGAAGGCGTGCTGAAGGGTGGAGAGATCGGACCATCGGTCGATTTGGAAAAACCGGAAGCTAGCCTCCTCCTTAAAATGGTTTCCTACAAGGACGAAGACCATGAAATGCCCCCCATTGGCAAACTTAAGGACGAGGAAATCGCCATCCTGTCGAAGTGGATACAACTTGGACTCCCCTTCGCCCCGGAAGATGAAATCAAAGGCAAAGACGAGCACCACAAACCGCTGGCTTTGGACAATACCCAAGTCAATGATCGCACCATGGCCCACTGGTCCTATGTCCGCCCTAAACGTCATGAACTTCCCGAGGGGACAGGTGCTTCCCACCCTATCGACCGCTTCATCCTCGCAAGGCTAAAGGAAGCTGGGCTGAAGCCCAACCCTCCTGCCTCCAAGACAGCCCTTTTGCGTCGTGCGCATTACGATCTCACCGGTCTGCCCCCGAGCCCGGATGAAGTGGAGGAGTTTCTTTCCGACAAGTCTAACGACGCCTATGAAAAAGTCATCGACGGTCTCCTCTCCTCACCTCGCTACGGCGAAAAGTGGGGAAGACACTGGTTGGACCTTGTCCGTTACGCCGAAACCAACGGTTACGAACGCGACGGCGACAAGCCTCAAGCCTGGCGATTTCGAGATTACGTCATCAAGGCCTTTAACGACAACAAGCCGTACGACCGCTTCATACAAGAACAGCTCGCGGGAGACGAACTGCCCGATGCCAACGCCGAGTCCATAACCGCCACAGGGTTCCATCGACTTGGCATTTGGGACGACGAACCCGCCGACCGAGCCCTTGCCCGTTACGACTACCTCGACGACATCCTCCGTACCTCGGGCGAAGTTTTTCTCGGAATGACCATCGCCTGTGCCCGATGCCACGACCACAAAATCGACCCCATCCCAACCAAAGACTACTACTCCATGCTGGCTTTCTTTGCAAACGTCTCTCCACATGGGAAGGGTGGAACCAACCTGCGAACCGTGGAAAGCTACAAAGGTAATGAAGCCTACGACAACCAGCTCGCCGCATGGAAGAAGCGAGAGGAAGACATCCGTAAAAAACTAGAAACAATTGAGAAGGATTTTCTTGAAGAATTCACCCTTCGCCAACCCGGCATCAAGGTTTTGAAACCAGGCCAGAAAGGAAAAATTCTTCCACTTCTGAAGGATGCTCGTGCGGGCGAAAGCGTCTGGAACTACAGCCTCAAGAAACCGGAAAACCATTGGTTTGAAATCGCCTACGACGATTCAAAATGGGAAGCGGGCAAAGCGGGCTTCGGAACCAAGGGCACGCCTGGTTCTATTGTCAGGACAACATGGTCCACCAAGGAGATTTGGCTTAGGACAAGCTTCCGTTTGGCAGCCATTCCCAACAATTTGCAACTCACCCTTCACCACGACGAGGACGCAAAGGTATATCTCAACGGGAAACTAATCTTGGAACGCGGAGGCCATGTCTCCAAGTACGAAACACACGACGTGACCAAGTCTGCGGCAGACGTTTTGCAAACGGGCAAAAACGTAATTGCCGTTTACTGTCGTCAAACCGGTGGCGGGCAGTACGTAGACGTTGGCTTGGGCACCTCGGATGCCGGGGCGGACCTCACCTTCCTGATGCGTAAATACGGCAAAGACTATGTAGGAGAGACCGCTTTCAAAAATTTCAATCGACTGAACCGTGACCTTGTCAACCACGCCAACCAGAAGCCTGCCGCAAGCAAGTTTCAAGTTATGAGCGTAGCCGAATCGGGAAATCGCGTAACCAAGGTATTGCGGCGTGGAAATCCCGTTCTAGAGGGAGATGTCGTCGAGCCTGCCTTTCCTTCCGTTCTGCGTCCTCCTGTCGCCACCATTCCCGCTGAATACAAAATCCAACGCAGTTCCGGCCGCCGACGAGTCCTTGCCGAATGGATTACCTCCAAGGACAACCCGACAACCGCTCGCGTAATGATGAATAGGGTCTGGCAGCACCACTTCGGTCGAGGTATTGTCCGCACAACAAGTGACTTCGGATTCCAAGGGAGCAAGCCCACGCACCCGAAGCTGCTCGACTGGCTTGCGACAGAGTTCATGGCCCGCGACTGGAACCTCAAGGCCATGCACAAGTTCCTTATGACATCCGACGCCTACAAGCGTTCCTCCGCCCCCAACGACGAAGCCTTCGTCAAGGACCCCCTCAACAATCGGCTCTGGCGCTTCGACATGCGACGCCTTACTGCCGAAGAGGTACGGGACTCTGTCCTTGCTGCCCGAGGCAATCTTAACTTCAAGATGGGTGGGCCAAGTATCACTCCTCCCCTCCCGCAGATGGTTCTCGCCACCGCTTCCCGTCCAGGAGCCGGCTGGGGCAAATCCTCGCCCGAGGAATCCAACCGCCGGAGTGTCTATGTGAAGGTTAAGCGATCCATGCACATGCCAATTCTGATTAACCACGACCAAGCCGATACCGACTCCTCCTGTCCCGTCCGCTTCGTCACCACCGTCCCCACCCAGTCACTAAACATGTTCAATGGCAAGTTCATGAACGACTCCGCCAAAACCTTCGCCCGGCGTCTCCAGGCCGAAGCCGGGGACGAACCCGCCGAGCAAGTAGCTCACGCATTCAACATCATCTTTTCCCGCAGCCCCTCCAAGAACGAAATCGATGCTGGTCTCGCCATGCTCGACGATATGAGCAAATCCGCCAACCTTTCCAAGGAAATTGCCCTCGAGCGCTTCGCCCTACTAGCACTGAATTTGAACGAGTTTATCTACCTCGACTGAAAAACTAAAACGAACACCGAACTTTTACAAAAAATCACTGAACCGTATCTTTATCATGACAAAGCCACAAAATACTTTCTGCGGACAAGTTCATCGTCGCGAATTTCTCCGCGACGTTGCCGGCGGCTTCGCCTCCCTCGGCCTAACGGGGATGCTCGCCCAAGACGGTTTCTTTCCGAGCCAGGCTCACGCCAAGGCCACCGAGTACGTAAACCCTCTCGCACCCAAGGACCCTCACTACAAAGCGAAGGCCAAGTCCGTGATCTTCCTCTTCATGTACGGAGGTCCCAGTCATGTTGACACATTCGATCATAAGCCGGAACTCTATCCCCTCGACGGCAAAACCATTAAGGTGAAAACCTTTGGTCGAGGCGGCAAACGAAACCAGAGTCGGGTAGTAGGTCCCAAGTGGCAGTTCAAGCAATACGGCGAATGCGGCAAACAAGTCTCCGACCTCTTTCCCAATGTTGGTACCTGCGTAGACGACATGGCTTTTGTCCACTCCATGACCGCCGAGTCCCCCATTCACGGTTCCGCCATGCTCATGATGAACGCCGGCAACCTCCTATCCGGTCACCCTTCTCTCGGTTCCTGGGTCAACTACGGTCTCGGCAGCGTGAACGAAAACCTTCCCGGATACGTCGTCATGTTAGACCGAACGGGCGGCCCAATCAGCGGTGCCAAAAACTGGTCCAGCGGCTACATGCCGGCCAGTTTCCAAGGAACCGTCCTTCGCTCGCAAGGTACCCCAATCCTCGATCTAGAAAATTCTCATGGAATCCCCCGCACCCAACAACGCACCCTGCTTAATCACCTGCGGACAGTAAACGAAGGGCACCTCTCCGAGCGATACGACAACACCAATCTCGCCGCCCGCGTCGCCTCCTACGAACTCGCTTACAAGATGCAGGCTTCCGCTCCCGAAGCCGTAGACCTCGACGCCGAACCCGAACATGTAAAGAAACTCTATGGCATTGACGGCTCGCGCACCGAAGACTTTGGTCGCAAATGCCTTCTTGCTCGTCGCCTTGTTGAACGCGGCGTACGCTTCGTACAAGTGTACTCGGGAGGCAATCACAATGACGCCAACTGGGACGCTCACGGAGACCTGGTCAAAAACCACACCTACCACGCCGGCAACACCGACAAACCAATCGCAGGTCTAATCAAGGACCTCAAGCAACGCGGTCTTCTTGAAGACACCCTCATCGTCTGGGGCGGCGAATTCGGACGCCAACCCACCGCCGAATACGCCAGAGGCACGGGACGCGACCA
>CAZNWO010000117.1:0-3425 GCA_964576585.1 uncultured Puniceicoccaceae bacterium | reverse complement strand
CTTGACGCTCCCAAGCGTCCTCTTTTAACGGACGCCCACCCAGAGTCTTGGGAGATTCCCGACTGTCCATCCTACAGGGTAGAACAGGTAAGGCAATGGGTGTATGAAAAAGGTGTTTTATCCTTTGGTGAGATGACCAACTTGCCCGCCCAACTGCGAGACAAACTGGCAGATCAATGGGACCTGTCACCTATGGAGCAGGCTCGCCTGCAAGGCTCATCGGACACCACACGAAAATTTCTATGGCGATTGAGAGACGGCAACTACATCGAGAGCGTTCTCATCCCCGCTACCCCCGGCAAGGACGGCGATCGCGCCGATCGTCTCACTTTGTGCGTGTCCACCCAAGTCGGCTGCGGCCTAGAATGCAAGTTCTGCGCGAGCGGGCTCGATGGGTTGAAACGAAACCTTACGACGGGTGAAATTCTGGGGCAAATCCTACTCGCCCGAAACGAAGCCGGAAAACGTATCGACAACCTTGTCTTCATGGGCATGGGAGAACCCTTGGCGAACCTGTCCGCCCTGCTCCCTGCTCTAGATGTCATCCTCTCGCCCAAGGGACTCGGTATTGGTGCGCGCCACATCACCCTCTCCACCTGCGGGCTAGTTCCCCGCATCCTCGAACTGGCCGGCTACCCCGCCCAAGTTCGCCTCGCCATCTCTCTCCACGGCGGAGACGACTTCACGCGAGAGCAAATCATGCCTATCAACAAACGCTACCCCATAGGTGAACTACTAGACGCCTGCGAAACCTTTATCAACGCCCACCGCAAGATGATTACCTTGGAGTACATCCTCATCGACGGCGTAAACGACTCAATCGAACAAGCTGTACTACTTGCCACCCACGCCCGACGTCTTCGAGCAAAGGTAAATCTCATTCCCTACAACAAGGTCGAGGGACTCGATTGGAAGAGACCACCAGAAAACCGCATACGAGAATTCCTGAGGACAGTGGAGAAAGGTCGTCCTCCCGCAGTCACTCTGCGTATGGAAAAGGGCCACGACATTGACGCCGCATGCGGACAACTTCGCCTACGTGAGGAGAACTCAGAAAATGAGAAGACAAACTCATGTACGGGCTGACAAAACAAGATATAACAAATGTACGAATTTTTATTATGAGTTTTGTCACCAGCACTAACAAACAGTTCCATAGAAATTATGTCTAAACACAGTTCTCTTGTCATACTTTCCGTCTTAATTGTCTGGCTTAAAGCTGGTTCACTCACGGCACAATCCGCCCCCCAGTGGATTTGGAGCACCAAAGGACACAGCGGCAACCATCCGCATTTTTTCTCGAAGACCTTCGAGTTGCCCGAGGCTGTCAAGAAAGCCAAGATGATCTTTACTTGCGACAACGGGTCCGAAGTTTTCCTCAACGGGAAGCCCGTTGGCAGCAATTCCGATTGGCAACAACCTGTTGGTGTGGAGGTACAGAAACTCCTGAGACAGGGTCAGAACCTGATTGTCGCTCGGGCTCAAAACCGAGGAGGCGTGGCGGGCTTTGCCCTGAAGCTGGAAATGACCATAAAGTCGGGCAACAAGCTTACGGTAGCTACGGATTCCACATGGCTCTTATCGGAAAAAGAACCGAAGGATTGGAAAACTAAGGGCGTAACGGAAGGCAGGAAGCCTCTCGTTCACGGGAAGATGGGCATGGGGCCATGGGGCGACGTTTTCGCGGGAGGAGGTCGCAAGCCCGTTGTGGGAGCACTGTCGGGAAACTCCATTCGACACTCGGAAGGTTTCAAGGTGGAAATGGTTTACGATGTTCCACGTTCGCAAGGATCGTGGGTCAGCTTGGCTGTCGATGACAAGGGTCGCCTCTACGCTTCCGATCAAGGCAAGGCAGGTCTTTATCGCATAACCTTGGACAACGAAGCGAAGGCCTCGGTGGAAAAAATGCAGGTCAAGATGACGAGCGCCCAAGGGCTGACTTGGGCCTTCGACAGCCTCTACTTCTGTGCCAACGGTGGGCCTGGCAGCGGATTGTATAGGTTGCAGGACACCACTGGGGACGACCAGTTCGACAAGGTCGACAAGCTTCGTGCTCTCTCCGGCGGAGGCGAGCATGGCCCGCATGACGTGGAGCTAAGTCCCGACGGCAAAAAACTGTACGTCGTAGCGGGAAACATGACCCGAACCCCCAAACACGAAAGCTCCCTAATCCCGCCCGTTTGGCAGGAAGATCAACTTCTTCCGCGCATGCCTGACGCACGCGGTCATGCACGCAGCACAATGGCACCCGGCGGATGGATTGCTCGCACTGACCCTGATGGTAAAAAGTGGGAGTTTTTCACCGCAGGCTTCCGCAACTCCTACGGTATCGCCTTCAACCAAGACGGCGAACTATTCACCTACGACTCTGACATGGAGTGGGACGCAGGCGCTCCTTGGTATCGTCCCACACGCATTTGCCATGCCGTGAGCGGCGGTGAGTTCGGATGGCGCAACGGTTCCGGCAAATTCCCTTCTTATTACGCTGACACTTTACCAGCCGTCATCGACATAGGTCCGGGGTCCCCAACGGGTGTCACTTCCGGAGCAGGAGCCAAATTCCCCTCCAAGTACCAAAAGGCAATCTACGCCCTCGACTGGACCTATGGTTCCATCTGGGCTATTCACCTAAAGCCCGAAGGCGCCGGCTACACGGCTGAACGGGAAGAGTTCGTGGGAGGAAAACCTCTACCGGTAACGGACGCCATCGTTCATCCAAAGGACGGCGCCCTATACTTCGCCGTCGGCGGACGGGGGTCCAAGTCCTATCTCTATCGCGTCACATATGTGGGCGAGGAGTCCACGGCCCCGATCTCAGGCAAGAACAAGGAAGGTGCTACAGAACGTACCATACGCCGTAAACTTGAAACCCTCCATCATACAGACAAGACCAGTGATCTCACCACCATTTGGAAAAACCTTGGACACGATGATCGCTACATCCGAAACGCCGCTCGCATCGCCTTGGAACACCAACCCGTAGACGCTTGGAAAGAGAAAGCTCTGGGGGAAAAAGATCCGCAGACCCTACTTTCGGCACTTACCGCCTTGACCCGAAACGGATCGACCGATCTGCGCGACAACGCCTTGGAAGCCCTTGGACAGCTCGATTGGGTGAAGCTCACGGAAAACCAACAGCTTCACCTCCTGCGAAACTATGGTCTCGCCTTTCTTCGACTCGGTCGGCCCGACCCTAAGCAAGCCTCAGCCATCGTGAACAAGCTGGACCCCCACTATCCCGCCGGCACGGACGCGCTTAACCGCGAGCTTTGCACCATCCTCACCTATCTGGAAGCCCCGACCGTTCCCGCCAAGACCATTCCCATGCTTGCCCAAAATCGCAACGAGCAGGATGAATACCTCGACGAAGCTCTCCTGATACGAAGCGGATATGGTCGCGCCTTTCAAGCCACACTAGCCTCCCG
>CAZNWO010000116.1:5879-10277 GCA_964576585.1 uncultured Puniceicoccaceae bacterium | reverse complement strand
TCGAGCTCACGCTTCACCTCTTCGATGGTGAGCGTGCGCTTGACCTCGATGGTCTGCGTGGCTTGCCCCAGGTCCTGCCGCTCCTTGTCGCGTAGGATGCCGAAGCAAATGGGCAACACGCCGGGAGGGATCTCGTCCTTGTCCAGCTTGTCGATGATGCGCATGAGGCAGGCTTGGCTCGCATAGGTCGTAAGCCCCTGGGTCATCCTCTGGACGGCCTCCACGGTCTCGCTCTCCCGCTTGGAGATCGCCATGACCGTGTCGGGGCTTACCTTCTCGGTCTTGGCGATTCGCGACAGCGGTTTCCCCTCCGCCAGTTGCTGGACCACTCGGCTGTATCGCTCGGGGTCGTCGTTCGCAAGCTTGTTGCCCGTGTAGACGGCGGGGCAGGTTTCTTCCGGCGTCGTTAACGCCGGAAGAGGATGACCGCCACACGGCGGCGGTCAAGCCTGCGGGGGTTCCTCTCGGAGGAGTAGGGGTGGGTTAGTAGGAGGCTGACGTCGTGCTTTCCCCGGCTTGACTTGCTCGTAGGTTTGCGGGCAGGATATTTGCCGTCGTGGGGTTTCCAATGGACCTAGCTAACAGTCAACCTGTCGATTCCCAAAGTGGATTCGGGCATACGCTGCGGCGTTCCGCCGTGGTTAGCCGATTGTTTCCTCCGCAAAAGAAGCGTCTTCAGCGGATTTCAAGTGCCTTAAGCCCCGCTGAAGCTGGGAAGGATACTATGACATCCGCAGTCGAAACGGTCAACTGGCAGTTGCCCTTCACTGCTTTTGCTTCGGACGTAGGTTTTGGGAACCCCGCGACTAATCCTTTTCCTCCCCACGGCGGCGGTCAAGCCTGCGGGGCTCTTCCCCGTTGGGTAGGGGCGAGTTGGCAGGGGATGGTTTCGGGCTGATTTAGGGAGCGGTCTGATTTCCTTCCGTGGAGGCGTTCTGTTCTTTGGTTTCGTTTGCTTCCGCCGAGGCGTTCTGTTCGTTGCTCTCGTTCGCTTCCGTCGAGACGTTCTGTTCATCGGTCTCGTTTGCATCGCAACAGGTGTCGTTTGCATCGCAACAGCCGCTTGAATCATCGCTCGCCGGAGTTTTGCCGTCTTGACCGCAGGACAACAAGAACATGGACAGTAAAAGAATTGTAGCTTTTAGTATTTTCATTCCCTTACCCTAACTTCCCCACAGCAGGGGTCAAGCCTGCGGGGAGATTTGTTTTGACGGTTTGCAGGCAAGAAATCGGAATTTTATGCGAGCCTCGTCCCTACTGCTCGATCCAGTGGAAGAAGCCCATCTCATGCAATTGCTTCTGAAGCATCGACACTTCGCCTGAGCCAATGTTCGCGAGAGGTTGGCGAGCGGGACCGCAGTCGATCCCAATCATCCCCATGACCGTCTTTGCGGCAGGCAGGTAGCCGTATTCGTAGAGTAGTTCGATCATCTGCGCGGAGCGAGACTGCCAGAGGCGGGCTTCCTCCTGCTTTCCTTGCTCCCGAAGGCTTATGATGCGGGTGTAGATTGGAGCCGCGAAGTTGTAACTGCTCCCGACTGCGCCTCGGCAGCCGACGTCCAGTCCCTCGAGAAGCTTTTCGTCGGTGCCGAAAAGGATGTCGAAGGCGCCGCCTTCCACCTCGAGGCATTGGCTGAGGAGGTCCTTGTCCGGGTTGGTGAACTTTACACCTGCGAGGGAGGGGATTCGCTCCCGGCCGCGTTTCAGGAATTCCTCGGTATCGAGGCTTACCCCGGTCATGGACGGGATGTCGTAGAAGTAGAATGGCAGCTCCGGGGCGGCCTGCGCCAGCGAGGCAAACCACTCGGTCAATTGGTCGACGGTGGAGGGCTTGAAGAAGGTGGGGGCCATGGCTCCAATGGCGTCGGCCCCGGTGGCCTCGGCAATTTCCGCCAAGGCTTGGGCGTCGGGGAGGTTGTTGTGCCCGACGTGAGCGACGTTCAGTAGCCCGTTTCTAGGGGCTGCCTCGCCCCAAGCCTGCATCAGTTCGATGCGTTCCGCGGTGCTGAAGGAGTGGCATTCGCCCGTGGTTCCTCCCACGAAAACGCCTGCCACGCCTGTCTTTGCAAAGTGAGCGGCTTGATCCGCCACAGCTTCAGGGTTAAGCGAATGATCGGGCTTGCAGGGCGTGTGCGGGGCGGCGATTAGTCCTTCAATCTTCACTTCTTGGCTTGTTATGTGGTAATGGAGTAGAGTTCAACCGCCATGCGTCATTTCAGGAATTCCTTCCTCTTGGCCATGGCGTCGAGTTCCGCGAGCTTCAGTCGCACGCTGACGACGTAGGGGGATTCTCCTTTCGTCCAGTGGCCGTAGGTGGTGGTGACTATGGTGTCGTCTGGCAGCACCTCCACAGGCGGATAGGCGCAGTCCCAACGGCTGCTGTTGTCCATCAGGCGAACCCTGTATTGGCCTTCGTTGCCCTTTGCGATATCATCGTAGGTTCCGACCCAAGCCACCCAGTCGCCCTTGGTGGGCGTCTCGTGAGTCGTGTCGCGGAAGGAGATGAACAGCCTGCCGTCCGCAAGGTATTTGCCGGTGTGGCGGTCTCCCGTCAGGGAGGCGGGGAGCTCACGGGGCTTGCTCCAGGACTTTCCCTCGTCGTTGGAGAAGATGACGTAGGAATTGCGTCGCCTGCTGTTTTCGCGAAGCAAGACGCAAAGTTGCTTTCCGTCCGGGCTTCTAATGATCCCGGGTTCGCAGAGGTGGACGTCGGATCGGGCCAGAATGGCCTCGGGGAAAGACCAGGTGAGGCCGCCGTCCTTGGAGAAGGTCTTGTACAAGGTAAAGATTGGTGGGTTCTTCCGCCGGGGTTTGGAGGAGAAAAAGCGACCGTCGTCGTGAAACATGGCTAGGTAGTTTCCCTTTCCCGTCTTGAGGGCTTCCAGACAGCCCATCACCACGATGCCGCCCCAGTCGCCGGCTTTCTTCAGCTCGCTCCAGCTTGCTCCATCGTCCTCGCTGGTTGCCAAGCGGGCGGGGTATAGACCCGACCACATGATGAGACGCTTCTTGCCCTTTGCGTCGACCACTCGATGAATCGTTGGGACCTCCTTGCTGGTTGCCCAGCTGTCGGGAGTCGGCAGGCGATCGCTCCAGGTCCTCCCTCCATCCTTGCTTCGCTTGTAGACGATGCTTCCCTTGCCGTGCCCCTTCGGGTAGACGATCAGCATGGTCTTGCCGTCTTCCAGCAGGACGGTGGAGGGATGCCCGAGGTACCGGCCTTTTTCGCGGTCCACGACGATTTGGCGATGCTTTTGCCCCGAGAGGTCCAAGGTCGGTATGCGGTAGGCTCGGGGCATTCGATCATCCGCGAACGTGGTCGCTTTTGCCCAGAGCAGGAGACCAGCCGTCAAATATGCGAACGCGATTCGTTTTTTCATGTTCAAATCTTTCCTTTTGCAGTCATTTCCTCGGCCAACTGGCGTTGATAAGCTTCGTGGGCCTTTGCGTCCTCCTTGGCGCTTTTGCCGTAAAAGATAAAGCCCAATGCGCGCCGGGAACGATTTTCGCTGAGGTTCGCATCGGCGCGATGGATGGTTAGCGCATGGTGGGCAAGCAGGTCGCCGGGTTGGGCGGGGCAGGGGACTTCATCCCGAGTCTCGTTCTCCCCGAAGTCCGTGATGCCTTGCGAGAACCCGAGCGTCCCGGTGCGGCCGTGCGGGTGCAGTCCATCGAGGTGCGAGCCCCGAAGGTAACGCACGCACCCATTCCCCTCGTCCACGAGGTCCAGCGCCATCCACATGGTAACGGCATTGCATGGATCGAGCATGAAGTAGCGGCCGTCCTGATGAGCCGGCGTGGCCATGCTTTTGCCCGGAGGCTTGTTGAAGAACTGGAGGTTTTTTGGGCGCACATCTTCTCCCAGCAGTTCCTCGGCCAGCTGTTTGGGCTTGTCCTGCATGAAGTCGCCGAAGAATTCGTCGTGTTGGTGCATTCGCTGAATTTGCTTGAGCGTAGCCTTGTTGCTCTTGTCCTCGTAGAAAACTTCTTCGGGGGGCAAGTTTGGGACGACGACCTGAATGAATCTCGACAGAGCTGCTTCCAGTTCAAGTAACTGCTCGGTATCGCAGAAGCCTTCAATGCAAACGAAGCCGTTTTTCTCGAATTGCCGTTTCCTCTCGTGAATGCCATTCACGCCGGAATGCTAAGGAAAGCTTCGTCTGTCGGGCAAACAAGTTCTACTGAAGGTAAGCTTCCGCAGACCTCGACGGCTTGCGTGGCCTGGAACCAAGTGCTGCGAGAGAGGATGTGTTTAACTTACTTGGAGCACAGGGCGGCAAGAAAGCCCCGAAGGTTTTCGCAGCCTGTCTCCACGGACAAGACCAGTTTCTTGTAGTGGGATTCGTGGTCGTCTTCGCGCTCAAGGAATGGATCCGGGAGGTGCGGTTCGCTCCCTCC
>CAZNWO010000116.1:2880-5779 GCA_964576585.1 uncultured Puniceicoccaceae bacterium | reverse complement strand
AATATCCAAATGCCAAGATTTTTGGACTTTTTTCACAATTTACAATAATATTTTCGAACTGCATCAGCCCGCACATTAGTTTATTGCCTATCCATACCTTTGAGGATTATCCTGACGCATCTTCCATTTTTCATTAATCTATCCATTGAAAAGAATTAGTCATGCCTGAGCAAATTGTGCTTCTGCCGGCAATCGATTTGAACGAGTTCGAATGGCTTCAAAAGTCTTTCCTGAGCAACAGCGTCAAGGACTGGATCATCACCATGTTCATCATCCTTGGTGTAATTCTGATCGCCCGCACGCTTTATTGGTTCTTGGAGAAGTACGTCAAGAAACTGACGGACAAGACCAAGACCAAGCTGGACGACATGCTCGTGGAGACCTTCGAGAAACCCCTTGTCCTAGCGGGTGCTCTGATTGGAGCCTGGCTGGGTTTTCAGTATCTCGACTTCTCCACCTACCCAAGTGCCGAAGTCTGGCTGAACGGTTTCTTCTCGGTTGTCATGACCTTGCTCGTCGCATGGCTCTTTTGCCGTATTCTCGAGGCCATCCTCGACGAGTACGCCGCACCCTATTTCGAGAACACCGAGACCGATCTCGACGACGTTCTCCTTCCCATCGTTCGCCGAGGTTTGCGTACGATCGTCTGGGTGGTTGCCATAATTCTGGCCCTCGACAACGCGGGCTACGACATCACCACCGTCCTCGCCGGTCTCGGTGTCGGCGGCCTCGCCTTCGCGCTGGCGGCCAAGGATTCGCTTGCCAACCTTTTCGGCGGCTTCACCATTTTCACGGACAAGCCGTTCGGCCTCAAGGACCGTATTAAGGTCGGCGGCTTCGACGGCACGGTAAAGGAAATAGGCCTGCGCAGCACCCGTTTGGAAAACCTCGACGGCCGCATGGTGACGATTCCCAACGCCAACATCTCCGATAAGGCGATCGAGAACATCTCCTCCGAATCCTGCAGAAAGATCGTGGTGAAGCTCGGGCTGACCTACGACATGGACGAGGGCAAGGTCAACCGAGCCATGGAAGTTCTTCGGGAGATTGCCGACGAGCACAAGAAGGACCTCGAGGACAACCTTGCGGTCGGGTTCAACGAATTCGGCGACTTCTCCCTGAACTTGGTTTTCGTTTATCGCATCACCAAAGGTTCGGACATCTTGGCTACGCAGACCTCGATCAACCTCGCTATCCTGCGTCGCTTCGCCGATGAAGGACTGGACCTAGCCTTTCCCACCCAGACGATTCTCAACAAGGATGCCTGAACTTTCCTTCCCTCCTTTCTCTGGTCCAACCTACCCCGAAATTCTTGGCTAGATGGATACGGACTTGATCGGCTTGTTCGCCTTGCTCGTGGGCTTGGAGTTGATCCTGGGCGTGGACAACGTCCTCGTCATCGCCATTCTCGTCGGGCGCCTTCCGGAGGAGAAGCGCAACCTGACCCGCAACATCGGCTTGGGTTTGGCCCTGCTCTTCCGCATCCTGATGGTTTTCGGCGGACTCTGGTTGGTCGAGCTTACCGAGCCCGCCTTCCCCGGCGCCCCCGAATGGTTTGACTATTCCGTGCGTGACCTCGCCCTCATGGCGGGCGGGCTCTTCCTCATCTGGAAGGCGGTGAAGGAAATCTACGTCACGGTGGAGCTCTCCCAAGAGGAAGCCGCCAAGGCGGGCGGCTCAGCCTTTTCCGCCATCGTGGGCCAGATCGTGATCCTGGACGTCGTGTTCTCCCTCGATTCAGTAATCACCGCCGTAGGCCTGACCAACGACCAAACCGTCATCATCACCGCCGTCATCGTCTCTTTCGCCGTCGTTCTCTTCTTCGCCAAGCCAATCGGCGACTTTATCCTCGCTCACGCTTCCCTCAAGATTCTCGCCCTTGCGTTTCTCATCGTCATCGGCGTAACCATCTTCATGGAAGGTCACGGTTGGCATGTGGACAAGAAGCTCATCTATGTCCCGATGGGTTTCGCATTGGCCGTGCAGGTTCTGCAGATGCGTTACATGCACAACAAGAAGCAAGGCACTGAGTCGAGCAAGAGCTGAACCCCTTACCCACATGACACACCAGCCCCCCAAAGCCTACAAGAACGACAAGTTTCTCAACAGCCCCGAGGCCCGCGCCATCCGCGTCCAGTGCGAGCTGGTCGAGCCCGAGCACCGCCTTACCGAGAACGAGGTCAACAACACCATCGTCTTCTTCGGTTCCGCCCGATCGAAGGATCCCGCCGACGCTCGCAAGCAGTTGGACGACCTCCTTGCCGAGCTTCCTCCCGAGGGGGAACGTGATTCCGAGCAGAACGCCGCCGTCCGAAAGGCAGAGCAAGTCGTGCGTCTCTCGAAGTACTACGGGGAAGCCGTGGAGCTGTCGGAAAAGCTCACCGAGTGGTCCCTCAAGATTCGCGATCCCGACCAACGCTTCCTAGTCTGCTCAGGAGGTGGCCCAGGCATGATGGAAGCCGCCAACAAGGGCGCCCACCGGGCAGGCGGAAAATCCGTCGCTCTTGGTATCAGCCTGCCCTTCGAACAAGGCGTTAACGAGTTCGCTTCGCCCGAGCTCTCCTTCGAGTTCCACTACTTCTTCGTCCGCAAGTTCTTCTTTCTCTATCATGCCAAGGCACTCGTCGTCTTTCCCGGAGGCTTCGGTACCATGGACGAGCTCTTCGAGACCCTCACGCTCATCCAGACCAAGAAGCTCGGAAAGACCATTCCTATCCTCCTTTACGGAAAGGACTTCTGGGATGGACTAATAAACTTCGAGAAGTACGTCGACTGGGGAGTCATCTCTCCCAAGGACCTAGAGCTCTTTCAAGTCGTGGATGACGTTCCTACCGCCTTCGACATCGTCGTCGAGGGCCTCGAGCGCTTCTACCTCTAGCACGGCCCGGGCATTTTCCCT
>CAZNWO010000116.1:1664-2780 GCA_964576585.1 uncultured Puniceicoccaceae bacterium | reverse complement strand
AAGATCTCGCCCACCTCTTTTCCCTCGGACACCATGTAGACCACGAACACTACCGCCAGAGGTCCCGATACCCAGAGCAGCCACTTGAGCTTGAACTCCATCATCTTGGGCCGCAGCAAGTGCAGGCAGTAGCCGCAGCAAAGGACACTCGGTATAAAGGTCGCGACCACGTGCCAGCCAAATGCTTCCCGCATTATTCCGCTCAGTCCCAATGCCAGAAGAAAGGCGGCTGCACCTTCCCTTTTTCGTCTGATCCTGCTGACGTACATCTGGTTTTCGCATATAGTTCACGATCCCAGAAGGCTAGAACAAAACTTTGGCTTTCGTGGCACGTGCCTCCCAATTCCAAGGTATGGCGGATGCTCGCAAAGTGGGTAATAATTCCCGAGCATCCCGTGGAAATCGGGAATTATTCCCCGACAATCAAACTCCTTATTTTCCCCGACACCTTCGGGTTTATTATACCATATTGTCTTTCAAGGACTTGTGGAATGCGGTAAGACCGGCGCAGAGGATGCATCTAGGTTTCCTCACTCAAAAACCAAAACCAAGGAGATTACCCGTATGAAGAAGATTTCAACCATTTTGGTCGCGGCAATGCTTGCCGGCGGACTGTCTGCATATGCCGAGAAGGAAGAACGCAAGAAGGGCGGACCGCCGGAGGGACGTCCCTCTCGCGAGGAATTGCTCAAGAAGTTCGACAAGGACGGAGACGGCAAGCTGAACGACGCCGAACGCGCCGAGTTGCGCAAGGCCATGGCCTCGAAGGGGGGCGCCCGACGCCTTCCGCCCCAACTCATGAAGAAGTTCGACAAGGACGGAGACGGCAAGTTGAACGAGGACGAGCGGGCCGAGATGCGTAAGGCGATGGAAGCGCGCCGCAAAGAATTCATCGCGAAGTTCGACAAGGACGGCGACGGCAAGCTGAACGAAGACGAGCGCAAGGCCGCCATGGCTGCTCGCCCAAAGCCCGGCGCTCGACCTGGTGGAAAGCCCGGTGCCCGACCCGGAGCTCCTGGAGGTAAGCCTGGAGCCAAGAAGCCGAAGGGTGGAAAGAAAGGCGGAAAGAAAAAAGGCGCCGATTCAGAATCCTGATTCTCGATCGCCGAATCTTTT
>CAZNWO010000116.1:0-1564 GCA_964576585.1 uncultured Puniceicoccaceae bacterium | reverse complement strand
CCCGGGTTCTTTCGGGCAGTAGTCGGGCGGCCCGCTTGAGGTGGTCGGCGGCCCGTGACAGGCGGGAAGAATCCTCTGCGAGGAGGAGACCGAGGTTGTAGTGGCCCTCGCCCCAGCCTGGTTCGAGCCGGACGACTTCCCGCAACAGCTTTTCCGCATCTCGATTGCGGCCTTGCCTGCTGAGCAGGGTGGCAAGGTTCATTCGGGCGGGCACATAGGTGGACTCACGCTCGATGGCGGAGCGGTAGTGCTTCTCGGCTTCCTTGGGTTTGAGTCGGTTCTCGGCGAGGATGCCGAGGGATAGGTGGGACTCGGGGCGGTCGAGGTTGTGACTGTAGCGGGCCTTGAGCTCCTTGAGAGCTCGGTTGAATTGGTCTCCGACGGCTACGGAAAAGGAGGAGGCGGGGAGGCGGGCGAGGATGCGGGCAGCTTCCGTGCGGACGGTAAGGACTGGATCGGCGAGGATGGGGCCGAGGGCGGTCAGCAGGTCGGTGTCGGGAAGGCTCTCGAGCTTGGACACGGCGGCAACCCGGATGGTTGGCTCGGGCGACTTTAGTCTGGCTCTGGCCTCGGCGGTGGCTCCCTCGCTCAGAAACCGGCGCAGGGCGAGCAGGGCGCCCGCCCGAGTGAAGGCCGGGGCTTCTTTGTCCCGAATGGTGTCGAGGAGGAGCTTTTCCGCCTCGGGCTTGTTCCGGCGAAAGGCGTGGAAGGCCTCTGGGTGGCGAACTTCGCGAGGGCGGTCGGGGCCGTGGACGTCGCTAATCTTTTGGGCTGCCCAAGCGGCGTCTTTGTCGTCGTGGCAACGATTGCATGCATTGGGTGTGCCGAACTTCACCGAGAGGTCGGGGCGGGGAATGCGTATGCTGTGGTCTCGCCTCGGGTCCACCACCATGTAGGTTTTCTCGGGCATGTGGCATTCGACGCACTGGGCGCCTTTCGAGCCCTGGGGGTGAAAGTGGTGCGCCGGGGAATCGTAGAGGGTGGGGTTGTCCGGCTTGGGCGAGTGGCAGCGCATGCAAAGCTGGTTTCCCTTCACGTAGGTGCGTGCGGTGTGCGGGTCGTGACAATCCACGCACTTTACTCCCTCGTGGTACATCTTGCTCTGGACGTAGGAGCCATATACGTAGACTTCGTCGTCGATTTGTCCGTCCACGTGATAGGTGGGAACGCTCATGTCCGGAGCCCATGGCTGGGCGACTTCGGGGAGGAAGTGGTTGTGAAAGGACGAGCCCGCGTGGTGCCCGGGGTGAGCAAACCCGCGCCGGGCGTGGCATTTGGCGCAGGATTCGAGCTGCCGCTTGTTGGTGGAGTTTACGTCGGCCAGGCCGAAGTGGGGCAGTCCTTGCCAGTCGGCTCCCGCCTTGGCCATCTCCACATGCTTTGCTCCGGGACCGTGACAAGCCTCGCAGGCGACGTTCATTTCCGAATAGATGGTGGAGAAGACTTGGGTCTTTTCGTCGAAGCGCTTTCTTAAGTTGGTCGAGTGGCAGTCTGCGCACATGTGGTCCCAGTTCTGCATGGATCGGGTCCAAAAGAGTGGGTCGTTGGGCTTGATGTGCTCGTC
>CAZNWO010000115.1:5504-10461 GCA_964576585.1 uncultured Puniceicoccaceae bacterium | reverse complement strand
AAGACGAGGGAGGCGTTGTGGCCGCCGAACCCGGAATTGTTACTGATGGCAACGGGGATAGAGGTTTCCCTCGCTTGGTTCGGGACATAGTCTAGGTCGCACTCGGGATCGGGCTCCTCGTAGTTGATGGTGGGTGGAGCAAGGTTAGTTTGAATCGCCTTGCATACGGCGGCGGCTTCAATTGCCCCTGCGGCGCCAAGCAGGTGACCGGTCATGGACTTGGTCGAACTGACGGCAAGCCCGTTGCGGGCATGAGCCCCAAAGACGTTCTTGATCGCGAGGGTCTCGGATCGGTCGTTGTAGGGAGTCGAGGTACCGTGGGCGTTAACGTAGGAAATATCCTCGGGAGAAACAGCGGCATCGTCCAAGGCAAGCTTCATGCATTGAGTGAGCGCCTTGCTTTCCACATCGGGTGATGTGATGTGATAAGCGTCGCAGGTGGCGGCATAGCCGGCAAGCTCGGCATATATCTTGGCTCCACGAGCCTTGGCATGATCCAAGGTCTCGAGAATGAGGATGCCGGAACCTTCACCCATGACGAAACCGTCTCGACCGGAGTCGAAGGGACGCGAAGCCCGAGCAGGTTCATCGTTGAAGCGGGTGCTCATGGCCTTCATGGAACAAAAGCCGGAATAGCCTATACGCGTAACACAAGCCTCGCTGCCTCCTGCCAGTATAACATCCGAAAGACCGGAACGTAGCATGCGTAAAGCCTCACCGATCGCATGGGAACCGGAGGAGCAGGCGCTTACTATGCCGAAATTGGGTCCTTGGGCACCCAAATCGATGGCAATGACACCTCCTGCGATGTTGGCGATCAGGGAAGGAATCATGAAGGGTGAGACGCGGCGTGGGCCTCGCTCAAGAAGGACGGTCATCGATGTCTCGATCGTCTCCATGCCACCGATGCCGGAACCAACCAGCACGCCGGTACGCTCAGGCTGTAAATCTTCACGAGAAAGACCCGCATCGGTCATTGCACGGCGAGCGGCTGCCACGGCAAGGTGTGCGTAGCGATCGTTGCGACGAACTTCCTTTGGGTCCATCTCGGAGGCGGGATCGAAATCCTTAACCTCGGATGCGACCTTGCTGGTAATGTCGCTCGTGTCGAAGCGGGTCACCGGACCTATGCCTGACCGACCCGAGACAAGTGAATCCCAAAAGGAATCAATGTCGTGCCCTATTGACGAAAGCACGCCAATGCCAGTAACGACTACGCGAGTGGAATTGCGGACGTCGGACATGAACGAGTGTAATCTCCAAACGGTTCGACGAACCGTGGATGGTTCTGCAGGAAGTTAAGACTTCCCGTCAATATACTCGATGACAGCCCCTACGGTCTGAAGCTTTTCGGCTTCATCCTCAGGAATCTCTTGGCCAAATTCCTCCTCCAGGGCCATTACCAGCTCGACTTGATCGAGGGAGTCGGCGCCAAGATCGTCTATGAAACTGGCCTCGGGCGTTATTTGCTCATCGGTAACGTTGAGCTGTTCGGTGATGATTTTCTTTACTCGGTCGGCGTTGCTTTCAGACATAGTTCAAATAAGAATTAAAATTGTAGGGTTTTTCTTGTTCACATGACCATGCCGCCGTCAACCGAAAAAACCTGCCCCGTGACGTATGATGCCTTTTCAGAGCATAAAAAAGCAACCATTTCGGCAATGTCTTCGACTTGGCCGAAACGCTTCAGCGGAATGCTTCCTACAGCCGCTTCTCGAATTCTCTCGTCCAAGCCGGAAGTCATGTCGGTTTCAATAAATCCCGGAGCCACGGCGTTCACCGTAACCTGACGAGCGGCAAACTCTCGGGCCAAGCTCTTGGTGAAGCCGATCATGCCCGATTTGGCGGCAGCATAGTTTGCCTGACCTGCGTTTCCGGCAATGCCCACCACGGAGGTAACGTTCACGATTCTCCCCCAGCGTTTCCTAGTCATGGGTCTGCCAAGGGCTTTGGTCCAATGAAAGCAACTGGAGAGGTTTGTCGAAAGGACGTCGTTCCAGTCTTCCTCGCCCATCCGGAAAAGCAAGTTGTCCCTTGTGATACCGGCATTGTTCACAAGAACGTCCACGCATTCTCTCGCGCCAAGGATTTCTTCGCATGCATTGAGGACTGCCTCGGCATCCGCAACGTCCACGGGCAGTGCCTCGGCCTTGCCGCCGGCAGCGTTAATTGCCTCGGCCGCGGAACCACATGAAGCTGACGACTTGCTGACGCAGATCACTTCCATTCCATCCCGAGCCAAGGTTTCGGCAATGGCTCGACCTATTCCGCGACCAGCTCCAGTGACCAAGGCAAGCTTGGGTGAATTCTCTTCTGTCATAAGGTTGATTTATGGATTCGAAAAAGCTATGAAGGATTGTTTGATAACATTGAAGCCAATCATGAGAAAATCGATTCACTTAGCAACCCGTGAATCAAGATGAACAAGAAGCGACAAGAAAAATCTCGCAACCGTGAAGCCGCGAACTCCTCACCCGGCAGCATAAGGTTGCAGAAGTTCATCGCCGAACAGGGCATTTGCTCGAGACGGAAGGCCGAAGCCCTGATCGAGGAAGGGAAAGTCACGCTAAATGGTGAAACCGCTGTCTTGGGCAATCGAGTGGACCCATCAAGCGACATGGTGAGACTGAATGGAAGACCTTTGGTCGACAAAAAGCAAAAGAAAGTAGTTTTAGTCCTCAACAAGCCGCGAGGGTATGCCTGCACCAACGAAGATCCGCATGCCGACCTAATCGTCATGGACCTCTTGCCGAAAAGTTTTGCAGGAAAGAGACTCTTTTGCGCCGGGAGGCTGGACAAGGACAGCGAGGGACTCCTCATCATGACCAACGACGGTGCCTTGGCCAATCGTGTAACCCATCCATCTTCCGAGATCAGAAAGACCTACAGCCTGAAACTTTCTCGCCCTTTGGAATCGAAGCATTTGCCCCTTTTGGAAAAAGGAAAGGAACTTGAGGGAGAATTCTTGCGAATCGACAAAGTTTTGCGAAGAAAATCGAACCAAGACCACAACAAGAAAGTCGAAGTGGTGATGGGACATGGGAAAAAAAGAGAAATTCGCCGAATTTTCTCGGCATTCGGATACAAGGTGGAACGCCTGAGGCGCACGAGAATAGGTCGTTTTTCTCCGAGAAAACTGGCCCTTGGACAAGTTAAAGAACTAACTCCGGAAGAAATTGATTTGCTCTTTGAACGAGAAACCGTTACCAAAAAAACATGATGGCAAAGCAGACGAAACTTAACAGCTCGGCAACCTTACTACTGATTCTTCTTCCGCTAGCTTCGATTGCACCGCCCCTTTACGCTCAAGCCTTGAACCCCGCCCAGCTTGACGCCGGAGAAGAAAGCCCGGTCGTAAGGAGCCTGAGGCGAGAAAGCCCGCTCTTCAGATCCACGCCTCCCCCCGGTTCCTTGGCTGCGGCATTCCAGAAGCCGATCGGGGAATTGGCAAAAGATGATGAGCAGGAAGTTGAACCCGTGGTGTTGGGCCGTGAAAAATGGAACGAAGGTGAAAATGGCACCGATCCTGCCGAGAAGACTACCGCCGCTCCCATCAAGGAGCTACCTCCGATCGAAACCGAGCAGCAAAACCCCGGAAAGGGTCTCCTGCCGATCAAACCTCCCTTCCCTCCCCCAGCAATCAGCCTCCACCGAAACTTCGACGGGAAACTAGTGCTGAAGCCACGCAAACTTGGTTACGAGAAGGACTTCCCCTACCAATTGCTGAATACCGCAGGCAAGCGCCTTGCCTACGTGGACGTCGACGGGATGCGGGCCATCAATCCTCTGGACTTTCGAGACCGCACCGTGACAATTCTAGGCAAGCTTGAAACCGTGGAGGAAGGCTCCAAGGACTTGATCATTCGAGCTAGGTTAATCAGGGGCCGCGAATAGTCTGTAAAACTAGTCCAATCTTATAACCCGAGGGATAAGCCGCCCTCAGGGCTTGCCCTTTCAACTGCGCAAAGCAAAATTCCATGCAGCTTATTGACGGCAACGATGTCGCCCGGCAAATTATCGAGGAGCTAAAGTCAGAGGTTTCCCTGCTGACGGGAAGCAAGCCGTGCGTCGCTTTTGTGCGTGTCGGCGAAGACCCCGCGTCGGTTTCCTACGTCAAGAAAAAGCAAAAGACCGCAGCCGAGATCGGTGTGGAAAGTAGGCTGAGCGTTTTCCCCGAATCCATTTCCGAGTCCGAGTTAAAGCAGGAGATCCAGGTCCTCAACACCGACCCCGCCATACATGGTATTCTCGTACAGGCGCCTCTACCCCCTCAAATCGAGGAAACGACAATCTTCAACCATGTCTTGCCGGCTAAGGACGTCGACGGCTTCAACGCCAACAACCTCGGACGCTTGTGCCAAGAAGATGAAGATGCCTTCGCCGCTTGCACTCCTGCAGGAATTCTCGAGTTACTCAAACGCTCAGGGACTGAAACCGAAGGAAAGAGAGCGGTGATACTGGGTCGTAGCCTGATCGTTGGCAAACCTGCGGGCTTACTCCTACTGCGCAAGGGCATTCCCGGCAACGCGACCGTCACCTTTTGTCATTCAAGGACAACAGATCTAGGTTCCGTAACAAAAGAAGCCGATGTCCTGGTAGCCGCAATTGGCTCCCCCAACTTCGTGACCGCCGACATGGTGAAACCCGGTGCAGTCGTAATCGACGTAGGCATTAATCGTGTGGAGGATTCGACCGCAAAAAAAGGCTATCGACTGGTCGGCGACGTAGCTTTTGACGAGGTCGCCCCCATCGTCTCAAAGATTACCCCTGTTCCCGGAGGGGTGGGACCGATGACGGTCGCCATGCTGATGCGCAACACTGTAAAGGCACACCGATTGGCGACGAGAGTCTGATCCGGAGCTGTATCCCCGCACCTGATGCCGATCTCTTCGCACCTCGAGCCAAAAGGCTCTCGAACAGACACCTTGGCGCCCGCATCATGGTACCATCGCATTAC
>CAZNWO010000115.1:2543-5404 GCA_964576585.1 uncultured Puniceicoccaceae bacterium | reverse complement strand
CTCTGCATTCCTCCTGCATACTGCTTTATTGGCGAGGCATGCTTCGAGGGCAAGTCACTAGGCAAGGCAACATTCGGCCTCCAAGCTCTTTCAAGGACGGGAGAAAGACCCAACTTCCTTATGACCTTGATTCGATCCACCTGCAAGGGTCTTGCGATTCTATGCGTACTCACGCCTTTCTTCATCCTTGGGTTGATAAATTTTCTCGTGGCATTTCTGAACAAGGACAGGCGTTGCCTGCACGATCTGCTTTCGGGCACCGTAACAACTCCATCCCTTGCCGCATGCAACAATCTCAACAAGGATTCAAGTCCCGAACTTGACTAAAAAACACAATCAATGAAACCTGAAATCGCCTTCGTCGGAGCTGGAAAAATGGTTACCGCAATCGTGAAAGGCCTCTTGGCCAAGAATGTTTTCGAGGCGAACGAAATGACCTGCGTTTCGGCTCCCGACGGAACCTCGGAAAAACTTTCCCAAGAAACCGGAATTCATCGAGTCGACAACCTGCAAGAGCTTTTAGCCTTACAGCCAAACAGGCTCTTGCTGGGCTGCAAACCGCACCAACTTGAAGATCTCGACTCGGATGCTCTCGCCCAAACCACGGACTACCTCGTTCTCTCTATCATGGCGGGGAAAACCCTCGATAGTTTAATGGAAAAGTTTTCCAACGCGCGAAACGTCGTTCGCTCCATGCCCAACACCCCTGGACAGATAGGCGCCGGAGTCACCGGCTATCTCTTTGCCCAGACTCCCACCGAACAGGATCGCGAAGAGGTTGAAAGAATTCTGTCGGCCTTAGGCAAGGTGGTCGCCGTCAAGGAGGAGGAAGACATCGACCGCGTAACTGCAATCAGTGGAAGCGGACCCGCGTACCTGTTCGAGTTTGCCTGCGCCCTTGAGGAAGCCGGCGCTTCCATTGGCTTCGACAAAGAGCTCGCTCGAGAACTCGCCATAGAAACCATCCTTGGAGCTGGTCGTCTAATGGCTCGAAGCGAGCACGATCCGGAAACTCTCCGCAATCACGTGACTTCGCCCAACGGTACAACTCAGGCCGCCCTTGAAACTTTCGCAGCAGCCAACTTTCGCGATCTCGTCCAAAATGCCGTGACTGCTGCCCGCGACCGATCCGTCGAACTTGCCCAAGCCTGAGGAATCATCAGGTCTTTTCCTCCGAAATGCACGATCTCTCCAAGGGGACTACAATTGTAACGGGAGGAGCCGGCTTCATCGGCAGCGCACTCGCTTGGGCACTCAACAATCGCAACCTCGACAATTTGTGGCTTGCCGACTTTCTGGAAAACAACCCGGCTAAACGTCGCAACCTCGACGCACTCGCCCACCAACGCTATCTCGACGCCTCCGAACTGCGCCAACTCGTACGGGAGGATTCCGCTGAACTCGCCGACGTACGCACCATTTTCCATCTTGGGGCATGCTCAAGTACCACCGAGACGAACGAGGCTTACCTTCACGACAACAATTTCCTATACACCAAGGAACTTGCCGAATGGGCTCTGGGCCGCGACATCCGTTTCGTCTATGCCTCTTCCGCCGCCACCTATGGAGACGGCTCCTCCGGAATGGACGACAAAACGGATGATCTCGAACGCTACCACCCCCTTAACCTGTACGGCCTGTCCAAGCACAAATTCGATCTGTACGCCCGTGATTCGGGTCAACTTGCCCAAATTGTCGGCCTAAAGTATTTCAACGTCTACGGCCCCAACGAGGAGCACAAGGGAGACATGCGTTCAGTCGTCTCCAAGGCCTTTGCCCAAATACAAGAAACGGGCGGCATGACTCTATTCAGGAGCCACCATCCCGACTACGAGGACGGAAAGCAACTCAGGGACTTCCTATATGTAAAGGACGCCGTACGCATGACTCTATTCCTTGCCGAAAACGAGCAAGCCAATGGTCTCTTCAACCTTGGATGTGGACAAGCACGCTCTTGGCTGGACTTGGCTCAAGCCATCTTCTCCGCACTAGGCAAAGACCCCGACGTAACCTTTATCGACATGCCCGAAGCCATACGTGACAAGTACCAGTATTTCACCCAAGCTGACGTGTCCAAACTTCGTTCCGCCGGCTACGGTGATGCGTTCTTCTCTCTGGAGGAAGCTGTCAGCGACTACGTTGGGAACTACCTTCTCCCCGACAAACGCCTTGGCGAATAGGCAACTAGCTGTTTCTTTTCCTAAAATACAGCAATAAAACCAAGGATAGGCAAACAAAGGCAAGCAAAGCAAAGGTCAAGGCGAGACCCGTATCGCCAACTGAATCGACTGCAGCATCCCCTCTTTCAACCACGGCAATTTGTTCGGTAGGAATTTCACTCCTCCCGTCGTTTGATGATTCAGCCTTCACTATAGATTTGTCGGCCTCGGCATCGGACTTGAAGTATGCCTGTTCCTGTGGGTCTTCGCTTCCTGAGAGCTTTTCTTCGGATTTCCCTGCAATCTCTTTCCTGATTGGTGATTTCTTTTGTTTCGACTCCGATGCCGGGGCATCTAGGCCAAACTCAGCGAAAGCGAGCAACTCCTTTTTGGCGCCTTTTTCTCCAATGACAGCACCAGCAGAAGCAGCAGGTTGATGGATGGATGGAGAAGAATGCGATTGGTTCTCCTTGGACTTAGACTTGTCATGGACAATTGCACTGCTCGATACATCAAGGTCCACCCCCTTGTTCACAACTGAACCAGGCGAAGAAGAAAATGCCAACTTGGAGGGTTTCTTATTCTGTCGAACAATCGAGCTAAAGTCCTCAGACATCTTGGCTTCAGCAGCAAAAGGTGCTGGCGAAGCAATCCTTGACGCCAGCTCAGCATCGACTACCGGAAGTGAACCCCTATCCTCTT
>CAZNWO010000115.1:0-2443 GCA_964576585.1 uncultured Puniceicoccaceae bacterium | reverse complement strand
TTAGGAAGATTGGTGCGCTTGTAATCTAGATCTCGGGCATTCGACAAGGCTGCCGAAACTCGATCGTCGTCCGCAATTAAGGCAAGAGCACCAGCATCACCTTGGGTTCGGGCAGGAACAATGACATCTTTCCTCGATTCATTCTCCCGAACTGCCACCCGGGCAGGAGAAGGCGAGGCAGCCCCCGGTTTTGGAGGCAACGACAAGCCCGCCCCCACGGCGGAAGCGCCACCGGACACGGACGAAGTCCTCTTGTCGAGCTCTTCTGCTTCTACAACTGACCCCACTAAACCGGCAGGCAAGCCCTTTCTCGATGAGAATTCTAATGCAGTGTCAAGATTGCCATCCGAGGAAATCGTAGCGTCATCTTGATCGCTTTCCTTTCTTATCCCATTCAACCTGCGAGCGAGGTCAGCTCCATTAGTCCTCAATTCATCATTGATCTCTTCTATGTCCTCGGCGATGCGTTTGGAAAGAATTTCCCGTGAATCGTTTTGAATCTTGAGATCAAGAACATCACGAACCTTTTCAAGAGCCTGGGTTTTCGGCTCCGAAGTGGGTGTAGCCTCAAAATCCACAGTGAAATTGCTAGCTTCGGGAAGAGACTCCATTCTCTGCCTAGACGTGGAACCAGATTTTCCGCTCTCGGTCTGCCTTCCAGAAGGAGATTCCCGAACTATACCAACAACCGTTCTTTCTTCCCTGGATAACGAGGCATTCTCTGTCGCAAGAGCCATATCCTCCTGATGCTCAGATTCCTGCATCAATGAACGAACGATAATGCCGGTTGCTCCAACAGCCAATGCAGCAGCTGCCGCCATTGGGATAAATCGCATGAACCAACTCTTATCACGCACCTGGTCCTCGGCCACGACTTCAAAGGGAACGGGTTCGCTCTCCCGTTCGAGATCGGGCTCGGGCTTTTTCTCGATCCACAATTTCTCTAGTTCTCTGCGCCTGGAGGGATCGAGCCTGAGTGACTCGGAATCAAGAACGGACTTTCCGCGGGCAGCCTCCTCTACGAGATCGAGAGACTTTTCCAACCTCTCTCGAAGAGACTGCAGGTGCGAATCCTCGGAGATGTGCGCCTCGAGCAACTCCGCCTCTTTCGGATCCAGTTCACCGAGAAGGAGGGCAAGCAATCGCTCCTCCTTCGCATCATGTTCATCGTAGGGAAAGTTTTCAGTTTCGTCTTTCATGCAAATGCGCCTTCCTTATTCATTTCGGTAGCTAGAAATTTAATTGCGTGATGCAACTTGTATCCGACGTTGCTCACCGTCATACCCGTTCGAGATGACATTTCCTTGTAGGAGAGTTCCTCGACAAACTTCATGTTGATCAATTCCTTTGCGTCATCCGTCAAGCGTTCCAGGCAAATCATGGCCAACCCAACCGACTCCATTCGTTCTATACGCGCATCGGGCAAGGGTTCGTCGTCCTGAACGTCTAAGGACGGACCGTCATCTTCGCTGTCGCTGGCCAATGGACTGAATGCAACCGTCCTTCCATACTTCCTTCCATGACTGTAAGCCAAGTTCCGAACGGTACGATAAAGCCATGGAACGGGATTACGCACTTCGTCGAAGTGGCGATGCAAGCGTAGAAAACCTTCCTGCACAATGTCTTGCGCTTCCTCTTTATCCTTCATCAGATTGTTTGCAAAAGCCAGCAAAGGTCCCTCCATTTCCTCGAAGATTCCTGCAAGGGAACGAGGCCTTGAATCCGAATCGATTCTCTCCTCAGTCACTTGATCTTGTATCCTAACGGCTGAAACCGGCATTCGCGTGGCTCAAAAATAACATGGTTCATGATATAAGACGCGAATGATTGAGTTTTCTTAGATTGAAATATAATTTTTCTTGAACTCAAGAAATACGCAGGGAAGTAATGTAGTGATAAGATTCCAAAAGGAGCAAGCCCAAGTGCCAACAGAACTCTGGACGGAGAAGGCGTTATCTTGAAGTCAGCGCTAATGGAGGAAATCAAATGAACCGCGAATTGCCCAACTCGGAAGAAAGCCGATCATGCGAGACGAGTTACTCGCATAAGGAACTTCTGATTCTTGCGGAAAAGACAGTCGCTCAATGCCAAGAAGAATTGCCCGAAGAATTGCGTACGAAAGCTCAGCATCTCCCAGTAATCTTGGAAAAAGCTCCCAATCATCGCCAAAGAGATGGGAGCGAAGAGAAAGACCTACTTGGATTATTTTGCGGCATTCCCTACCAAGATGAACCGGGAGATCCCCCCACTCCACCAAGTGTACATTTATTCCTTGAAAACCTGTGGGACTTCTGTGGAGAAGACGAACGCACCTTCAGCGAAGAGGTACGAATCACCTACCTCCACGAGCTAGGCCATTACCTAGGACTGGAAGAAAACGAACTGCAATCAAGGGGATTGGAGTAAAAGAAAAAGGCGCCCCGGTTTCCCGGGACGCCATTAA
>CAZNWO010000114.1:0-10515 GCA_964576585.1 uncultured Puniceicoccaceae bacterium | reverse complement strand
AGTGTTAGCTTTACCTGAACCTCCTTTCCGGCAAGAAGCGTGACTTCCTTCTCAAAATGATCGAACTCGATGCCGCGTGTCACAACCACCAGATACTTGCCGGGATTCAAGGATACCGAAAACTTGCCTGACTCGGAGTGGTACTGGTCCTTGCAGCCATGCGCTCTGTCCGTTGGTCCAAGGTCGGGAGATTTTGTCCCATCGATTCCTATGAACTGGACTTTGCAAGGCGAGGAGCTTCCGTCTTCCTTGCGGACGTCGAAGGTGATTCTCGAGGGTGGTTCGACGGAAATGGACAGATCGATGGATTTTTTTTCGATCACAAGGTCCCTGGTGAAACCTGCCCGACCATGGTCTGTGAACTTTGCCGCAACCTTCCCCTGTGGCAAAAGGACGCTTATTCTGCCATCGTCATCGGGATAGGCAGGAACCGTTTGCCCTGCCACGGTCAGGTCCAGACGCCCCGTTGAGACAGGTGGGCCACCCTTTTCCTTAAGTTGAACCGAAAGCCTTCCCGTATCCATCTCAAGTCTTTCAGCAACTACTCCGAACGCCTCGGCAGGAGATTTGCCAACTGCGAGAAAACGCTCGATCCTTATTTCGTCCCCTTTCTTCAACTTTGCATTTCCCGAGGGAATCTTGCCGTCTTTACCCGGAAGCCAAGCATAGGCATATCCGGCCTTGTCCGCGGGATCTATGCTGTCCGACCAGTGGATTGAGCCAATCTTTCCCGTGGACCTGAAGTTCGTCCAACGGTCGGTAACGGGCCCATCGATCAGTTTGTCGGACTCATTACGAATAGTTGAACGGATCAACAATCCCTGCCACCCGTCCTTCAGGATGTACTCGTGCCTCTTGAATAGGCCACCAGATACAGCTGCGGAAACCACGACCTCGACAACAGCCTCGCCATTCGAGCCCCGATTCAGGATTCGCACATAGGAAACCTTTCCTTGCTGCCTGGAAGGTGAAAATACAGTGATCTGATCGTTGTTCGCACCCTTGAGGGTGAGGTCGTAAAGACAGCCTGGAGTAATGTTCGCCGCCCCCCAGAAGGTTCCCATATTGGCTTTCCGAAGAGCGGTCGAATGACCAATGACCGCTTCGATCTTGTCATTCCGAATCAGGAAATCCCCAACAATTCCATCCGCTTCCTTGCCTCCGGGAAGTTGAGAGACCTTATCCAGAGAGATCTCCAGAGCCTCAGGTTTAGCAAAGCAAACAGAGCCAAGGATGATTAGGGCTAACGACGAGCAAGCGAAGAATAATTTCATGGCAATTCAAGTAGAGGAGTTGAAAGGGAAGGAAGAGCGGAATCAGGTAAAGAGAAGCACAAGGGCTCAATCTCCTTGGGATCGTATGGACTGTCCCTTCTTGAGCTTCGCCCTGATGCCGTCATGGTGTCGGGACATGTAGTAGAACGACTGCGTACTGCTTCTCTCGCCAAGACAGAATTGAAAGGAAATTCGGTAACCACCCTTCGGCCACTCCGGGCCCTCTAGAGCCAAGGCGTTGATAACTCCGGACAACTTTTGTCCCGGCTTTAGAAGCGTGGGTGAAGTCGCCACCGACAAACCTTTGGATCCAGGCGAAGCATAGGTCTTACCTTGACAGAGTATAACAACGCTTTCCTGCCAGAGTATCTTGTCGCCAATCCTCCGAAGAGCGGGCACCGAGACGGGTTTTTCGCCTGTATTGGAGACGGTGATCCTGTATTCGCCATCCCCGTCGGGATTAGTCCACTTGATCGCCTCCTCGGGAGGCACCTTCGACACGGCAAACTCAGCTCCGGAACCAAACCACAATGCAGGTCTGCCCGAAGTGGAACAGAAAAACTCGGCGCCTTCCTTGATGACTGATGGCCATTTTGCCTTCAGACCTGCCCACGGAGAGATAATCCGTCCCGCATTCCCAGCCCAACCCAAGGGGAGAGAACAAGCCAGCCGAATGGATGCAATCGTCTTGGCGTCAAAAGGCTCCACCGATTTGGCCTGAATGCTGCCGCGACTCTTTTCAGCACCAACCACGCAATCCTTCCCTTTGGGGAAAACAGGAGCAACTCGCTGGCGAGCGACGTGCGAAACCTCAACGCTATCTCCGGGTTTCAGGTTTCCCCGAATCGAATCCTTGATCGTAAAGGTTAGCTTGTGCGTAAACATCGGAGGAAAAGAGCGTCCGACGGGACCCGCTACGACCTTATCCAGAGTTGCGATGAAGACATGCTGGTAGCTTGCCCAAGCAGGAGGCTTTTTCGCCAATTCCCGACCACCCGGCAGGGGACGACCTCTTCCAGGCAAAGGTCGAGGGACGATCTTAATCGGGCCTCGGTCGACCTTTAATGCGCCACGACCCGGAGCAGGAACCTTGTTTGCATGGGAAATTGAGGACTGGCAGCAGAGGACGAAGGCAAAAAAAAGGTGGACTAATTTGAATTTCATCTTGGGAGAGGGTTGAGCTTTGTTGAATGAACTGTCTTGAACCTGGGGATACCTTGTCATCTATTTGCGAGTAAATGCCCCGAGGCAAGCAAATTGAAAAATCACGAAAATACGCAAACTAGCCGGAGCTTATCCCAAGGCAACGTCATCCGCGTTAATACGAGCTAGAATCAATGGAGAGACCTCGACAGATTCCTCCGAGAATTCGAATGCCGAAAGCAGTAAGTCTCGAGCTTCCCCAAGACCTTGCGAAGAGCTTGCATGAATCTTGGCCAATGTTCCCCCGAACTCTACGAACTCCCCCGCTTGCTTCAACTCACTCACTCCTGCCGAGTGGTCCACCGAGTCCTCCCGATCTCTCCGCCCGGCTCCCAATGCAAATGCTGCTCTGCCAACCTTTTCAGAGTCCACGAGTGAAACAAATCCAGCCTTAGGCGAGGCTATTTCCTCCGTAAACTTGGCAGCCCCGAAACCATCGATGTCATCGAATGCCGCAGGATCGCCTCCTTGAAGCTCGACCATCCTGATAAAGCTATCCCAGGCTCTGCCTGAAGAAATGGCGTCCAAAAGCAAGTCTCTGCTTCCTTTCTCTTCATCACCTCTTCCCGACATCGCCAACATGTTCGAGACCAACGAAAGAGTAAGCTCGATCAAGTCATCGGGACCTTGTCCGTGAAGAGCTTGCACCGCTTCCACCACTTCGGGCGCGTTTCCGGCGGTGCGGCCCAAGGGTCGACTCATCTCCGTAATCTGAGCCTCCACCCTGCAACCCATCCGCGATCCTACCGCAACCATGGTTTCGGCAAGTTCCCTTGCATCGGGTTCCGTCTTCATGAATGCTCCCGATCCGCACTTTACGTCGAGCACCAAGCCTTCCAGTCCAGCAGCCAGCTTCTTGCTTAGAATACTTGCCGATATAAGAGGAATGGAGGGAACGGTCGCAGTCACGTCTCGCAGAGCATAAAGCTTCTTGTCCGCAGGAGCGATCTCCTCGGTCTGCCCCGTAATGACGCAACCGCATTGATTAACGACGTTTCCGAGTTCGCTTGCGGAAAGGTTGACCCGAAAGCCCGGAATGCTCTCAAGTTTATCCAAGGTTCCGCCCGTCAGGCCTAGTCCGCGACCAGAAATCATGGGGACAGCAAGCCCGCAAGAGGCGGCAAGAGGAGCCAGAACGAGGGAAACCTTGTCACCGATCCCTCCAGTGGAATGCTTGTCCGCGACGAACCTGGCAGAGCCGGAAAAATCCAGAGTTTCGCCAGACTCCACCATCGCCTCCGTCAGGGCGCAGGTTTCACCAAAGCTCATTCCCTGTAGGCATACCGCCATGGCAAAGGCAGACATCTGATAGTCCGGAACCTCGCCCCCGGCAAAGCCAAGCACCAAGCCGCGCAAATCTTCCTTTCCGATCTCCTCGCCATCCCGCTTGCGTGCAATAATGTCTTGGGGCAACATGCAGAAAAATCTAAGCAAGGCTCGAAAAAGAGACAACGCAACTTTTTCGTACCGAGAAGTTTTGAAGCTGACTCATTGGAAAGAAGAGCTATCAGGTTAAATGCTTATGGGTATCAAGACCAAAGTTTTTTTGGTTCGTCACGGCGAAACCGAATGGAATCTCTCAGGTCGATGGCAAGGCCATCTCGATGCTCCGCTTACCGAACGCGGGGAAGATCAGGCTCGTTGCCTTGGGGAGCGATTGCAGGAGGAAACCTTCGACGCCTGCTTCGTTAGCGACTTAGGTCGTGCCGTAAAAACCTCGGAGATCGCAGGCGCTCCTTCTGCCTTGGCCTTCGAGAGGGACGAGAGAATCCGGGAACGCGACCTGGGCGTCATCCAGGGCATGACCACTGCTGAGATGCTGGACAGTTGCCCTGATGTTTATCACTCCTTCAGGAACGATGGCCCGGATTACGTCTTGCCCGAGGGGGAGAGCTTTCGACAGTTCCAACAAAGATGCGTCGACGCTCTCGAGGACTTTGCTTCGCGCCACCCGGGCGGCAGGCTTCTGGTAATCTCCCATGGAGGTGTACTTGGGGCGATTTTCCGACACGTCACGGGCATTCCTCTTGAAGCTCCCAGAAGATTCCTACTGATGAATTGCTCCGTAAACATCGTGGAGAAGGACGAGGAAGACTGGACCCTCAGGTCATGGGGCGACGTAAGTCACCTGAAGGACCTTGAGTCCTTGGACGACTCCTAGGGCTACCGATAATTACGGGGCGTTCGCTTCGTTTCCCCATAAAGCCAGAGCAAAGGTGTAACTAGTTGTTCCCGATGGAATCGTAGATGACTTCCTTCAAGGCCCATTCCGTGCCAAAGTTGAATGGCATAAATTGCTCCATCGTCACGACTATCAGTTCATCCTTCGGCGATACCCAGTAATGAGTGCTGGCAGCTCCACCCCAACCAAATTCGCCGACCCTGCCCCCGGGATCCCACTCGCTCATGGAGACCCGAACTGAAAAACCCAAGCCGAAGCCGATTCCATTTCGCGGCGGCAAGCCGATCCGGATGGGCATAAGCTTCTTCGGCAGCTGGTTACGCGTCATCGACTTCACGGTCTTTCTCTTCAGGATACGGGTGCCATGAAGCTCTCCGCCATCGAGAATAGCCTGCAGAAAGCGAAGGTAGTCGCGGGTAGTGGAAAGCAGACCACCACCCCCGGAGGCAAGGCTTGCGGGCTTCAGGTAACGACTCTTCGCGGGATCGTCAGTCAACCTCAACCCTCCGGACAAAGTGGGACCATAGCTTGCAGCAAAGCGTTCCAGCTTTTCCCTAGGCAGGTGAAAGGAGGTGTCCGTCATGTCCAATGGACGAAAAATCCTCTTTGAGAGAAAATCCTCCAGCATCTGCCCCGACCAAATCTCGATCAGTCGGCCAAGTACGTCTATGGAGACGCTGTAATGCCAGCGGGTTCCCGGTTCGTGGGCAAGCGGGATTCCGCTGAGGGTCTTGGTCATCTTGGTCAGGGTACTGATCTCACGATCGATCGGCTTCTCCTTCTTGTATCGCAGTTGAACGGGGCCAATTCCAACGAAACCGTAAGACAACCCGGAGGTATGCAGCATCAGGTCGCGAACAGTCATCTCTCGAGTTGCGGAAACCGCACGCCCGTCCTTCCACACCGTCAAATCTTTGAATTCCGGCAGGAACTTGGAGACAGGATCCTTCAGCTGAAACTTTTCTTCCTCGAGGAGAATGAGGGCAGCGGCCGTGGTAATCGCCTTGCTCATGGAATAGATTCGGAAGATTGAATCGGCTCGCATGGGTTTATCTCGTTCGAGGTCCATTTTCCCATACTTTCCGAAGTGCACCACCTTTCCCTTTCTCGCTATCGCCACTATTCCCCCCGCAAGCTTCTTGTCGGCCACACGCTTAAGCATGATCTCGTCCACTAGGGCCAGCTTCTCGGAAGACATCCCTACTTCCTCCGGCTTGACCACCGGCATTTCCTTCGCCGATAGCCCGACAAGCAGTGCAATGCCGATAAATGCGCCGCAAAGGGGCCTTCTGGAAATACGAGTCATTTCAACCTTAAAATAGAATTACTTTGTGGTGGCGTCACGGAACCTGCGCAGGGCATGTGCGGCATGGTAGAGTCCACCATCGCTGAACACCTTGGTCGGGAACTTCTCCAAGTCGGCAACAAGCCTTTTCACTGCCATTAGGACCCATTCCTTCTTCAGGTCCTCGGGAGACATGGCTACAGTCATCCACTCCAAGGCATGTCCGGTGGTGCTGACCAAGTGGCGGGGCGTGCGGGGCCGGGAAGCCCGGAAGAACACCGAGCCAGAGAAGGCACCGTCTTCCTGCTGGTACTCCTTGGTCAAGGCAAGGTATTTGTCGAGGTAGGCGCGAGCCTGCTTCCAAGTACCCTTCAGCTTGCCTCCATGCTTGAGGTAAGCATCGAGTGCATAGGCAACGCCGTAAAGGTGGTGAGGGCCACCCTCGGTTTCCCTTCGGGGATCCCTCTTGATTGCCAGCGACATGACGTCTTCAGTCCTGTAGCTCTTACCACTATCAGCTTCCCACTTCTCGCCGAACGGAACATACGTCGCGGCAGCCACGATGGTCCAGCCGAGCTCTTGGTTGTCCTTGAAGCCTTTCCGAGCAAACTTCAGCTTGTCCCCAACAGTGAATTTCTTACCCGACCGAGAAAGTATTTCGTGATCGAGCTTTACGCCGGCATCGGCGTAGGCGAACAGGAACTGATCGACGTGATCCTGCACAAGGAAGGATTTGTCCCCGGGACCTCTCGTCCGGAGCGTTGGCTGTCCATTCTCGTCTCGATAAATCAGCTTCCCTTCGAACTTCGCGAGCTTGGTCAGATAATCGATTGCATTGACTTTCTTCCCCGACTCCACGTCCAGCACCTCAATATTCTTTTCGAAGGCAATTACCGCGTGCATCACGACCCAAGGGCTGTTGGCGTCGCTGCTCAAAGGACGCGAGTGTATCTTCTCCAGAACCTTGTCCACCTTGGTCAGTAGCTCGGCCGGAACCTCCTTGGCATGGAGCTTCGGGAAAACTCCTAAAAGGAAGCAAATTACAGCAAAAACGGAAAGCGTAGCTGCGAAAACTCGAAGGTCTTGCGATTTATGTGTATTCATTTCCTTAAAGCTATGACTTGATCCCAAGACCCAGTTCGCTCCTGCAGAAGCGAATGCTGCGCTCGAGCTCGGCCAATTGATAATCCTGCTGCGCCTTTTTTCGATCCACGCCGTCTGGAGCCTTGAAAGGCTTGATTGGCTTGCCCTTCTTGGCGAGAGAAACGAACTTGGAGAAGTCGTCCGCCCGAATTCCTTGATAAGGCCCCCAGAACTCCGACTCGAGGTAATTGAATGGCTTGGCGAAGCCTGAAATGGTCTCGAGCTGCACGGGAGCTCCGGGGCACAGAGCCTTCCAGCGCTCGGCGAACTTCCTGACGTCCACGCAGCCTTCGCCCATCGCGGTCCACTGAACCGTGGCGCCTTTCTCGCTTTCCCACACCATGGAGTCGCGAATACCGCTTGAAACTGCAAAAGGGGCCAAGTTCTCGAGCGTCTCGACAGGATCCTCCAGCGTCCAGGTCGCATTGCCCGTATCCAAGGTAGCTCCGACGTAGTCCGGGCCCGCTCGCTCGATCAGCTCGACCAGCTCGCGACTATGCAAGTCGCCTGCATGGTTCTCTATGGCGATCTTGACTCCTGCATCCTTGGCATGCTTCTTCACCTTCTTGCAAACAGCGATGGTGCTGTCGACATGTCTCTTGATGCCTCCTTCACCCTTTCTATCCTGCATGGACCCCAGATAGCAGCGAGCGGCCTTAGAACCCAATGCCTTGGCGACCCTGATCAGCAGCTTCAGGTGTTCCTCCGCGCTGCCATGCTTCTTGTTCTCCCTGGGCGAGGTCGGGCAGATTCCGCCTGTACCGGCTTGGATAGCTAGGCCGAGTCGATCTCCCTCTTGCTTCAATTCCTTAAGGTAACCCGGGTCAAAGCTTTCGTAGACGTCCAGGTCGGAAAAGAGGATGGTGTCCACCTTTTGCTTTCCCGCGTACTCGAGCAGCTTGTCCGCCTTCCAGCCCAAGGCCCTGATCGAGAAGTTGTCGAAACCCAGTTTCACCTTCGCGGGCGAGGCTGGCTTTTTCAGCGACTTTCCCCTCAGGACATTCCCCGATGCGGCAAGGGCAAGGCCGAGGGAAGATCCCTTGATGAAAGAACGGCGACTGGGAGAAGGATCGAGCTTTTTCATGATTGTCGTGGGCTGGTTTGGATTAAGTTCGGGTCGGGATATATTCTCGCTAGGACAATGCGGAGAGTATGGCAACATTCTTCCCCTTGAAACCTTCGGGAAAAATTCGTCAACGGTTTGCAAATACCCCCGTTCGGGCATATATTTAATCAGGGAGAAACGATGAAGTTAAAAAACAAGGAACCTGAACTCTTCGAGTACAAGTTTCACTATCATCTCGAAGATGACACGGGAGCGGGCGACAAGTACTTTCTCGCCCACGACCGTGAGGAGGCAGCGGAAATGTTCTGCTACGCCTGCAACAAGAAGAGGCTCGATCTCCACGACGTAAACGTTTCCAAGTGGAACCGTTGGAAAGGTGAGTGGGAGATCGTGAAGACTTCTTCGAACTGCGGCGACGTCTCCAGAAACTAAGTCTCGATCAGCAAGCCCTCAGCTTGAAGAGGCTAGACGGGCGGCCGACAAGGTCCGCTCGCCATCATAGCGATATGCCCAAAGCACCTTGTCGCAGGTTACGCAACCGTCAACACAAGCGACGTTGTCCATCACCTTTGGTTCGGCAGGTGGCAGGCAATAGTGACCCAAGAAGACCGGCGGCTCCTCGACAGGGTAGGGCTCCACCCCTTTCAAGTCCGAAGCTTTCGGGCCATAGTCCTCGGGCAAGCCCTCGCATGCGGGAAAGATGAGTCCGGCATAGCTCACGCCTTCAGGGTCTAGCCACCAGCGAATCCTACCCCTGTCGCGAGGAATTCCGAACCTGTCGCGGTACACCTTGTCCGTAGGCAAAGGAACCTTGACGCCGCGAAGCAGAATCTTCGTCGCCTTGTGTTCAGGGGTTCCCTTGGTGCCCGCCAAACGAACAAATTCCTCGTCCTCGCAGTTCCTTCCCCCGACTACCTCGAGGGACTTCCTGTGCCAAGCTGCGTGGATCACCCGTAGTCCCCCGACTTCTAGAGCAAGCGGAAGGGTTCGAAGCCAGTCGACGTAAGGGAGGCATTCGGGGGGACAATCCGCCCGACCCGAGGCCATCCGGGTAAAGACCCCGAACTCATGGTTTCCCAAGACCGCAAGAGCGCTCCCCGACTGATGCATCGCTTGGGCCAACCTCAGCACCTCGTCCACCTCGGGCCCGCGATTAATGAAGTCTCCCAGAAAGATCACCTGCCTCCCATCGGGATGAAGGTAGGACTCCCCCGACGAATCCTTCAGGTAACCAAGCTTTGCAAGCAGTCGATGCAATTGCCCCGCATGCCCGTGCAGATCCCCGACTACGTCGTATCCGGCACCTTCCATCAGCCCTTGCAGCAGTCGGGATAGTCGCGGGAAACTGCCCGCAGCATGATCACTGGATGAGAGTCGCAGAGCCGCCGTCGGCCTGCTTCCACTGCTTTGTCAGTTTATCGAACACGTACTTGGCGTACCCATCGACAACCAATACGCCATTGCGGATCGCCCATTGCCTCCAGGAGTGAGTCGAGACACCTCGCTTGCCCGTGCACTTTCCCTGGGCGTAGGAAGGAGGACCAACGGAACGAAACTCGAAAAACCACTGCTCGCCCTTGGACTTGTCGTACAGGGTCCACCTTCGCCCTGTGAGCAGACTCACCATTTGTGCGTTCTTCAGCCTGGCGTCGAGGGAGGTGCTTGTAGGCGGAGCCGTGGGACCGGCGCCGGGGTTTGGCCTAGTCGGCGCGGCAACGGCTTTCCTAGACTGGTTGAAGCGGGCGAGAATCGTCCGGAAGTCCGTCGGCAGGTTCGCCTTCTTTGCGTTCTGCATCGCGACAACCGACTTGAAGGCAGTGGGGTTGTACTGAAGGATTACCGAATGAATGAGCAGGAGTAGCGCGGGTTTCGCCTTTGCCGTTTCCAGAGCTTGGTTCAGGTAACCGAAAAAGGCTTGTTCGGTCACCTCCGTGTAGATGCCCGAGATCGGCTGGCCCGAGGTCAGCAGGGCCTCCAACAGTTGGGCATTCGGGTTTGCAGGATGTATCGCCTTGGCGAACTGCAGCATTTGCAGCCCCTTTGGGTTTTGACGGCTAGCCAGGAATTCTCTCTCCGCCAGCTTCACGGCGCCTTCCGCGATGCGCTTCGCCGATGCCGCGGGCAAGGCTGGGGGCAGGGGAGGCTTGATCAAGTGCATGGGGAACTGCAGGTTCAATTGCCTCAAGGCGCTGTCGAAATCGGTGGATACCCCGATTTGCCTCGACTTGTACAGCTCGACCGTCACCGTGCGGTTTCCCGGTTGAAGCATGCCCACCGTGCTGTAGCACAGGATCTGGAAAAAGGAAGGCTTCTGCCTTTTGGCCAAGTCCAGCAGGTACTTGGCGAAGGCAAGCTCGTCCAC
>CAZNWO010000113.1:0-10558 GCA_964576585.1 uncultured Puniceicoccaceae bacterium | reverse complement strand
TGGCAGAACGATCTTTCATCCGTAGCCAGTTACAGCACGACTTTTGGCTCCGATTACTATTTCCCAAAGCCGACCGAGCAAAAGCTCGATGCCGCGGCAGCCTCTCAGTACAACGGTAAGACCTTCAAGGAACTTGCTCCTGCCGAAAAGGACAAGGTCGCCCTGCAGGTGTTCGGAGGCAGTTGGGAGAGGGAGTTAACGATCAAGGGATCCGATACCATTGGAACCAGCAAAGCGACTCTTCAGCACCCGACCGAGTGGAAGAGGCTTTCCGCATACCAATACGGAGACATGGTGACCCATGACGGCAAGCTGTGGCGTTCCAGAATCGATGCAAACTGGAACCACAAGCCCGATGGATCGGATCCGAAGATCTGGGAGGAAGTCCCAAGCTCCTACGACATCGAGAGAGAGGACTGGAAGCTGAGCGTCTCGGGCACTCGGACAAGGGATTACTGGATGTCGCCCGACGGAAAGATGTTCGACCTCAAGGATGAGGCCATTGCCAGGACTCGCGAGATCATCGTACAGACAGGATACGTCAAGACCTACGAGGAACTCACGACTGAAATCGATCGCCTGACCAAGCGGGTCAGCTACGCCGTTCCCAAGTTCTCTGCAAACGGTTCGGAAACTTCGGATGCGTTGGTCGCCTTCAATGCCCGTACACAAGAACATGTCTTGTTGGCACCCCCCAAGGATGGCTCGTTGATTACCGGGACCTTGCTGCAAGGTGACTTCACTCGCGATGCAAGCTCCGCGGGCGGATTGCCGGGCAAAGCTAGCCTTACTCACCAGAAGGGCGACGTGATCTTTAGCCAAGGTCGATATTACCTTGCCGAGCAAGCAATTGATGACAATACCGACCGTTCGGCTTGGCAGTACCTTGGTCAGTGGGAAAAGGTTTCCGATACCCAATTCGTTCCACCGAATTACGTGGGTCAGCACGACCCTCTCCTGAGCAAGGAATTGAAGAAGGAGCAGCACATTTTGATCGGCGCTCATACCGCAACCCAAGCTGAGGCGGATGCGGGCAAGTTGGTTAAGTTGGGCGACAGGATTGCCGCATCCCAGGAAGACGTTGGCCGTACGGTTGCGATCGGCGATAGGGTTCGCGCCACTCAGGAGGACGCCGATGCGGCACTAGCCTTGGATTCAAACAGCACGCTGAAGGTTGGAGATTTCTTTCCCGCAACTCAGGCTCAGGTCGACCAAGGGCGAATAATCGCTGTTGGCGAGCAATTCGTCGCCAACCAAGTTGATGTTGATTCTCAAAGGTCTTTGGCTATCGGGGACTTGATACTTGCAACCCAAGCCGACGTAGATGCAGCCCTTCTGGCAAATCCTGCCAGTACTCTTCAGGTGGGGCAATTTTTCGCGGCGACAGCCGGAGACCTGCCCCAACTTCTAAAGTTGGGTGATCGGATAAAGGCCACTCTCGATGACGTTGGTAATGGTCGTGCCGCAACCGTCGGTGACCTTATCGACGTGACCGAGGCCGACTTGAACAGGAGGGTGGGGGTAGGCGACGAGATTGCCGAGCAATACTATGTGGCGACTGCCGATCTCACGGTTCCAACCGGCTATGTCGGTCACGCTAGGCTTAGGCCTGTCTCTCCTGCTTCCGACGGCAGCGTGCTTTACCTCGGTGAAACTCTCCCCATTCAAGGCAACGAAAAGGTTTTCACGAAGGATCGACCCTTGCAGTTGCTGGCTGGCGAGTATGTTTATGATTCAGTTGGAGGCAACTACTATGTTGCGAAAGACAGGATCGATTTGACCGTTGATCAGGCGGGCAGGTTTGATCCCGCCACCAGCAGTTTTTCGGAGGCCAAGACCGGAGATCCCGTCGTCGCCGGCATGCTCGAGTCGGTTTCCGCCAGTTTTGCCGAGCAGGGCGCTGATTGGTCTCCTTCGTTTGAGTACAAGAAGGGACAGGTGGTAAATTATAATGGAAAGTATTATCAATGCCTTAAAGACAACTGGAAGAACTTGGCGCTGGACCCCAATACCCTGAGCAACTATGTGGTCTTGCCTTCAGATGATTACATACCGGAACTTGACCAAGGGTCCGGAGAGGTAAAGAAGGTTGCAAATTTTGCTTGGTCTTCTATCGAAAAGCCGCTCGGTCACGTCCTGAAGTTCTCAGTCGAGGAGGAGGATACGGCGGTGATAGATCTACCTTCCGCAGGTGTCGGTGGGACGACTGCCAAGGCAAAGGCGATGGTTGATTCCTTCGGGAATGTGGTGGGCATGCGTGTGCTGGACCAAGGCAGGTATTTTTCCGGCACTTCCACTCAAGGAGAGTTGCTGCCACCGGACTTTGATCGAGCCGAGGTTGTTTTTCCAGGTGGTCAATCGTTAATGGTGGATATTCTCTGGTATCGAGATTTTACCGACCCTGGAGTCTGGAAGATTTCAGGCTTCGATTTCAAGGATCAAACCGTTCCGACCGGTATCAATTCGGGGCCGCAGAAGGGAGACACCTATTCTTTTGCCACGGGATCCAAGACTTTTCTAGAGCACAGGGACGACAACGGGACCTTGGTCGACATGTCCTACAACGGTTCCGACGACAATTCGGAGTTCTACATCGGGCACAAGAGCAAGATTTCCTCCCTTCTGGAAGCCGACAACAAGGGAACCGAGGAATTGGGATCGGTCGTTTCCTCGCTGGTCGACCTTCGTGACGCCTTGCGCAGCGCCAAGCCCGCTACATATGCTGCTGAAGTAGAGGCCGCGAACCAAAAGCTGATCGCTCTGGAGGATCGCGTGGTGGACAAGATGGGCGAGCTTTCCGCAAAAATGGTTCGTATGGAGACGGTGCAGTCTCATGACGAAGACTATTACATGGAGATCGACCAAAGGGTATCCCGCGACTTGGACGTGGATATGTCGGAGGCGATCATGCGCCTCATGCGGGCCTCCACGGCTTATCAGGCATCCTTGCAGGTGGGAGCTCAGTTGATTAACACTTCTCTCCTCAATTACCTGTAGGAATATTTTGTTCGCTATTTTCAAGCTTTTACCCTAGTTATCCCAATCGTTTGTGAAGCTTAACGTTGAAGAAAATCAGGCTGAGGGAGCCGAACCCGAAGCCGTGGAAAGGAATGAAGTTTCCCTTCCTCAAGGCTTATTCGGTTTTTCTGAGATTCGTTCCATGGAACTTGTCTTTGACAACGACGAGCTACCTTTCATGTGGCTCCGAGAGCAAAAGCAGGATGGGCTTGCCTTTGTCGTTTTGGAACCAATGGGCGTCGTGCCGAATTATTCCGTGGAAATATCGGATTCCGACGTCGAGGTGCTTGGCATCGAGAGTGCTGAGGACATCATGATCCTCAACATCGTGACCATATCGGCCGAGCATCCGGGGAAGATTTCGCTAAACCTAGTCGGTCCCATTATCGTCAATCGTCGCACCCTCGTGGGGAAGCAATGCATAATTAGTAATCACGAGGAATACTCGGCTCGTCACTTGATCGACGTGGGCGAGAACGAGGCCTGAATTGGTCGATCGTAAGCGGAGTTGACTGAAAATGCTGATCCTTTCCAGGAAAACCGATCAAGCCATCAGGGTTGGCGACGATATCGAGATTTCCATTACTAAGATAGAAGGAGACTCGGTAAAGATAGGCATAACCGCGCCGCGCTCCATTTCAATCCTGCGAAAGGAGATCCTCGAGGAGATGCAGTCATCCAACATGGCTGCCGCAGCTTCCGCAATGCCTGCCAAGGGCACCTTGGTTGCAAGTTCGGCCAAGCAATTGATGGCCCAACTCAAGGCGAAGAAGGCTGCAGCGAAGTCTTCCGGCGAAAAGTTGCCTGCGGAACCGGAAAAGGTTTCCTGAGAGAACTCTCTCCTTTAAATCTTTTCTTTCCTGGATTCGATTTGGGGAAAGTTCTTTTTTTTTTTTTCAACTTTCCGGAAAAATTGTTTGTCAGACTTCACAAGCAAATTATCTTAGCTAACTAGTAATTTCGGCATTCGTCCGTTTTTCCTCAACTATTAGATTCACTTGTCATGACTAATTCAAAATCTATGTTCATACTTCATCGAACCGTTGTTCTTTGCACTTTGCTGGCTTTGTGCATGCCATCGATATTTGGTGGTTTCCTTTCCGCCCAAGCCCAGAAGGCAAAAAAGGATCCTGCTCTCGACCTCTACTTCAGTGCAAACGCCCTCTACAATCGAGGTCTTTACGAATTGGCGGTGGACGAATTCACGAGCTTTGTTGCTAAGTATCCCACCCATGCCAAGGCGCCCTATGCCAACCTCGGCTTGGGGCTTTGCCTTTTCTCCACAGGCAAGTTGAAAGAAGCCGAACCTGTTTTCGCCAAGATTGCGACTAATGCAAAGATTACTGCCATTGCTCCTATCTTTAACCTTCGCGGTCATTGCCTACTAAGCCTTGGCAAGTTTCCCGATGCGGAAAAGTCGTTCGCCTCAACCATTGCCAAAGACAAAAATCCGGCCAACTTGGCTGATGCCTATGCCGGTTATACCGAAGCTCTCTACAACCAAAGCAAATGGCCCGAAGTGGTAAAGGCATCGGACGAAGCCTTGAAGAGGGCGCCTACTGCGGCTTCCGCCCCCCGTGTCGGTCTTCAAGGCGCCTTGGCTCGCTACGAGCTTGAGAAATACCCGGAAGCCAAGGCAATCCTAGTAAAGCTAAAGGCTACGAAGGAGGCTGCCGACGAGTTCAAGCAGCATGTTTCTTTCCTCATGGGCGAATGCCTGCGGCAGGAAGAGGATTACAAGAATGCGGCGCTTTCCTACGATGAAGCTCGAAAAATCGAGGGATCCTTCACCATGGAAGCTCATTATCGGCTCGGCTACGTTTCGTTCCTCATGAAGGAATACCCGAAAGCCATTACGGAGCTTACCTCCTTCATTGCTGCTCACAAGGATTCCGAGCACCTGCCTAGAGCCAATCTCTACTTGGGCAGATCCTACTTGGAGACCAAGAACGCGCAGGCAGTAACTTTTCTTACAAAGTTGGTGCCGGATGCAAAGCTTGGGGCGGAGGCAGCATTGTGGTTAGGTCGCCTTCACCTGCGTGCAAAGGATTATACAAAGGCCGAAGCCGCTCTCAAGCCCGTCATTGCGCGTTTTGCATCTAGTGAACTCATCAGCGATCTGAACTACGACTACGCTACGGCTCTTATGCAGGGCGAGAAGTTCGCCGAGGCCACGCCTATTTTCGCCAAGGTTGACAAGAAGGGCCCGCAGGCAGCCAATTCGATATGGATGGAGTCCTATTGCCTTCACCAAACCAAGAAGTTCGATCTTAGCCTGGCTCGCTGCGAAATTTTCTTGGCGACCTACAAGGACGATGAAAACTTGAATGAGGTAGTTTTCTTGCGGGCCGAGAACCTTTTCTTGCTCGAACGCTATGCCGACGCAGTAGTTTCTTATGAAACCGTACTCAAGGCCAAGGGCGTTGCCGTGGAACGATTGGACGTCGTTCGTTTTCGCGTCGGGCAGATTCGCTATCAGGAACAAAAGTGGCCGGAGGCGTTGACCATGCTTGAACCCCTCCTGCCGAAGAACCTCGCCACTCCGACTTTCGCCCAACTCAAATATGTGGCAGGCGATTGCTACTTCAAGCAGGAGAACTGGGCCAAGGCCATATCCATGTTCACTGCATTTACCTCGGCTCAGGCAAAGGATCCAAACGCCGCTCTGGCCCTCTTTAAGCTCGGTAAGAGCTACGAGAGTTCCAACATGGCGGCCCAGGCTCTCACTACCTTGCAGAAGATGCTGACGACGTTTCCGAAGAGCGAGCATGTGCCGCACGCATCCGTTGAGCTGGGAAGGCTTCTCTACGAAGGCAAGAAATACGCCGAAGCAAAGAAAGTTCTGCTTACGGCAGCCAGCACCGAGTTCGCGCCTCACTCTACCTATTACCTCGGTTACGTAGCCTTGGCTGAGGAGGATCAGGCCCTTGCCATAAAGAATTTCGAGACGCTGGTCACCAAGCACGCCACCCATGAATTGGCGCCCGACGCCACCCTGCAGTATGGCAAGCTCCTAGTGCTTGCGGGCGATTTTGCAAAGTCAAAGGCTACCTTGGATGCTTTCATCAAGAAGTTGCCCACTCACCCTAAAGCCGATCAGGCTCAGTTCTACTTGGGGATTTCTCTTGCCCGGGAGGATTCCTACGCAGAGGCGCTTCCCCGTTTTGAGGCTATTTTGGCAAAGGGCAAGGAATCTCCCTTGCGTGAAAGAGCCCTTTATGAAGCAGCGTGGTGTGACAAGGGTCTCAAAAAGCCTGATGCCGCTCAGAAACGCTACCAGTCCTTGATTACCGAGTTCCCGACAGGCGAACTTGTTCTGGACGCAGGTTTTGAATTGGCCGAGCTCGAATTTGAAGCCGAGGACTTCAAGGGTTCCGTAACTCGTCTTACAGCTCTTCTTCCAAAGGTAACGGCAAAACCCGAGCTGAAGGAACGAGTGCTTTATCGCATCGGCTGGAATCACTTCAACCTTGAAGCGGACCAACCTGCGGCCAAGGCCTTCGAGGACATGCTGACGCTAAATCCGAAGTCGGAGAAGGTCGTGATGGCTTCCTATCAGGCAGGTGAAGCCAATCTTCGTCTTAAGGGGTATCCCAAGGCTCTTCAACATTTTACTCGCGTGGTGGCGGCGGGTAAGACCGATGATGGTCTGCATGAACAAGCTCTCCTGCGTAAAGCCGAGACGGAGGGATTCAGCAACCTCTGGCCGGCTTCACAAAAGAGCTACACTGAATTTCTCACGACGTACGCCACCAGCGATTTCGTGCATAGGGCGCAATTCGGTGTTGGTTGGGCGCAGGAGAACCAAAAGATGTATGCCCCGGCCATTGCAAGTTATGAAAAAGTTCTCGCTGCCGGAAATCGAGACGAGACCTCGGCTCGCTCCCAGTTCCAGATTGGAGAATGCCATTTGGCCTCGAAGGCTTACGACGATGCCATCAAGGCATTCGTCAAGGTCGAGGTCAACTATGCTTATCCGCAGTGGTCCTCTAGGGCTCTTTTCGACATGGGCAAGGCGCTCGAGGGCAAGGGGCTTCCCGAGCAAGCCAAGGCCCGTTATGAGGAATTGGTGAAGAATTATCCCGACAGCACTGTGGTGCCTGCCGCCAAGGCGCAAATCGCCAAGTTGTGACGCTACAGGATCAATAGAAAACGCGTTCAGAAACCTAAATGAGAAATTATATGAACAACCGCTACCTCGCCATATCCCTTTTCTTTTTTATGGTTCTTGGAACCTTTTCGCTTTCGTCGGAGCTTTTTTCCCAAGCGCAGGGGCCCGCCGTGCCCGCCGTGCAGGCAGGCGAGGAAGCAGCGACGGAAGAGGAGGCCAGCACGCTTCTGGACTTGTTGGCAAAGGGTGGGGCACTGATGATACCGATTGCATTTTGTTCCGTTTTGGCGGTTTACGTCATTACTTGGCAATTCTTTGCGCTTCGGAGGGAGCGCATCTTGCCTCAGGGTTTTCTTGGCGACCTCCGAGACAGTCTTGGCCCGAATCGTGATGATCAAGAGTCAGCTCTGGCTTTCTGCAACAAGGTTGGAGGTCCGGTTGCGCGCATTTTCAAGTCCGGAATCCCGAAAATCGGAAAAGGTGAAGAGGCTATCGAGAAAGCCATCGAGGATGCAGGCTCTCGCGAGGTGGGTAAAATGAAGCGACAATTAAGGCCCATTTCGGCTGTTGCGACCATAGCTCCCCTGTTGGGTTTGCTTGGCACGGTCTACGGTATGATCGGAGCTTTCCAGTCCGCCAGTTCCGCCGGCGCGGGAAAGGCTGATACCTTGGCGAAAGGCATTTACGAGGCGCTTGTAACCACTGCGGCAGGTCTTTCTCTTGCGATACCGACCCTCATCTTCTACCAGATACTCAGTGGTAAGGTGGACTCGCTGGTGGACGATATTGATGAAATTGCAATCGACTTCATCGAGCATGCCGGCGAAAAGCCGCCCACGCGTCCCAAAAGAAAAGCCGCTTCCAAGTCTCCTGCTAAAAGCAAGAAAGTTGCCGCCGAGGCTGCCGCCGCGGCATAACTCGTTCTTTGAATCACTCTAAACCATGAAAATCAAGACTGAGGAATCCAGCGAGGAGGTCATCAACATTTCTTCGCTTCTGGACGTTATGTTCATTCTCATTATCTTCTTTTTGGCAACCGCTACCTTCTCTGAGCAAGAGACGGATCAAACCGTTAGTCTTCCCCAAAGCACCAGTGCCCCTGCGTCATTGAGCGCAAGGCCCAAGGTAATCACGATCAACGTTCATGCCGACGGCACCTATCTGATCAATAATCCCATTTCCAAGAAAAACGAGACCATGGACCTAAATGCCATGCGCGTAGAGCTGAAGGACGCCCTTTCGAAGAATGCCGGGCAAAAGGTTCTGGTTCGGGGTGACCGAAAGGCTTTTCACGAATACGTGGCCAATGCAATGGCGTCTTGCAAGGAGGTGGGCTACGTAGACGCTAACATAGGCTATCAATACAAGCTGCCCACCCCGAAATAAACTGGTGGCGGAGAACGAGAAAACAGATTGGAAGGCACAAGCGCAAGCCGCTTGGTTGGCGTTTGCTGAGGACAAAAGGCGTCTTTGGATAGCGGGTACTCTTTGCGTAGGACTCTTGGGGTTGCTCATATGGGGGGTGACACGACCCAATGCATACGTCGACGGCGTTGGAGTTCGTCAGGATCCCGACTGGGTTGAATTGCGCGACGTCGTATGGGAAAAACCGACTCGTGTCGTTCCCGACCTGAATGCTTCCGAGGATTTTTACGATCCTGCGGTTTCTCCGGACAACCGTTTCTTGATCTTCGTCAGAGGTCGACCTTCCGAGGGTTCCGACTTGTGGTCCATGGAGTGGAACGGGACGGCATGGGCCAATCCGACGCCCATTGATTCTATAAACAGTTCTTTTGCCGAGACGGGTCCCGAGCTTGCTGATGATGGCAGGGCTCTTTTCTTCTCCTCGAATCGTGAGGATGGTTTCGGCGGCTTTGACCTTTGGCTGTCTCTGAAGGATGAGGAGGGCGATTGGGGCGAACCGGTCAACCTTGGCCCCGAAGTAAATTCCGAATTCAATGAATATGATCCTGCCGAAGAGAAAGTTTCCGGTAGTATTTACTTTTCTTCCAACAGACCCCGGCGCGAACTCACGGAGGAGGAGAAAGATGCTTGGGAGGGAACTGTCCGCGAGAGAAGCTTCGAAGAGGATGATTTCGACTTGTTTGCCGCATCTCCGAAGCCAATGGAAGCCAATGGAACTTCCCAATACCTCGCGGCGGAGAGAGTCCATTCCCTCAATACTGCCTCCAATGAGGGGCAGCCTGCCTTTTCGCCACGTGGAGATTTCCTCTATTTCAGTTCCAATCGTCAAGATGGAGAGGGTGGCTTCGATCTTTACCGTTGTAGGATTTTTCAGGGAGAAATCCTTTATCCCGAGAATTTGGGCAGACCCGTCAATACGTCTTCCGATGAAATGGATCCCAGCCTTACCTTGGAAGGGCATCGACTTCTTTTCAGTTCTAATCGTTTTCAGGATTCCAGTCGCTCTTCCGGCGTCAATCACTTTGCTGTTTTCGATACCATTTCCAGAGAGGTTGCCCCGATGCGTATCGAGGAAGAGACCTCCAGTGGCTTCTGGACTTTTCTGGACAATGCGAAGTGGTGGATTCTTCTGCTTCTGATAAGCGTCATTGCCATTTACTACCTCCTTCGCCAATGGGTGCAGGCGAAGCAAATGGGCGAGTTTGGCCTGCGTACGCGCTGCATGGTGGGTTCTATCTTGTTTCATGTGGTATTGGCCTTGCTCTTCAGTCTCAAGGAATTGGTTCAGGAGGTCATCGAGATCAGAGAAGCCACCATCATGGAGGCGAATCTGGAAGTGGATGCTCTTGCCCTTGAGAAGGAATCTCTCGATCTTCGGGAGGAGACCACCGAGCTTCCCGAGGTGCAGGACTTGGACCCGCTTGAGGTCACCAAACCCCTTGAGGAACCGCCCGAGTTTGCGGAGGCTCCTGCCGAAACGCCTCCCGCTCAACCTCTTTCGGATGCCTTCGTGGTGGAACTGCCCCCCGTACCTCTTGAAGTTGTCCCGCCTGAGAATGCGCCAGAAAGGCCCGAACAGGAATTGGAGAAGGCGGAAGTCAAACCCTTGGATGCCCTTTCCTTGACGTTGCCGATGGTCAAGCTGGAACAGGACGAACCTGTCGATGCTCAGTCGGAAGTTGAGTTCAAGGAATTTCGCGATTCTCCCTCCGAGACCCGTACGGAAACACCCCTTCAGGAAACTCCGGAAGTTGCCGAGAAATCTCCCACGGAGATTGAGGATAATTCGAAGTTGAATGAGGAATCCGCCGTTGAGCCCGTGGAAGCACCCGAGGCGGAGACCAAGGTGACTCCCGATCTGTTGGCGAGGATCAGCGAGGTGAAGCTTGAGATGGCTGAGACCCCCGAGACCGACGTCACGGTGGAGGCGGACCGCAAGGTGGAGCAGGAGAACGACGGGCCCGAGGTCAAGGCGCCGACTGAAGACGCCTCGGTTGCGAAGGC
>CAZNWO010000112.1:0-10648 GCA_964576585.1 uncultured Puniceicoccaceae bacterium | reverse complement strand
GCAGGGCAGAAGGCGGCAAATAATGAAATGGCTCAATTGCCGAAGGGTTCGCCAGAATTCCTTGCCAAGGTAGCGGAGATGAAGGAGTTGGCCACGAAGGTGAAGGATTTGGAGGCGATTGCAAAGCAGGCGGACGAGGAATTTCAAGAAGCTCTACTTGGCGTTCCCAACATTCCCCATACTTCCGTCCCTGATGGAGATGGAGAAGAGGGCAATGAGACTATTTTCACTTGGGGCAATGTTGAGTCCGAGTTTGTTCATGCCGTTCCTCATTACGATATTCCGTGGTTTGATAAACTGGTGGATTTCCCCCGCGGTGTTAAAGTCGTGGGTGCGGGCTTCCCATTTTACGTAGGGGAGATGTCCAGATTGGTTCGGGCCTTGATCAACTTCTTCTTGGACGAAGCTCGCAAGAATGGTTACGAGGAAGTGCATTCTCCGATCCTTGTTAACGCTGCTAGTGCTACTGCTACCGGGCAACTTCCCGACAAGGAGGGGCAAATGTATCTCGATCCTAACGAGGGTGTTTACTTGATTCCGACGGCAGAAGTACCCGTTACAAATTTCTATCGCGACGAAATACTTGCTGCCGATCAGTTGCCGATAAGGCGTTGTGCCTACACTCCCTGCTTCCGGAGAGAGGCGGGGAGTTGGGGCAAGGATGTGCGTGGCTTGAACCGCTTGCACCAATTCGACAAGGTGGAGTTGGTGAAATGGACTCATCCGGACAAGAGTTTTCAGGAACTGGATTCGCTTCGAGAGGACGCCGAGGGTTTGCTGCAGAAACTTGGTTTGCCTTATCGCGTGCTTTTGATTTGCGCCGGCGACATTGGTTTCCCGCATTCGAAGCAATACGACCTTGAGGTTTGGGCGGGAGGACAAAAACGTTGGCTGGAGGTATCCAGTTGCAGTAATTTCACGGATTTTCAGGCTCGTCGAGCAGGCATTCGTTTTCGAGCGGAGGATGGAAAGCCTCTTCACGTGCACACACTTAATGGTTCTGCCCTGGCAGTCCCCCGTGTGTTGGCTGCTTTATTGGAGAACAACTTGGACGAGAATTCCCGAGTAAAAGTGCCTGACTGCCTGCGTCCGTGGTTCGACCAAGACTTTATCGAGGGCTGAGCTTCTCATCTTGTATATGATGCCATGCTTGGGTTCGGAGAAATTTCCAAGATTTCTTGGGGTGATTGCGCCTTGCGGGCAGGAGAAAAACTCTCGATCGAATCCTTGGATGGCAAGGCAACTGGTTTTCTAAAGGAAGCTCCCCTCGGATCACCATGGATCCTAGCATGCTCGGGCGGGGCCGATTCCGTTCTGCTTCTGCTCTTGGCGTTATGTCATTATCCCGAACGAAGGCAGTCCTTCGTTCTGGTCCATTTCAATCACGCCTTAAGGGAGGAGGAGTCGGAGGCTGATGAGGATTTCGTAAGGTTTCTGGGCAATGAGTTCGATTTAGAGTTTGTGGTTGGCCATGGCAAGTCCGTGGCTGATGATGAGTCTAGCTTGCGGAACGAACGTCTAGCCTTTCTACGGCAAGTTGCCGAGGAGCGTTCGGCAACCGTCGTCCTGCAAGGGCATCAGGAGGACGATGTCGTCGAGACATTGCTCTGGCGTCTTGCCCGAGGAGCGGGCTTGCCTGGTCTATCTGCACCTCGTCCAGTTCGCTTGGCTGGAGAATTCGCTTTCGTTCGACCTCTCCTCACGGTTTCGCGCAAGAAAGTTCGTCGTATACTAACGGAAGTCGGAGCTTTCTGGAGGGAGGACGAGAGCAATTCTTCCCTCCAATATCTCCGGAATCGCCTTCGAGCTCAAACGATTCCCCGCTGGATTGAGGACTTGGGCCGCGAGGTTTCTTCAAGTGCCGGTAGAAGTCGTCGCTTGCTCGAGGAGGCGGACGAAGCCTTGGAGCAATGGGCCCAACGGGTTTTCCGCGAATGTCTGCAGGGTGAGGAATTGGAGATCGCAGGTCTCGGTTGCATTCCTCGAGCCGTGACCCGGAAGGTTTTGGCTCTTTGGATGAACGAAATTGTTCCCGGTAGGTTTCCCGATGCAAATAGCCTGGATCATCTCCTTGCAAACTTGTCGGCGAGCGAAACGCATAAGATCAGCCTGTCCGATTGCGAATGGCTTGAGAGTGATGGAACCAAAATGCGCATCTTGCGAGCTAATGATTATAGATACATTTGGGCGAAAGTTCGTCTTCGGGAGGGTTGCCGCATGTTTTTCCCCGACGGAGGATCATTGCTTTTGCAGAATCACGACTCAGGTATGGACAAAATTCTCGGTGGAGAGATCGACCAGAATCACGAAGCCTTTCTTTCTCTCGATGACCTGAAGTCCGAAAAGCTTTTTGCTCGAAAACGTGAACCCGGAGACCGTTTCCATCCCTTGGGAAGTCCTGGAGAACGAAAGCTGAAAGATATTTTTATTGACGCCAAAGTGCCCCTGCAAGTCCGCGATGGCCTTCCATTAGTTCTAGATTCCGAAGGAGAAATCCTCTGGGTTCCGGGTTTTGCACCTTCCGAAAAGGCTAAGGTCAAAGCTGATTCCGCAAGGGTAATCCGTTTGACTTACGAGCCTTAATAAACATCATGTCAAAATAGTGGAAAAGGAACCTCCAGGGGAGGGTGACAACCCCAATCGAAGTTTTCACCCCAAAGTTTTACTGATTTGGTTGGCTATACTAGCCGCCATAGTTGGTTTGATGATGGTGCAGAGCGATGAAATTAAGCCGCACCATCGATCGATTTCCACGGTGAACGAGCTTTTGGTTGCCGCCAAGGAGAAGCGGGTTGAAAGCGCCACAATACAAAGCGATGCCAAAGGTGGCGAAGAGTGGTATGTTGTTCAGGGGAAGGTTTCCAATCCCGCCTTTAAGGAAGACAGCACCCAGTTCAAGACACTCCCGTTTTCCGTTAAGGGGCGCTTGACTGAGAGCGATTACAAGGAGTTGCGGGAGGCTCTTGGAACAAACCTTAAGGAAGAACCCTCGAGCACCATCTGGACCGACTTACTGTTCAGTCTCCTCCCTTTCCTGCTCATCATAGGGTTGCTTTACTTCTTGTTTGTTCGTCAGTTGCGTATGGCCGGCAAGGGGGCTCTGAACTTTGGAAAAAGTAAGGCTAAGCTCCTCACGCGAGACAAGGAAAAGGTCGTCTTCGCAGACGTTGCAGGTTGCGAGGAAGCCAAGGAGGAAGTGGCTGAAATTGTGGATTTCCTTAAGGATCCCAAGCGTTTCAAGAGGATCGGCGGAAAGATTCCAAAGGGAGTTCTCATGGTGGGGCCTCCGGGTACCGGAAAGACCTTGTTGGCAAAAGCGGTCGCCGGCGAGGCGGATGTTCCCTTCTTCAGCATCAGTGGTTCCGATTTTGTCGAGATGTTCGTTGGCGTTGGTGCCGCCCGTGTTCGCGATATGTTTGAACAAGGCCGAAAAAATGCGCCCTGTCTCGTCTTTATCGACGAGATTGACGCCGTTGGGCGGCAACGAGGCGCCGGCTTGGGTGGTGGAAACGACGAGCGTGAGCAAACCCTGAATTCCCTCTTGGTCGAGATGGATGGTTTTGATGGACACGAGGGTGTCATCATCATTGCGGCAACCAATCGTCCGGATGTGCTGGATGCGGCCTTGCTTCGGCCTGGACGTTTCGACCGTCAAGTCGTCATTGATTTGCCCGATTTGGAAGGCCGCGAGGCCATTCTCAAGGTTCATGCCAAGAAGATCAAGCTGGCCCAAGACGTGGAGCTTTCCAAGCTTGCCCGGGCGACCGCCGGCTTTTCGGGAGCCGATTTGGCGAATTTGCTTAACGAGGGAGCCTTGATAGCCGCTAGACGACGCAAGAAAATGGTCGAACCAATAGACTTGGACGATGCCCGCGAGAAGATTTCCTTCGGCAGGGAACGTCGCCGAGCAATGGATGAGGAAGACCGGAAGATCATCGCCTTTCACGAGGCTGGGCATGCGATCGTGCAGGCTGTTGTTGACGACGGTTTGCTGCCCATTCACAAGGTTACCATAATTCCCCGCGGCCAGAGCTTGGGCAGCACGATGTTTACCCCCAAGAAGGATATTCTTAATCACAGCAAACGTCGTGTGATCAATCAGATCTGCTGCGCCATGGGAGGACGTGCCGCCGAGGAACTTGAGATCGGCGACGTTACCAGTGGAGCAGCCGGAGACATTCGGATGGCCACGAACATTGCCCGAAACATGGTTTGCGATTGGGGGATGAGTGATTTGGGCATGATCTCTCTAGGAGACAAGCAGGACCAAGTTTTCCTAGGCAAGGAGCTTTCCCGAGCTCAAAACTATAGTGAAGAAACTTCCCGGAAAGTCGATGCCGCGATTAAGGAAATCATTGACACGGAGTATATGCGGGCCAAGGGAATCCTTACCGAGCACAGGGCCGCCTTGGACAAGACGGCAGAGGCCCTTCTCGAGTACGAAACCATCGAGGGCAAACATGTTCACGAAATTTTGGACCACGGCGAGATTAGATCACCGATCATCAAGGATACTCCCGAACAAAAAGAGGAAGAGGAGGAGGTTCCCGAGGCTGCCCGGAAGGATTCGGAGCAAGAGGACGACATCGGTGGTATCGAGCCAGGTTCGGAACCTGCCGGAGTTCCAGCCTGAACCTATCCTTGTCGCAGGTTTAAGCTTGTGCCGAACGCTTCAAAACTTATTCTAATCCTTTTGTCATGAGCCAGCACCCAAGTTTTCGCCCCCCCGGTGGTCTTATCAAGAAGCGAAACGTCTTGAAGCGTTTCGAGCGCGTCGAGTTGCTCAAGCAGCGTGGCGAATGGAAGGAAGGCGACCGAGTTGTCGGCATCCGCAAGACCAAGCCCGAGGAGTAGCCTTCGCTTTATTCTACCTCGCGTAAGGTCTCTCGCCTTACCCAGTCCGCGTATCCCTCGGAAGCCTTGGCTTCCCAATGTACCCACTGAGGCTCGTCATAGGTATGATTCTTTTGGAGGAATATAAGGATTTCTTCTTCCGAGTTTGCTGTGAACTTCAAGGTCAAACCCCACTCTTCGCTGTTCTCGACCTTGTCTTTCCAATGATAAATGGAGGTAAGGGGACCATCGACTTGAGCACAAGCTACCAATCGAGACCGAACTAGCTTTTCGGCCAACTCCTCTGCTTGTTGGCGACTTTCGGTTGTGGTTCTTCCGACTCTGATTGATTTTTCCATGGGATAAATAGTTTGCCAAAAGGTCCATCCATTGGCATGGTTTAACCCTTTTCCCTTTGAGGGGACCCTTGTCAATCCAGGAAACGGAGTATCATTGTGAGAGACGATTACCTTAAGGAAGCGCAAAAGGTCATACCTGACCCTAATGCCTTGATCAACGTCGTGTCCCGTCGGGCAAAGCAGTTGAGGTTCGGCAACAAGCCTTTGGTGGAGTCGCTCGAAAGGCTTGAGTATGAGGATTTGGCTCTTCGAGAGATCATCGAGGGAAAAATCAGCTACCAACCTTACGACGCGGAAGTCGACGAGTAATCCTCCCTCCGGCGCAGTTCGCGCCATATTGCTTTCAGGCGACTGGTTTGAACGAGAATAGGAGCTCGGACCATGTCGAGGAAAAGAAAGAAACCTGACGGGCCACAGGCGATAATCAACGCCAAGGCTCGCCACAAGTACTTTGTCGGCGACAAGTACGAAGCCGGCTTGGTTTTGTGTGGCACGGAAGTGAAGTCCATTCGCTCAGGCAACGTCCAGATTTCCGAGTCTTTCGCCAAGTTCATCAAAGACGAGCTTTTCCTTTTCAACGCTCACGTTGCGGAGTATCAATTCGGAGGAGAGGACAACCACGAACCTCAGCGTTCACGAAAGCTGCTCATGAGCAGGCGCGAGTTGGATCGCCTAAAGATGGAAGTTGAGGCGGGAGGCAAGACTCTCGTGCCCTTGAGACTTTATTTCAAGGGTGCCTTGATCAAGATCGAGATCGGTGTTTGCACGGGAAAGAACATGCGTGACAAGAGGCAAGACCTCAAGAGGCGTGTAGCCAATCGTGAGGCCGAGCAAGCTCTCAAGGAACTTCGCCAAAGGTGATTCACTTGATCTTGCTTAGGCCGGAAATTCCTCAGAACACCGGCAACGTCGGTCGTCTGTGCTCCTATGCGGACTGTGTCCTCCACTTGATTGGACCTTATGGATTCGAGATCAGTGATTCCCGCCTTAGACGAGCCGGTATGGATTATTGGCATTCTCTTCGTTTGTTCGAGTATTCGAGCTGGGAGTCGTTCTTGGATTCCGGGGATCGCCCGGAGAGAATCCATCTCTTTACCACGAAGGCTGATCGTTCCTTGTGGGATGTGGAGTTTCAATCCGAAGATGGTCTGCTTTTTGGAAACGAAAGTTCGGGGGTTCCGCCGGAAGTCCACCAATGGGCATCTGGCAATAGGGTCAAGATTCCTCAGTTTCAAGATGGTCTTCGTTCTCTCAACTTGGCAAATGCAACTGCTGTTGCCGCCTATGAGGCATTGAGACAAATAAACTGCGGGTAGTTCGCCTCCATGACTTTCCAGCCTCGAGTTTCGGTGGTTTTGCCTGTTCGAGACGCCGCCGATACTTTGCCGCAGGCTCTGGATTCCATACTTTCTCAGGATGAATCGAACTTGGAATTGCTTGCCGTAGACGATGGTTCAATTGATGAAACGCCCACAATCCTGTTGGATTATTCGTCTCGGGACAGTCGCTTGCGGGTTCTTTCGAGTGGAGGCGGAGGTGTGGTCGATGCTCTGAACATCGGCCTTTCCGAAGCTCAGGCTCCTTACGTCGCTCGAATGGATGCGGACGACGTTTCCTTGCCGCAAAGGCTTAAGCTGCAGTGCGACTTCCTCGATGTGAATCGGGAGGTCGGTCTGGTGTCTTCAAAGGTGAAGTATTGGCAACCTAGCGGAGAAACTGGGCTAGGATATGCTCTTTTCGTGGATTGGATCAATGGTTTGACCAATCATGCCGAAATTCAGCTCGGTCGATTCGTTGAGTCGCCACTCGCTCATCCTTCCGTTGTATTCCGAAAGTCTCTGGTAGAAGCTCATGGTGGTTACGAGAATGGTCTCTTCCCCGAAGACTACGAGCTTTGGTTACGTTGGCTTGAGCAAGGAGTCCGGATGGAGAAGCTGTCTGAGGTTCTGCTTCTTTGGAGAGATTCGGACGACCGCCTCTCACGGGTGGACCCACGTTATGCCTCCGAAGCCTTTTACAAGATGAAGATAGAGTATCTCGCCCGTTGGCTGCGGCAATCGAACCGTTTCCAACCAAATATCATGGTTTGGGGGGCAGGGAGAAAAACCCGATCTCGCTCTCGTTTGTTTGCCGAACATGGCATTGAGATTAGCGGCTTCTTCGACGTCGACCCCCGCAAGATCGGTAGCCCAAGGGAGGATTTGGTTGTTTTGCCCATAGAAGAGATTCCCGAACCGGGAAAGGTTTTCATCGTTGGAATGGTTGCTTCGCGAGGTGCCCGAGACAGAATTTCTTCCTATCTGTCAGACAGGGGGTATAGGCATGGGGTGGACTTTATCCTCGCTGCCTAATGATCTTTTTTCCACTCTTTCTGCTTGCGGGCATGGTACTGTAGGGTTTCGTTGTTTGGTTTATTCATTTCAACACTATAACCACCCTTGCATCCGATGAAGATTCTAAGCTTTTTTTTCCTTTTGGCAGTAACTGTTGGCTTTGCCGCCAAGCCAAAGCCTCCTCAAGGCTTTGTTTCGCTCTTCAATGGCAAGAATCTAGATGGCTGGTGGGGCTTAAAGACTGAGGATCCTGCGAAATGGATGGCGCTTTCAGCCGAAAAGTTTGCCGAAAAGAAGAAGGCCAGCCTCGAGGACATCCACAAGCATTGGTCGGTGAAGGATGGCATTCTGGTTAACGACGGCAAAGGGCTGTACCTCACCACGGAAAAGAATTTCGGCGATTTTGTTCTACTTGTCGACTACAAGACCGTGCCCAAGGCAGACAGCGGGATTTACCTGCGCGGCATTCCCCAAGTCCAGATTTGGGACTATACCAAGGAGGGCGGAAAGTGGAAGATCGGCGCCGACAAGGGCTCGGGTGGACTTTGGAACAACAAGAATCCCAAGGGCAAGGATCCGCTCGTTCTTGCGGATAATCCGTTGGGAAAGTGGAACAGCTTCCGCATCAAGATGATTGGCGAGCAAGTCACGATCCATTTGAACGAGAAGTTGGTCGTGGACAATGCCCGCCTGGAGAATTACTTCAATCGTTCCAATCCGGTCCCCGCGAAGGGTCCCATTCAGCTACAGACCCATGGCGGCGAAATCAGTTGGCGGAACATATATCTTAAGGAACTAACTCCTAAATCCGACTAGCCGTCCATTATGAAGAATTCCATCTGTTTTCTCCTTTTCACATGCCTTTTGCACTTGGAAGCTTTTTCTGAAGAGAAAGGCTTCAAGAGCATCTTCAACGGCAAGGACTTCAAGGGATGGGCGGGTCCTCTCGACAATTACAAGATCGTTGACGGTGCCATCCAATGCAAGAAAGGCAAGGGAGGTACAATCTTCACCAAGGAAAGTTTCAGCGATTTTATCGTTCGCTTCGAGTTCAAGCTCCCTCCCGGTGGCAACAACGGATTGGCCATCCGCTATCCGGGGAAGGGGAATACCGCTTACGTCGGCATGTGCGAACTGCAGGTGCTGGACGACCATTACGAAAAGGTCAGGAAGGCTAAGCTCGATCCCAGGCAAGTGCATGGCTCGGCCTATGGGATTGTTGGCGCCAAGAGGGGATTTCAGAAACCCTATGGGGAATGGAACGAGCAGGAGGTTACGGTCAAAGGCTCTACCATTAAAGTGGTGCTTAATGGTAACGTAATACTGGACGCCGACGTGAGCAAAGTGAAAAAGTTCATGGCAAACAAGGCACATCCGGGCCTGACTAGAAAGGAAGGTCATTTCGGCTTTGCGGGTCACAGTGATCCCGTTTCCTTTCGAAACTTGCGCGTAAAACGGCTTTAATCGGTTGGCTGACTTAACAGCTCTTCTTTTCGCTTTGCCATGAACAAGATTCTATACCTGTTCGTTCCATTGTCCGCCTTTTGTCTTTCTGTTGGTTTTGCTCAAGATGCCAAGCCGACCGAGGATGATTATTACCGAATGATCAAGATTCCGATTCCCGAGGGTATCGTTCTTGAAGCCGGGGGTCTGGAAGTCATGCCTGATGGAAAGCTCGCGGTTTCCACTCGAAGGGGAGACATCTACATGGTGCAAAATGCATTCGAGAATACTGCGGAGAACGTGAAGTTCACTCTCTGGGCGGAAGGGCTTCACGAGGTTCTCGGTCTTGCCTATGCCGATGGGTTCCTTTACGCGACTCAACGCCCCGAGGTCACTCGCATCAAGGACTTGGACAAGGATGGTCGGGCTGACCTTTTCGAGACCGTTAGCGACGGATGGGAAATCAACGGCGATTATCACGAGTACGCATTCGGTTCCAGGTTCGACAAGGAGGGCAACATGTGGGTCGTCCTTTGCTTGACCGGTTCTTTCAGCAGTCAGGTTCCATATCGGGGGTGGTGCGTGAGAGTTACCAAGGACGGAAAGATGATTCCCACCGCAAGTGGCATTCGTTCGCCAGGCGGCATTGGCCTTAATTGTAAGGGAGAAGTTTTTTACTGCGACAACCAAGGTCCTTGGAACGGGACGAGCGCTCTCAAGCACCTCACGCCGGGTAGCTTTCAAGGGCACCCCGGCGGCTTCAGGTGGTATGAGTTGGAAGCGACGAAGAAGGCCTTGGGGCCCAAGCTGGATACTCCCGTCAATGGCAGTCGCTTTCACAAGGAAATGTCTCGCCTTCCCAATTATCGTCCTCCTGCCATCCTCCTGCCGCACGGCAAGGTGGGCAACTCGGCAAGTGGGATCGCCTGTGACTCTTCCGGGGGGAAGTTCGGTCCCTTTTCAGGTCAGCTTTTCGTTGCGGACCAGACTCACAGTGTGGTCAATCGTTGCTTTCTTGAGAAGATCAACGGTTATTATCAGGGAGCCTGTTTCACTTTTCGCAAGGGTTTCGGTTCCGGCAACGTGCCCTTGATCCAGTGTCCCGACGGTTCCTTCTATTCAGGTGGAACGGATCGAGGGTGGGGCGCCAGGGGCGGAAAGCGCTTCGCCTTGGATCGAGTCGTCTGGACCGGCAAGACGCCCTTCGAGATTCTTGAGATGCGCATAAAGCCCGATGGATTCGAGCTTGAGTTCACTAAACCCGTAGATCCAAAGACTGCAACCGACTTGGCCTCATACAGCCTTAAGACCTACACCTATGTCTTTCAGGCAAAATACGGCAGTCCCGAGGTCGATCACACCAATCCAGTCATCAAGTCCGCAACTTTGGCGAAAGATGGCAAGACCGTGAAGCTGGTTGTGGATGGTCTGCAGGTCGGACACGTTCATGAGCTCAAGTCAGCGGGCCTTAAGGCCAAGGAATCCGGGCATCCTCTTCTGCACGATCTAGCCTATTACACCCTTTGGCACATTCCCAAGGGTTGATGGTGTCATTGCTTTCGAACTTGTAAACTCTTCGGTAAGGGCGCTATCATTCCCTTTTTCGCGCACCCGTAGCTCAATTGGATAGAGCGCTTGGCTACGGACCAGGAGGTTGGGGGTTCGACTCCCTCCGGGTGT
>CAZNWO010000111.1:6835-10713 GCA_964576585.1 uncultured Puniceicoccaceae bacterium | reverse complement strand
TCTGTTTCGGGTTCTGTGGCGTGTTTAAATTGATTGAAGGCGAGATGGGCAGTTATGACCTGTCTTAAAAAGTATACAGCCCGAATTAGAAATTGGTTACGTAAAAAAGTTTCCTTCTTGCGAAGCCTTCAAACTGAATCGTCTTTTGTCATGAAACCTTGCTGCAAGTTCTTTTCCCGTTGAGCATGGATATTTCCAACAGGAAAAGTTGGAAAATGCTAAAACTTTATTCCTAGAAACAAATCAAACAAGAGACGTTTTTGGACTAAATCAGACTCTTAAAGTCCATACTGGCAGAAAATCGGGATCGTGAGCTTGGGTTGCAAAGGAGAGTTTAGTTTTTAGGCGGGGAAGTGACCCGACTTGCATCATAGTCCCAAAACTTACGGGTAGTAGAACTAGACTGATCGTACAACCAGCTATCCGTAGAGCTTCGATAAAAGAACGGGTGGATGTCCTTTCCCGCATAAAGCCAGCCAAGCGTTTGATCGAACACCCAAAAGCCGCTTTCATCTTCCCCAAGCAGGTAGAGCCATCCATGATTCACATGATACGTCCAACCCGCTCCTCTTCCGTAAAAAGCCCCGAACCATTCGGATTGCCAAAAACCGCTACCCAAAGGCTCGGTGTTCGAGTCGTTCCAAGGAGATGAGGCGGTCAGGTCAGGTTCAACTTGCAGCGTGAGTTCGTAGGTCGGCGTCTTGTTGCCGGAAAGTCCGGAATGTCGATAACCAGTTATCTTGATCGAATAACTGCCGCTCTCGGGTAGAGTGCCTGTAATCTTGGGACCATTGACGTTTCCATTGTAGCTAAGAGTAGAGGGCAGACCCTGAATGTCGTAACTTAAGGCCATATGATGCCCCGCAGAGTAGAACGCAAAGCTAAACTCATCTCCGGTAGTCCCGGTGATCGCATTTCCCGATGTCGAGGTCACGTAAGTGGTGGCGCCACTCATGGCATGCCAAGTAGCCTGCGAACCTGCAACAGGAAGCGCAACGCGCCAATGCCAAGACTTGCTCGCAATCGTCCCAAGCAAGCCGACGGCTTTTTTCCCGAGCTGGACGATTGGAGTTCGCTGCAATAGGAGAATGGTTGCAACCCATGCCAATCTCTTACGCATGCCGCTCAGTTGCATCCGCAGCCTCCGCCTCCCACGCCACGTCCACCCCTCGATCCTTCACGACTGTAGAATGCATGATCGAACATCTTGACCGAGAGCTTGTCCCGATCAGGGAGCATCACATAGTCGGCGAGAAAATATCGATCCATTTGGGCGACGGTCACCTTGTTGCTGCATCCGGAAAAGGAAATTCCAATTGCAGAAAAAATGATGGTGAAGATGAATTTTACCGACTTATTCATTAGCAAGGACAAATTCTGAAAATTTCTTGGACCAATTAAGTCCTGAAGTTGTGGAAACGCAACCTTCGGCACCAAAAAAACCTTCGAGCATTCGAAGACCATTCTCCTTGAACTCCAACAAGGAGCACGTCGCCAAGACTCCCGCTTCCAGACAGGATCGACTCACGACCGTGGAGGACAAGCAATCTCCTGAGCATGGGAAGCCCGTACGATGATCCAAAACGTGTCCGTAAACTTTCCCCGCATGCTCGAAAAACCTGCGGTAATTGCCGGAAGTGGCAACCGCTTGATCCTTCAACCCCAAGACAAACTGTGGTTTGCCGGGCTGCTTGGGATTCTCGACTCCAACTCGCCAAGGCTCTCCATCGGGAGATGACCCCATCACCCTGACGTCCCCGCCAAAATTCACCAAGATACTTTTGACATCCATGCTCTCGGCCAGCTCAACGACTCGATCCACAGCGTATTCCTTCCCGAAGCCCCCGAAATCCAAGCCCATGCCAACTTCAGGGAGGAAAACACCTCCGGCATCTCGAACCACCTTTTTCCAACCCACCTTATGAAGGGCTTGAAGAATTGCTTCTTGGGGAGGAACGGCTGGATTCTTCGACTTGAAATCCCAAATCAATGATAGAGGCAGACTGGATGGATCAAAAACTCCCTTGGACCGGAAATGCAGGGAATCGCAAAGGTCCAACAACCGAGCATCCTCTTCCTCAATCGGGACGAATTCCTTGCCTGCCGAATCATTGATCCTGCTGAGCAGGCTTTCGGGTTTGTACCTTGAATAGCGGTCCTCAAAACGTCGAACCCAAGACAAGGAAGCTTCCCGAAACTCATTGGCCTTTTTCAGGGAGCTTGCCCCATACAAGATTTCGCACTCGGTACCCATGGCATGAAAAGCCAAGCGAAAGCGACCTTTCTCACATGCCGGTCCGGCAAGAGGGGGAAAATCGACCTTGCCTAAAATTTCCATTGGATTCCGACCGTTAAAACTTCCGCATCGGGATAAACCTCTTGCGAAGTTAGTCCGTCTCTGCCCGTCATCAGGTATCGATCCAAGGAAAGGTCCAAGCTGAGGTCGGGACGAGGAAAGTAGGCGAGCTTGAGCCCATAGGTATTCGTTCGAAGATCCGAGACACGATAGTCGGCGGAATAGAAACGTCCGGTACCATCGGGTTGCAGTACGGGTGAAATGCCTGTGCCGTCGAGGGAAGTAAGGTAGAAATCCGCTGCCTGTTGCAGGTAATGCCTGTAGAACGGGCGCAAAACGATTTTCTCTCCGATTCGTTGAAACCACTGCATTTCAAAAGTGTGCCCCGATAGTTCCAAATCGTCCGCAAAGTAGCGATAGGATGCCTCCACGCTGCCCTTCAGGCTTTCGAAATAACGGGTTCCCTCCAAGTATACGGTGAAGGTCTCGCGTTCATCGGGTCTGTTTTCGGGGTAAAGAAAAAATGCCTCCCTTTCCTCAGGCTCTCCCGCGAAAAGCACTGTTGTCCGCCCCACCTGCTTGTAGGGATCGCTCAAGTAGCCCTCGGGAAGCCCGTAGGAAAGGTTGATGGCTATCTTGCTCTTCGCATCCAAGATTCGATAAACGCCCAGAATGAATTCGGGAGTCCGCTTGGACAACCATCCCAAGCCGGGACCACCGGGGACATCGCTGTCGACGTCATCGTCGGTGAAGGAGAAACCCGCATGCAGGGTAAGGGTGTCTTCAGCCAAACCTCGATAAGCCCGAACGGCATAACTCCTCGAGAGGTAGTCGGGTTCGTCGCTGAGGCCGAACTCGAAGGAAAAGTCGTATTCGTCTCTTTTTCCTGACAAGGTTACGACTCCCGCCCTGCGCTCTTCCTCAATCCGAGCGAGCCAGAGAGCTGAATTCGCCGAAGGGGGCATGCCGTTCGGGGTTGCCCCGCTGATCGAATCAACCATCCCCAAGACGTCCAAAGACCAGTTCTCACCAAGGGGAGTCTCGGCGTTGGCATACCATGAGCGGACCCGAATCCGATCGTCATCCTCAACCCAATCCTGGTACTTGAGCCTCAGCGCCTTTTGCCCGCTCGACCTGCCGACCAGGAAGAGAAGCAGAAACGAGACCAGAACTGACCGCAGGTTGACTGCGCCCAGAAGAGTCATCCGACAAGACAAACCGGATCAGCGACTACGAAAACCGGAGGGAAACACTGGTATGGCAACATGCTCTACCTTCGGTCCCTGAAGCGATGATCGTGGTGTCGACGCTCCTCTTCCCGACGACGATTCGAGAGTTCGCGCTCAAGCTCCCATCGAGACCTTTCCAAATCCCACTCCGTGCGCTCGCGGTCGAAATCGTGTTCCATTCGCTGCATGTCATGGTCCCACTGCCTGCGTTCTCGATCATGCTCGCGCTCCATCCTCTCGAGCTCAAATTCAAGGTTCTTTCTCTCTAGATCGAAGTGCAACTCCCGCAATTCATCCCCTCCGTGAAAATCTTCCTCGTGCTCGCCCGGATGGTGATCGTCGTCCCAATCCTC
>CAZNWO010000111.1:0-6735 GCA_964576585.1 uncultured Puniceicoccaceae bacterium | reverse complement strand
AATCCTCATCGCGCCCATCGTCATATTGTTTTTTAAGGATCGCCCACTTCGCATCAGCTTCTTCCTCGGTCAACTTTCCCGACTCGATTGCAGCATTCATCTTCTTCTCAATTAAATGCCAGTCGATGTTTTTTTCCTTTGACGCTTGGTGTTTACCCGTGAGCGCTTTCCACTTTGCCCACGCATCGTCCTCGGACAGCTTGCCCGCTTTTACGGCTTCCTTCAGTTTCGTGGCCAAACCATGCCATTTTTCCTCATGATGACCGGGTTTGTTCTTTTCCTTAGCGAAAGAAGGCCAAGCTGCAAAAAAACAGATGGTCAAGAGATAGTGAAAAAGCTTTGCGAGCGAGATTTTCATGGGGCAACGATTGGAGTTGATATTTGAGAGTCTACGAGGATGGCAATTACATCACGAGATCAAGATCTATCAAGTAGAATAAGAAATCCCAAACTCCTATGCTGGAAAGTCCCAATCAACAAACGCAACGGAAGAAAAGCTTGCCGGAAGGCTAAGCGAGACCGTCGATCGGAGATGCTGAAATCAAGCGAGTGACTTCCTCGGGCACGGATGGATCCAGCCTAAGTTCGCCGGGATCGATAAGGGTGCGGAGGATGGTCGAGATCAAGTGGGAAGGATCGAATGCCTTCGATGCCGGTTCCCCGCCCTGTCTGTCCGATTCACCAATGGTTTTTCCTTCACCGATCCCTCCCCCGTATAGAAGAAGAGGAGCAAGCCTGGACCAATGGTCTCTACCACCATTCTTGTTGATCCGAGGGGTTCGGCCCATTTCACCGCAACAAACCAGCAGGACGTCATCCTGCATTCCGCGAGCCTCAACGTCTCGAATAAAGGCCGCCACGGCGTGATCAAAACTTCGACCAACCGCTTCCATTCCATCGACCATGTTGAGGTTGTTGCGATCGGCATGCATATCCCAAACACCGGCGTAGCCCGCATGAATCGTGACAAATCCGCAACCTGCCTCACACAACCTCCGCGCCATCAACAATAGCTTGCCGATGCAAGTGGCTTGGGCATTGTAATAGCCTGAGCGACCGCGCGAAACCTTGTTCCAGCGAGTTCTGCCGTGAAAACGAGAAGTGTCGTAGGACTCGACTAAACGCGAATCCTCGCAGGACAAATCCAAAGCCTTGGAGACACCGCCGCCCAGCAACACGTCGTAGGTTTGGGCTCGTATTTCGTCAAGGGTTTGAAAGTCGTTCTCCTGATCCGCTTTCCGCTTCAGCTTGTCGAGCTCGGCGAGCAGCGGCATTCTCCCGTTAAGCAAACGATCTCTGGAGAGACTGAGCTTCATGTCTTCCTGCAGCTTCCCCTTGGAACCGGGAACGAAAGGAGCGTAGCTTTTGGGATGGGGGCCAGTGGAAGTCAAGTCTCCGCGAGCGGAGGGTCCAGGCACCGAGGAATCCACCGCTGCAGGATAAAGAACCGTATTAGTCGGCATGCCTGAGCCGGGTCGGGTCGCGCCGGCGACACGAGAGTAATGCACCCCGATATTCGCATCCAGGGAAGAGGAGGAAACGATGGGCTGAATGTTGTGCCCGGCATTGTTGGTGCGAAAGGAGCGGACGTTCACCAGCTTGTGGGCGACCTTTGCCAATTGTTCCATGGTTGCCCCGAAGTGAACCCCCGGAATTGAGGTGGGTATAACGTCGGTGACGGTACGAATCCCGGATGGGGCATCGGGCTTTGGATCAAAAGTCTCGAACTGGCTGGGACCGCCTTGTTGAAAAAGAAAGATGACCGACTTTCCAGTGAGAGGATTCACCTTGCCGGAACCAGAGGCCGCAAGCTTGGTCCCGAACAGTGACGACAACGACAAACCGCCAAGACCCAAGCTGCCGATGGAGAGGAGCTCGCGTCGGGAAAGGTTCTTTTGGTTGTCGAAGATAGAAAGCATGACTTAACGTTAATTCAGCCTGAGTCGCCTGCCAACGAAAATAGCTGTCTTAGAGCAAAATATAACGACAAGGGGGGTTGGGTTGACAAGTTCTCATTATCTGCAAATCTTGAATTTCTCATGTTGGCATTGGTAAAGAACGAAGCGACAGAAGGCCTGAGCCTGATGGAGGTGGCGGAACCCGAAATCGGACACGACGACGTCTTGATCGAGGTAAGTAAGGCGGGAATTTGCGGAACAGACTTGCACATCTACAATTGGGACGACTGGGCGAGCAAAACGGTCCCCGTGCCATTGGTCGTGGGTCACGAGTTCGTGGGAAGGGTGATCGAAGTCGGTTCCGGCGTTACTGACTTTCGAGTTGGGGACGTCGTGAGCGGTGAAGGTCACGTCGTCTGCGGCAGATGTCGAAACTGCATGGCGGGTCGCAGGCACCTGTGCAACGACACGTCGGGCATAGGGGTCACAAGACCCGGGGCATTCGCCGAAAGAATAGCTCTTCCCATGACTAACGTCTGGGCTCACGACAAGGCTGTGAGCGAAGAAGTCGCAGCCATCTTCGATCCTTTCGGTAACGCCGTGCACTCGGCCCTGTCCTTTCCGGTCTTGGGCGAAGACGTGCTGATCACGGGCGCCGGCCCCATTGGGCTTATGGCTGCCTCGGTCGTGCGGCATGCAGGAGCAAGGCATGTGGTGATTACGGACGTTAATCCGTATCGACTGAAGCTGGCCCAAGACATGGGTGCCACCCTTGCAGTCAATGCGGAAGAAAAGAGGATCAAGGATGTCCAGAAGGAGCTCGGCATGGAAGAAGGATTCGATGTCGGCTTGGAAATGAGCGGCAATCCCAAGGCCTTCCAAGAACTCCTGTCGAACATGTGTCATGGAGGAAAAGTCGCCATGCTGGGAATTCCCGAGGGGGAAATGGCTATCGACTGGAACCTGGTCGTATTCAACATGCTGACGATCAAGGGCATCTACGGTCGAGAAATGTATGAAACCTGGTACAAAATGACCGTGATGCTCCAAAGCGGCTTGGAGGTAAGTCCCGTCATTACCCACAGATTTTCCTTCGAAAACTTTCAGGAAGCATTTGAAACGGCCTTATCAGGACAATCGGGAAAAATTCTCCTCGAGTGGTAAGGATGTACGACGAAAAGTTGAGATCTGACTTGAGGAAAGAGACGGAAGAACTCCGCTCAAAGGGCCTCTACAAGGAAGAACGCAGTATCCATAGCCCACAATCCGCTTACGTCGAGACATCGGGAGAAAAACCCGTGCTGAATTTGTGCGCAAACAACTACCTCGGTCTTGCAAATAACAAGGAGATCGTGAATGCCGCTCACGAGGGCCTTGAGAAATGGGGCTACGGACTGGCAAGCGTCCGCTTCATTTGCGGTACGCAGGAAATACACAGGCAATTGGAAGAAGAGCTGAGCAAATTCCTGCAAACCGAGGACACAATCCTATACACTTCCTGCTTCGACGCCAACGGCGGCCTGTTTGAGACCCTGCTGGGACCTGAGGATGCCGTGATTTCGGATGAACTGAACCATGCCTCCATCATAGACGGCATTCGTCTATGCAAAGCCAAGAGACTCCGCTATCGCAACAACGACATGGCCGACTTGGAGCAAAAGCTGCTTGAGTGCGAAGATGCTCGCAGAAAACTGATTGTGACGGACGGAGTGTTTTCCATGGACGGCACTCTAGCCGACCTGCCGTCAATCTGCGAACTTGCCGAAAGGCACGAGGCATTAACCGTCGTGGACGACTCCCATGCCGTTGGATTCATGGGAGACAGCGGAAGAGGCACCCATGAACATCATGACGTAATTGGCAGGGTCGACGTAATCACTGGAACCTTGGGCAAAGCTCTGGGAGGCGCCAGCGGAGGTTATGCAAGCGGCAGGAAGGAAATCATCGAATGCCTGCGACAAAGATCTCGACCCTACCTTTTCTCGAATAGTCTAGCTCCCGCCATAGTGGCTGCCTCCCTGAAGGCATTGGAGCTCATTGGGCAATCAAACGAACTAAGGAATCGCTTAAGGGAAAACGTAAGTTACTTCCGAGAAAAGATTTCCTCGATAGGCTTGCAGACGATACCGGGCCAACATCCGATTGTTCCAATCATGCTCGGCGACGCATCGCTCGCATCCCAATTTGCGGACGAGATGCTGAAGAGGGGGGTGTACGTAATCGGCTTCTCTTACCCTGTGGTACCTATGGACAAGGCCCGGATTCGAGCACAGGTTTCGGCATCTCACTCCAAGGGAGACCTCGATCTAGCCTTGGAAAAATTCAGGGAGGTAAAGGAAATGCTGATACCCGCCTAAATCAAAGCAAAGCCCTGGGAATCCTTGGCAATCTCAAGCTATTGGCACAAAGGAAAAGCTCTTTGGGAAAAGAGCGTTTTAAATTAACGAGCGACTTGACGAAGGGTGAAGTTGAAAATATTAATTGAACAATGAAACAAGCTAGCTCAGCCATCGGCTTTGCCTCAGGAAACTCAAGCATCATGCGCTTCGGGGCAATACTGCTTGTAATGGGTTTGTCGGAGTTAGCTTCAGCTAATACAAGAGAGAATCATTGGGCATTCCGGGAAATTTCCAATCCGACTCCTCCCTCGGTCTCGGGAGCGGCCAATCCCGTCGATTCATTCTTCGGCATTCCCGAGGAAAAAGCATCTCGGCGAAATCTCCTGCGTAGAGCACACCTTGATCTTGTGGGACTGCCTCCTAGCTACGAAGAAATCGAACAATTCAGCAAAGATTCGAGACCAGACGCCTTTTCCAGAAAAATCGATCGCCTCATGGCGTCCCCTGCCTACGGCGAGAGACAAGCTAGGCGATGGCTAGACGTAGCTCGTTACGCGGACACCAAAGACTTGGTGCTGACTTTCGGCCCGGAAAGAATGAGGCCCTACGCATACACCTATCGCGACTATGTGATACGGGCCTTCAACGAGAATATTCCTTATGATCGTTTTATTACCGATCAAATCGCCGCAGACAAAATTGCTTCGGCAGAAGAACCTTGGCGTATGGGAGCTCTGGGATTCCTTACCCTCGGCAGGCTTTTCGACAGCAACCCTTACGACAGATGGGACGACCAAGTGGACGTCGTGACAAGAGGTTTGATGGGGTTGACTGTAAGTTGCGCAAGATGCCACGACCACAAGTATGATCCAATCCCAATTGAGGACTACTATTCCCTGTTTGGGATTTTCGCCAACTCGGAGGAACCCCTCTACAGACCACTGACTGAAAGCCCGGAAAACCTCCCTGACTTAAAGGCTTACCTCAAAAGAGAAGCCCCTCACAAAAAGAAACTGGATGACCACGTAAACGAACAATACGAGCTGATTCGGAAAGAAGCACGAGAAAAGACCTCCGAGTACTTATCCAAAATGATCGAAAAGCCCGACTTTTTCGAGGGAGTTTTCTTCGAGCTTTCCTTGTCGCCGGGAGACTTGAGGCCTCAATTCCTCGCAGCGTGGAGAAACTATCTCGCAAAAACAGACGAAAACCACCCTGTATGGGGTGCTTGGAACAACCTTCGAATGCTCCCGGAAAAAGACTTTGCAGAAAAGTCAAAGGCGACCTTGAGACGTTTTACAACCGAACGGAAAGGAATAATCAACAGACGTTTCTCCAGAAATTCAGACAAACGATACAATCGCCCGGTGATCGATGCCTTAAAGGAAAAGCCGTTGAACGGGATGGACGACGTCGCAAACGTTTACGGCAACCTTTTGCTCCAGACCAGGCAAAAGGCAGAAAAGGGCGTCTCGCTGAATGCGGAAGAGAAGCAATTGCTTGCCGAACTGGAAGGCTCACACAGTCCCTTCTATTTCCCAAAGGTTCACACCTACATATACATGACCCGCAAGCCGAGGGAAACCTACAACAGGTTGATCAAGGAATTGGACAAGTTTGCAACGCTTCAAGAGGATACTCCTCCAAGGGCAATGTCTCTCACGGACTCCGCTCAAATTCAAGATTCCTACGTATTCAAAAAGGGCAAGCCCAACCAAAGGGGAGAAAAGATTCCAAGGCGCTTTCCGGCCATTCTCTCGAAGGAAAATAACAATAGGCAAAATTTCTCCGAGGGAAGCGGCAGGATGGAGCTTGCAAAAGCCATCACCGACCAAGAAAACCCTCTCACTGCCAGAGTATTCGCAAACAGGATGTGGATGCATCTCATGGGAGCACCTATCGTCTCCACACCGAATGACTTTGGATTGCGAAGCTCGCCACCCAGCCATCCCGAACTATTGGATTACCTCGCCTCCGAATTCAGGGCAAACTGGTCAGTAAAGCGCCTTGTTCGAGAAATCCTTTCATCGGAAAGCTACCAAGGTAAAAAAGCAAAACCGCGGCGTCTGGACGCCGAATCCCTCAGGGATGCGATGCTTGCTGCTTCAGGGAATCTCGTTCTAGACATAGGTGGTCGATCGATAGACATTGAGGAAGAGCCCAAGAGTAATCGTCGAACTCTTTATGCCTTGATCGACCGACAGGATTTGTCGCAGTTCCTCAGGTCCTTCGACTTCGCCGATCCCGATCAGTGTCAAGGGCAAAGACCTCATACCACAACGCCCATGCAAGCTCTCTTCTCCTTGAATGACCCTTTCGTGCTGGAACAGGCAAAGGCTTGTGCAAATTTAGCTGAAAAAATGAGCGGTTCTACAAAGACCGAGGCTTTGATCAAAGCTCTCTTCAAGATCATCCTCTTGAGAGAACCTGAGGAGGATGAAGTGACCCTCGCCAAGAATTTCTTGTTGGAGGCTAGCAAAAGCAACGCCAAGCAGAAG
>CAZNWO010000110.1:0-10790 GCA_964576585.1 uncultured Puniceicoccaceae bacterium | reverse complement strand
CCGTCCAGGCCGACGTACTTTCTCCAGAGGTCGCTGACACCCGCTTCGACAGCCATCCGATTGCGGCATTTGCGGGGCAGAACGGACTCGCGGTAATCCTCGTCTTGACGATCGAAGCGTTCCATGCAGGGCACGGATACGACTCGAACGGTGTCACCCAGCTCGGAAGCGGCGGAAAGGGCCAAGCTCACTTCACTGCCTGCCGCCAAGATAAGGAGTTCAAGCTCCCCTTTCTCGCGACGAGCGACGTAACCGCCCCTGAGTACCCCGGCGCGACGTTCGGCCACGGGGATTTCATTCAGGTTGGGTACTCCTTGTCGAGTAAGGATAAGCCCCGTGGGACCGTCCGTCCGTTGGATGGCGGCGACGAAGGCTGCTGCGGTTTCCTCGGGATCCGCAGGACGCATGACGTCCAGGTTGGGAATAACCCGCAGACCGCTAACGGTTTCGACGGGCTGGTGAGTGGGCCCATCCTCGCCCACTCCCACGGAATCATGCGTCCAGACATGAAAAATCGGCAGGTTTGCAAGAGCTGCAATACGTACGGAAGGACGCATGTAGTCGGCAAAAACGGCGAAGGTGGCTCCGGAGGCGCGAAAGATGCCGTAATATCCGAAACCGTTGACGATTGCGCCCATGGCGTGCTCGCGAATGCCGAAAAGCAGGTTGCGGCCAGAGTGGTTGTCGGAGGCGAAGTCACCTTGTTCCTTGAGGTAGTTCTTGGTGGAACCGTGGAGGTCGGCCGAGCCGCTCACCAATAGTGGCAGGGCTTGAGCCAAGTCGTTGATGACTTGTGCGCCGCAGGCTCGGGTGGCAAGCTTTGCGTCCTCGGGAAAGGTTTGAACGCGATCCATGAGGTCTTCGGGCACCTCGCGGGAAAGACCCGAGGCGAGAAGAGCTGACTTCTCAGGGTTTGCAACCTTCCAATCGGCAAATCGCTGGTTCCAGGCTTCGCGACTTCTCGACAGCTCTTCCTTCCGTTGGGTGAAATAAGCTCGAACCTCCTCGGAAACAAAAAAGCTTTCCTCGGGCAGACCCAGTCCGGACCTTGCTTCCGCAGCGAACTTCGCTCCTCCCTCACCATGCCCCGCAGCAGTACCGGCAACTTCGGGAATTCCCTTGGCGATGACAGTCTTGACTTCGAGGAATTTGGGCTTTCCGTTGTCGGAGGAACGGGCTCTGTCGAGGGCACCGGCAATAGCGTCCAAGTCGTGGCCGTCTTCCAGCCTTTCGACCTCGAATCCATAGGCGGCGAAACGGTCCAGGACGCTCTCGCTCTGGGTCGCATCCGCCATGGCATCCAGAGTCACGTCGTTTGAATCGTAAATCAGGATAAGGTTATCGAGCCCAAGATGGCCCGCCAGCGAAGCGGCTTCGGCTGCAACCCCTTCCTGAAGGCAACCGTCGCCGGCCAGACATACTACGTGGTGATCAAAAATCGAATGCTCGGCAGTATTGAAGTGAGCCGCGGCCATCTTTGCGGCAATAGCCATGCCCACGGCGTTCGCCACTCCCTGGCCTAGGGGACCCGAAGTGCACTCAACGCCGGGAGTCTCTCCAAATTCAGGATGACCAGGAGTCTTGCTGTGAAGCTTACGGAAGTCGCGGACGTCTTGCAAGCTGACGTCGTGGCCGGAAAGATGGAGCCATGCATAAAGGAACATGCTGCCGTGACCTGCGGAGAGGACGAATCGATCGCGATTGATCCAATTCGGATCAGAAGGATCCAAAGAGAGGGAATGCCCGAAGAGGACGGCTCCAATCTCAGCGGCACCCAAAGGGAGACCAAGATGACCTGAACTGCAGGCGTGTACGGCGTCTATGGCAAGCCCCCTGGCTTGTGCGGCAGCTTGCTCGAGGATAATTTTATTGAGGTCGCTCATAAAGGGATGGACTGCAATAAAACAGCCTGAGTAAAAATGGCGAGACTTAGATTGAGAAGTTTGTCGGTTTCGCGGAAGGAAGCCTGCGCTACTTGTTGAAGATGACGTCGCCGGCAGTTAGCTCCACCTCGTTCTCGCCCGGGGCGACCTTAACTTCCTTGGACCAAATGGTGACGATCTGCGTATCCACGTCCTTGCCCACACCGATCAAGTAATATTTTTCATCCGGGGAAAGACCCGCCACTGCCGCTTTGCCATACGGGTCCGTGCGAGTGCTCCGTACCTTGGCCTCGAAAAGAATGGACTGCACGCGCAAGGCCACCTCACGATTGGCGGATCTGTTCTTTTCAGCCTGACCCCAAAGTTCGACCAAGGAAGAAACTTCGCCGGCCACCGCCTCCTCCAAGTTCAATTTGCTCAGCAATTCCGTGACGTTTTTGGTCGTCACGTAAAAATCAGAGGCTTGGGCTGGCTTGGCCTTGCCACCAGGCATGGGCACACTGGCTTTGAGCTTGAGGATGGAACCGGACGGAGTAGCGGAGTCTTCGTCGGCCTTGAAGCCGAGACCCGAAAGCGTCTTGGCCGTTGACTTCGAAGTAAGGGGCACAGGACCGAAGGCACTCCCACTAAGAACGTGTTTCGGCTTGATCGGAGGAGGTTCGGGGATGAGGACGTCGGCAAGTTCCCGAGGTTGACGATCGATGACGGCTTTGGAGGCCTGCCTGCTTGCCGAAGACGCTTTTTCGAGCATGGCTTGCAGTTCATCCGCCCTCTGGAGGAGATCGTTGTCGTCCCTGCGGAGAAACTCGGCTAATTGATTGTCGTCGGTGCGTTTACGCACTACGTTGTCCAAACCAAGGAGCTTTTCCTCGATCAAGCGAACACGACTGACCAAATCGTCCTCCATTGGCTCAGGTTTTCGAGTGGGAGGATCGTCCGCACTCACGATTCCGAAAACATCGGGCAATTTCTCAGGCAAGTCTCGGGCCAACTCGGGGTTTTTGAGAAGAATATCCAAGCTTAGGAAGTTTGGGTCTCCTGCGTCGATCAGGACAAAAGGGTCGAAGCTACGGGGGAAAAAAAGAGCGGGCCTGTAGGAAAGGTTGCGGTAATCACGAATGGTAGGACCATCCAAGTCCTCCATTCGCAATGGAACCTCGAGGTACTTTTCGGAAGGTTTCTCGGCGAAGAGCAAGGCCGAGCAAGAGAGAATGAATAATGATGACAAGAGAATCCTCAAGCGATGTGATCTCCTAGCCATAGTTCAAAAAAACAACTCAATTGTATGAAAACCGAATAGGTAAGCAAAAGGGGTTATTTGCCGATTGGCGATACTTTTCTCCTTGCAATTATCGCAAATCTTTTTTTTAGACAAAAATTCCGAAACAAAATCCTAAAAGCGTAACGCCTAAGAGGTTTGACATTACGATGGACCAAAAATCGAGAGCAAGCTCGAAAACACCTCAAGAAAACACCTCGAGCAAACTAGCAACGTACAGAGACCAAAATTTATTGCTGCATTTCCGGCATAACTGCCACTAAGCCCCATTTTCCCAGAATAAGCCGATGCTTTTTCAATTAACCAGGACATCATAGCTATGGAAGAAAACGAAACCAGCATGGATACCGCCAACGAAGAGGTTACGACTCAACCGTCTCGGACGACGCCTTCGGGTCCGCTCATGATCGAGGCGGAGGGCCTCAGCAAGTACTACGGTGACTTCATTGCCGTGGAAAACCTTAACTTTTCCATTGGAGAGGGAGAAGTGGTGGCCTTTCTGGGTCCAAACGGCGCCGGCAAGAGCACAACCATGAAGATGCTCACTGGATACCTTGCCCCATCGGAAGGAACGGCCAGAATCTGCGGTGTAGAGGTAGCTCAAAATCGTGACACGGTTGCGAACCGCATAGGCTACTTGCCGGAAAACGGACCGCTTTACGAGGAAATGACGCCCACGAGCCTCCTGAACTTCTTTGCCGATGCAAGAAGCATGGGATCGGCGAAGAAGAAAGAGAGGATCGAAGCGGTAATCGACCAGTGCAACTTGGAAACCGTCGTGAACAAACCCATCGGCAAGCTCTCGAGAGGTTTCCGCCAGCGGGTCGGAATGGCCAACGTGCTTATGCACGAACCCGACGTACTAATCATGGACGAACCCACGGCGGGCTTGGACCCGAATCAGGTCCTGGAGGTGCGAAAAACCATAAAGGGCTTGGGAAAGACCATTTTGCTGTCGACTCACATTCTTCAGGAGGTTCCCGAAGTCGCCGATCGAATCCTTTTGATCAACCAAGGCAGGCTGATCTTTGAGGGTACGCCGGAAAAACTGCGTGAGGAAGGTTCCCTCGACACTTGGTTCAATCGCCAGACCGAAGCCGCAGCTTAAACCTAAACAGAAAAAACTTTAACCTAACTAATTTAATAAAATGAACATCGATGCAATCGTAGCGGTATTCAAGCGAAACCTAGGCGCCTACTTCGGCAACCCCGGCGGTTACGTCTTCATATGCGCCTTCCTTTTGGCAGGCGGCATGGCGGCGTTCTGGCCCACGGAATTCTTCGACTCCAACTTGGCAAACCTAGATCAATTGAACAAATTCCTGCCCCACATCCTGCTGGGCTTCATCCCTGCCATCACCATGAGCATTTGGGCGGACGAGCGTAGGCAAGGCACCGACGAACTGCTGCTTACCTTGCCCGGAAGCGACCTCGACGTGGTAATCGGCAAATACCTAGGAGCGCTGGCAATCTTCACCGTGTCCCTCGTATTCTCGTTGGCTGCCAACACAATCGCGCTCTTCACCTTGGGTACGCCCGACATGGGCTTGCTCTTCGCCACTTACGTCGGATACTGGTTCGTAGGGCTTGCCATGCTGGCGGTTGGAATGGTTGCCTCCTTTCTTACCCCCAACCTTACCGTGGCCTTCATCCTGGGTGTAGCCTTCAACGCTCCCTTGGCTCTTTTGGCCGACTGGGAATGGGGAGTAGCCCAAAACTTTCTCGATTTCAGCAGGGGCATAATCAGCATTTCGGGAGTGGCGTTCTTCACCGGACTCGCCTTGGCGATCCTGTACGTTTGCTCGATTCTCCTAGGTCGCCGACACTGGGCCGGCGGGCCGCAAGGAGCTCAACTCTCCCTTCATTACGGTGCGAGAACCGTTGCAGCGCTTGCAATTGCAGGCTCCGTCGCAACCATTTTCAAGAACGACGACATAGTCAGGCTGGACGTTACCGAGGAGAGCTTGAGCACCCTCTCCGACGGCAGCCTTGAACTTCTCGAAACCCTGCAGGCGCAAGGAAGCAAGGTCGAAATCGACGCTTTCGTGAGTCCGGCCGACGCCATGCCGGAATCCTACGTCCAGACCCGGATAAATCTTCTGAGCTCGCTTCGTGAACTGGATCGCGAGAGCGACGAAGTTTCGGTCACCGTTCACGTCATAGAAGCCGAGGACAATGCATCCGCCTCTGCCGAAAAGTACGGCGTGGTGAATCAAAACGGCGTCAACCCTCCCCTTTTCGTGCAGGAACAAGGGCGCTGGATGCCATGGTCCAAGGATCTGTACTTGGGTTTGGTCTTCAAGGGTGACTCGGGCCAGCAAACCATTCCCTTCCTCTACAAGGGCCTGCCGGTCGAATACGAGATCATGCGCACCCTCATGACCGTCGGGGGTTCCTCACTAAAGAAGAAAGTGGGCATTTTCAAGACCGATGCGCCGATGATGGGATCCCCCGGAATGGGAATGATGGGAATAAGCATGGGAGGAGGTGCCCCCGCATGGGAATTCATCACCGAGCTCAAGAAGCAATACGACGTCCAAGAGGTCACGGGAGGTCCCATTGGCAAAGGCGACTACGACGCCTTGATCGTCGTGCAGCCTTCTACCCTTGAAGACGACAAAATCGATGAGCTTCTCGCCGCCGTTCGGGCAGGTGTCCCCACGGCCATTTTCGAGGATCCCCTGCCATTGATCAACGGCAGCTTCCCGGGAACCTACGAACCTCGCAGAAACAACCAGTCGCCGGCAGGTCCCGGGCAGCCTCCCCCTCCGGCCCCGAGCAAAGGTGACATTGGGAAGCTATGGAACCTTCTCGGGGTACACTTCAACGTCGAACCTGCAGCAAGGCTACAGGGCATCCGACAAGAATTGAACATCCTCAAGGCAAGCTCCAACCGCACCTTGACTCCCCTCCGCCAACAATTCCCCGAGATTCAGGCATTCTTCAGCAAGCTGGCTCAGATCGACCAGAAGGCGGGAGAACTTGAATCCCGCGTAAAGGCCAATGCCACCTTGACCCAAGCGGATTGGGACAGCCTGAAACTCGACGACCTTCGGGATACGGTCCGCGACTTGGACTACAACCATCCGATACGCAGAGGTGTGGAGGAAAAATTGATCAGCCCACGGGAAGACAACCTCAAGGGGCTCGAGAAGCGAATCATAAGAGATTCCTTCAATCCTTTCCCGAAAATCCCGAGGACGGACCAATTCCCGGACGAATTCGTCTACGTCGGAGGCACTGAGGGCACCCTTGGAGCGACCGAAGTAACCTCCGAACTGCAATACCTTCTCTTTACCTGTCCGGGAAGTCTCTTCAACGTAGGCATGGGAAGCAGAAACTTCACTCCTCTGCTTCGCACCAAGGGTGGCTCGGGCGGAGGCACCACTAGCCTAGACAATTTCTGGACGGGAGGCGTTTTCGGATCACCGAGAAGGTTCAATCCGGATAGAACCCTCTATGCTAGCGACGGAAACCAACAAGTAATCGCCGCTTCCATTACGGGCAGAATCAAGGACGGAAACGCCACCAACGATCTCAACGTCATACTCGTTGCAGACGCCGACGTCCTCGCCGACCCATTCTACAACATCCGCAGCCGAGGCCCGGACGCGGACTTTCCGCTCGACGTGGACAACGTGACCTTCTCTCTGAACGTCGTGGATGAACTGGCGGGAGAATCACGTTTCCTCAACGTGAGAAACCGCCGCAGGCTCCACAGAACCCTCATCGAATTCGAGAAAAGCATCGAGGAAGCCAGAGAACTGGCCACCAAGACGATCAAGGAAGCCGAGGCTTCCATCAAGAACATCCTCGAAGAGGAAAATATGAAGCTGAACCAGGCATTGGCAGAAGTACAGCAAAACAATTCGGGGCAGATGACCCAGGCTCAATTCATGCAGTTCCTGCAGACGGAAGCCGCCAAGCTCCAGAAAAACCTTGCGAAGAAAGAACGCGAACTGCGCAAGACCACGGACCAAACCGTCAAGAGCGCCGAACGCAGTCGGGACAGGGACATCAAGGACAAACAGAAAACGATCAAGCGATTGTCCGTCTTCGTACCGCCCATTCCTCTTCTCCTAATTGCCTTGGCTGTCTTCGTCAAGAGGAGGACTGCCGAGATTCAGGGAGCGAAGGCAAGCAGAGTTCGCAGCTAGGCTACAATTTCAAACAGGAAAACTTCTGAAATGAACGAAAACGTAAAGTCCATTGTATTCATATTCGTTGCGGTCGCTGCAGCCGGAGTAGCTTACCTAACCACTCCCGAAGGCAGAGACGCCGCATCTGCATCCAACAAGATGGGGCAGGCCCTGATCAAGGATTTCGACCCACGGGCCGTTAGCGGCATAAGGATCGTCGAGGTCGACGAAGAGATTGAGGACGCAACCTCCATCGAAGTAACTCAAACGGATAAAGGTTGGTTCATCAATCGCACGAACAAGCAACCTTACCCCGCGGATGCCGACAACCAGTTACAGGACGTATCCACCATCCTGCTGGACGTTCGCATCCACGACACGGCCGCTCAAGGCAGCGGCGAACACGCAAGATTCGGCGTTCTGGATCCCAATGAGGCGGACCCCCAGGATTCGGGGATTGGTCGCTACCTGGCTTTCAAGAATTCGTCCGGCTCCAACCTAGCCGAATTGATCGTCGGCGACGAAGTGGAGGGTTTATCAGGTCTGCGATACGTCCGCAAGCCCGGAGAAAGTACCATCTACATGGCTGAAATCGACAACGTGAACGACATTTCCTCAAAGTTCGGGGATTGGGTCGAAAAGGACTTTCTCGACCTCGACAAGTGGGACGTAAAGCAAGTCACCCTGGACAACTACGAAGTGGACGTGAGCCAAGGTCGCATCAGTCGCCAGGGACAACCCAACGTGCTGGACTACGATAGCTCGGAATGGAAACTCTCCGGCGCTCCCCTTCTCGACAAGGAGGAACTGGACAAGGAAAAGCTCGACGACATGAAGGATGCCTTGGACGACCTCGAGATCATCGACGTCGAGCGCAAACCCGAAATCCTCGTCGAAAACCTGAAAAACGGAGACGAGTTCTTCAAGGGCCTGAACGATCCCGGCAACAGAACGGTCGTCACCTCATTGCAATCCAAGGGCTTCTACACCATCGCGGTAAAGAATCCTGCCGGCCAGCAAGTTCCCAAGATCGTCTCCAACAAGGGTGAGATCCTCGTCGGGATGAAGGACGCCGTAGAGTACGTCCTGCGCTTCGGAGACACCTACAGGGGCCCGGAGGACGACGAAAACGCCACGGGAGACAGCCGCTACATCTACGCCTTTGCAAGAGTGAACCAATCGTTGCTCGATCCACCGGAACTGGAACCAGTCCCCTCCCCTCTCCCCGCGACTCCCGGCGGCGATGCAAATGCAACTCAACCGGAACCTAGCCCGGACAAGAACGCCACAAAGCCCGAGGGCAACGAGGGCGACAAGGGTGACAAGGGCCCCGCAGCCAAGACCGAGGAAGCCGCCCCACCTGCGGCACCCCCAGGTCCTCCGCCCAACTTGAAACCTCCCTCGGCGCCTCCACCTTCGGCGCCTCCACCTCCGCCCTCGGCACAGCCCGTAGCTCCCGATGCCAACGCTACGGCGACCACATCGGACTCCAATGCCACCGACCCGGCAGCTGAATACGCCAAAAAAAGAGCGGATCGTGATGCGGAAATTGCCCGAATCAAGGCCGACAACGCCCGCAAGCAGAAGGAATACGACGACAAGGTCAAGAAGGCCAAGGAACGAGTCAAGGAGCTCAACGAGCGCCTCGCAGGCTGGTATTACGTCATATCCAACGACGTCTACCAAAAGATTCGCTTGGAAAGAAACGACTTCGTCAAGACCAAGGAAGACGAAAACGCCACCTCTTCCGACAAGCCTACCGAGGTAAAGGCCTCCCACGTACTCGTCGCCTACAAGGGCGCCGCGAGATCAGGACCCGAAATCACCCGTACCAAGGAAGAAGCCAAGGCAAGGGCGGAAGAACTCAGGAAGCAGATCGTCGACGAGGGCAAGGATTTCGCAACAGTAGCCTCCGAGAACTCGGACGGTCCAAGCAAGACCAAGGGAGGTGACTTGGGGAAATTCACCTTCGAGACCATGGCAAAGCCCTTCTCCGAAGCGGCTTTCGCCTTGGACGTAGGGGCGGTTTCCGCAGTCGTCGAGACCACCTTCGGCTTTCACGTCATAAAGCGAACGGAATAACGCCTCGCCCAAGATAGGGGCTTTTTGCCTTTCACAGAAGTCCGCAGGCGCTATCCTGCGAGCATATGGCATTTCTTTTCGGCAACAAGGAAAAGAACCCGATCACAGATCGCATGCATTCATGCGACTCGACTCGTCTGCGCCAAAAATACGACACCTACTACCACGTATTCGAGGATCAGCGCGGTGCCCGAGTGACCAAGGACGGGAAGGAATTCGTAATGCTTTCCAGCAACGACTACTTGGGGCTAACCCACCATCCCAAGATAAAGGAGGCGGGTAAAAAAGCCTTGGAGAAATGGGGAGGGAGCACAACGGGCGCAAGACTCGCCAACGGTGGCAGGATCTTTCATCGTGAACTCGAGGAAAGATTGGCGGACTTCCTGGGCAAGGAAGCTTGTCACGTCTTTTCCGCCGGTTACCTTGCGTGTGCCTCGGCAGTTACGGGTTTCGCCGAGCGGAAGGACCTGATTTTCGCCGACAAGAACCTGCACTCCTCTCTCTGGAGCGGAATCCAACTCAGCGGCGCGCGTTGCGAAAGATTCGCCCATAATAATCCCGAACACCTCAGGGAAATCCTGGAGGCCGAAAACCCGGAAATCGCCAAATTCCTCGTGTTGGAGGGAGTCTACTCCATGGAAGGTCACGTTGCGAAGCTTCCCCAGTTCGTGGAACTTGCAAAGAAGTTTCGGGCCTTCGTAATCCTCGACGACGCCCACGGTTTCGGCGTCTTGGGCCATGAAGGAAGAGGAACTTGCGACCATTTCGGGCTGACCGACGAAGTCGACGTAATCTGCGGGAGCTTCTCCAAGTCCCTGGCGGGAGCAGGAGGATTCGTAGCATCTTCACGGGAAGCCATCGAATACATGCGCAGTCACTCCAAGCAAACGATCTTCTCGGCCGCCCTTTCGCCCGTTTCCTGCGCCTGCTCGCAAGCGGCCCTGGAAGTCATGCAGGAGGAACCCGAGCACAGGGAAAGACTATTTGAGAACTTGGAACGCTATCGATCCATCTTGGACTCCCTGGAACTGGACACCTGGGAGAGCGAAACCCCCGCAATCCCCATCGTCCTTGGCGAAAAGGAAAAAGTCTATTACTTTTGGAAAGCCCTCATGGAGAAAGGAATCTACACAATCATTTCGATTGCTCCGGGAGTGCCCCCCGGCAAGGACCTGATTCGAACGGCCATATCCGCAGCACACACCGAGGAAGATCTTGACCGAATAGAAGAAGCCTTGACCTACGCCAAGAGCAAGATTTAAGCCCCTAGAGACGCCTAAGACGCGTAAAGATCAAAAAAGCCTGAATCAGCTTAGAAAAGTTGCACGACCAAGGCCGGGACATACCTCGCCAAAGATAGCTGATTGCGTGCGGAACCTGGTCGCGAACGGCTTGATTTTCACGCAA
>CAZNWO010000109.1:0-10877 GCA_964576585.1 uncultured Puniceicoccaceae bacterium | reverse complement strand
CCGAGGCGTTCGTGGAAGGTCTTGGCGACGTTCACGGCTTCCTGGCCGAGGGCGGCATCGGCGACGAGGAGGATCTCGTGCGGCTCGACCTCGGACTTGAGGCGCTCTAGCTCGCCCACGAGGTCGTCGTCGATCTGGAGGCGTCCGGCGGTGTCGAAGAGGACGAGGTCGGCCCCGAGCTGCTTGGACTTTTCCCAGCCGTCGCGGGCGATTCGTGGAACGTCCTGGGTGGAGCGGTCGGCGTGGCAGGGGAATTCCTCCTGCTTGGCGAGGGTTTCAAGTTGGTCGATGGCGGCGGGGCGGTAGACGTCGCAGGCGACGAGCAGGGGCTTGCGCCCGTCCTTGGCCAGGCGCTTGGCGAGCTTGGCGGTGGTGGTGGTCTTGCCCGCGCCGTGGAGGCCGACCATGAGGACGCGGAGGGGACGCTCGTCCCGCAGTTCCGTAGTGCCTTCGCCGAGGAGCTTTACGAGCTCGTCGTTGATGATCTTGACGACCTGCTGGCCCGGGGAGACGGACTTGAGGACGTCCTGCCCGAGGCAGGCTTCCTTGACCTCGTCCACGAACTCGCGGGCGGTCTTGAAGTGGACGTCGGCGGAGAGCAGGGCCTTGCGTACCTCGCCGAGGGCGTCGGAGACGTTGTCCTCGGTCAGTCTGCCCACGCCGCGCAGGTTGCGGAGGGTCTTGCCTAGCTTGTCTGATAGGGATTCGAACATGGGATGATGGAATATGTAGGCTTGAGGCGTTTTGGGAAAGTCTGAAATTGGCGAATGGGGTTTCCTCGTTGCCTTTTTCTCGGGATTGTCCATGATTGGACGGCTTTTACCCTTCGCACCGATGAAGATACTCGTAGCTGACAGGATTTCACCCGTCGGGGTGGATTACCTTCGCAAGCAGGATGATTTTGAAGTCACCGAAGCGTACGGCTCCTCGCCCGAGGAAATCCTAGGTTTGGCCGAGGACGTTTCCGCCATTATCGTTCGTAGCGAGACGAAGGTGACTGCCGAGGTGCTGGCTGCGGCGAAGGAGCTGAAGGTGGTCGGCAGGGCGGGCGTGGGCGTGGACAACATCGACTTGGATGCCGCCACGCAGTCGGGCGTAATCGTAATGAACACTCCCGGCGGCAACACCATCGCCACCGCCGAGCTTACCTTCACCCACATGCTCTGCGGGACTCGCCCAATCGTGCGTGGCGCAACCGGCATGCGGGAAGGCAAGTGGGAGCGCAAGGACCTGAAGGGTGCGGAACTGAGGAGCAAGACCCTGGCCGTGCTCGGCCTGGGACGTATCGGCGCCGAGGTGGCGAAGCGGGCCCAAGCCTTCGAGATGGAGGTGATTGCCTTCGATCCCTACCTCACGGAGGATCGGGCGAAGGAACTGGAGGTGGAGAAAGTCGAGCTGGACGAAGCCTTTAGACGGGCCGATTACCTGACCGTCCACATGCCCAAGACGGATGAGACTCGGGATATGGTGGACGAGGAGGCCTTTTCCAAGATGAAGGACGGGGTTCGCGTTTTCAACTGCGCCCGTGGAGGAATAATCAAGGAAAGCGCCTTGGCCGATGCCCTTCGGTCGGGCAAGGTGGCTGCGGCAGGGCTGGACGTTTACGAAACGGAGCCCCTGCCCGAGGATCACGAGTTTCGTTCGATCGACAACCTGAACCTGACTCCGCACCTCGGGGCATCCACTGCCGAGGCGCAGGAAAGCGTCGGCGTGGAGATCGCCGAGGCGGTTGCCGAGGTTTTGCGAGGGGGTAGAATTCGAAATGCCATCAACATGCCTTCGGTCGACCCCAAGGACCTGGAGGCCCTTGCGCCTTACCTCGACCTTTGCCAGCGCCTGGGAGGCTTTGCCCAGCAGGCCTCCAAGTCGGAGGTTCGGGCCATTCGCATCACCTACTGGGGGAGCATCGTGGACTTGGATGCCCTGCCCCTTACGCGAGCCGTGCAGAAGGGCTGGTTGGCGGGGATTGCCGGCGACGAAGGCGTGAACGACGTGAACGCGCCGCACAAGCTGAAGGCGCTCGGGATCGAGGTCGAAGTCACCAAGTCGTCTTCAAGCGCAGACTACAACCAGTTGATCGAGGTCCGCGCCACGACGGTGGATGGCAATGAGGTTTCCGTCCGTGGTACTTTGTTGGGCAAGGCGAACGATCCACGGATCGTGGAAGTGGACGGGATCGCCATCGAGGCGCATCCCACCGACGTACTCTTGATCGTCAGGAACGCGGACAAGCCCGGCATCGTGGGCAAGCTGGGCACTACCCTCGGACAACATGAGGTGAACATCGCCAACATGTCCTTGAGCCGAGCGGAGGACGGCGACGAGCTAGCCCTGACCATTTGCGAATTGGACGACGAACCTCCCGCCCAGGCCTTGTCGGCCTTGGAGGCCGATCCCGATATACGTGAAGCCCGCATCGCCCGTTTGGGTGGTTGAATCTCAACCTTTTTTACCAAGCCGAACCCTTTCCCATGCTTTCCATCGAGACCATAGCCGTGATCCTCGTTGGGTATCTCTTGGGATCGATTCCCTTTGCGGTGATCGTGGCCAAGAGGGCAGGGGTTGATATCTTCTCGGTCGGAAGTGGTAATCCAGGGGCCACGAACGTCTTGCGAGAGGTGGGAAAGCAGGCGGGTTACTGCGTGTTTGTCCTTGATTTCTTAAAGGGCTGGGCTGCCACCGCCTGGTTTCATTTACCTCTCTTCGATTTTTCGGGTGACCCCACCCTTGGTCTTTGGGGACTTCCCGCAGCCGTAGTCGGCCACTCCTTTCCCGTTTTTTCGCGTTTTCGCGGTGGCAAGGGGGTTGCCGCCACGATGGGTGGCTTGCTGGGCGTCATGCCCATGGCCCTCCTCATCGGCTTGGCCCTGTGGTTTGGATTATTTTTCTCCACTCGCTACGTTGCGTTGGCGTCAATAGGATTCGGGCTGAGCTTGCCGGTAAGTACCACGGCGATGCTGGGCATGGAGGGTTCCCATTGGGGCGAAGTCGTCTTGGCCTTGCTGGTCATGGGCTTGATCACTTGGCGACATCGTTCCAACATCACGCGACTGCGCGAGGGTACCGAGAGCCGTTTCGATCGTGGGAAATCCCGGAAGTCACCTAACGAAACCCTTTTGAGATATTGACGTGAGCGCACCTGGAACAGTTCGCATTGGGATCCTAGGCTTTGGTACGGTTGGGCAGGGAACTTGGAAGCACCTTTGCGAAAACGCGGACTCCCTTGAGCGTATCCTTGGTGTTCGCTTGGAACCCATTCGGGCCTCCGTCAGGGACTTGGCAAAGGAGCGGCCCGTCGCGATTCCCGCGGAGAAGTTGACCACCGACTCCAATTCGATCGTTGAAGACCCGAGCATCGACGTGATTTGCGAGCTGATCGGGGGAGTGGACGAAGCCCGTGAATTGACGCTTAAAGCCTTCGCTAACGGCAAGCACGTCGTAACCGCAAACAAGGCCTTGATTTGCGAACACGGGGAAGAACTTTTTACTGCAGCCGAGAAAGCCGGAGTGCGATATGGTTTTGAGGCAAGTGTTGCGGGCGGCATACCTATCATCAAGGTTCTTCGCGAAAGCCTGGTCGCCAACGAGTTCCCCCTCATATACGGTATCCTTAACGGCACTTCCAACTACATCCTCACGCGAATGGAAAACGAGGGTCTGGATTTCGAGTCTGTGTTGGCCGACGCTCGTGAGCTCGGTTACGTAGAGGCGGACGAAAGCTTGGACTTGGATGGTGTCGATGCCGCCCACAAGGCGGTTGTCCTGACCTACCTTGCCCATGGCATTTGGTTTCCCATTTGCGATATGTCAATCGAAGGAATTCGCCGCATTTCGACTGAGGATCTAGAAGCTGCAAAAGAACTAGACTGCAAAATCAAGTTGATTGCCGTCATTCGCCGAAGTTTCGAAAACAACCATGTTTCCGCCGGGGTTTATCCAGCACTGGTTCCAATGCGCGAAATCATTGCTCGAACGGATGGGGTCTACAATGGCGTCAGCGTGACGGGGACGGTGGTCGGCACGACCGTTCTTACGGGACGCGGCGCAGGTCAGGACCCAACCGCCAGCTCGGTCGTCTCCGACGTGGTCGACGTGGTGAAAAGCATAACCGGTTCAGTTCCCCCGACGAGGTTGCTGCACGTTACGCCCAACCAATGCGCGCCTGCTCCAGCCAGTGAAGTGAACGGATCCTTTTATCTCCGTCTCACGGTGGATGATCGTCCCGGTCAATTGGCTCTCGTGGCGGAAACGTTGTCCGACGAATCCGTCAGCATAGCAACCGTTTCCCAGACTCTAAAGGAATGCCGTTCGGCGGCATCCCTGATATTGACCACTCACGAAACAAACGAACATTCGATGGCCCTGGCTCTGGAAAAACTGGAAAAATTGCCGGGAGTGTTGGAGAATCCGGTTCTCTTCCGAATGTTTGACCCCAACGGCAAGGACTCTTCCAAGTGAGCGTAATCGTGCAAAAGTACGGCGGAACTTCCGTCGCGGACGTGCGATGCATCAAGCGAGTGGCCCGTCGGGTAAAGCGAACATGGAACCAAGGGAACAAGGTGGTGGTTGTGGTTTCAGCTCGTTCGGGGGTGACGAACGATCTTATTGCCCGCGCCAAGGCGATCAGTAAGGAACCTGATTCGCGCGAAATGGACATGCTGATGGCTTGTGGCGAACAGGAGACGATTGCATTGCTCGCCATGGCTCTTCATGCCCTTAAGGTGCCTGCCGTTTCATTTACGGGTTGGCAAGCGGGAGTCTTGACTGACGGAAACCATTCGCGAGCTCGCATCAGGGAGGTAGACGGCACGCATATAAGGAAAGAGTTGCGCAAGAACAAGGTGGTTGTGGTTGCGGGGTTTCAGGGTCTGGACGACGACGGAGACCTCACGACCTTCGGGCGCGGCGGTTCAGACCTTAGCGCTATTGCTCTGGCGGGTGCGGTCAAGGCCAAGTCGTGCCAGATATTTACGGACGTCGATGGTGTCTTTACCGCAGACCCGAGAATTGTACCCGATGCGCGCAAGATACCTGCTATCAGCTATGAGGAAATGCTTGAGCTTGCCAGCAGTGGGTTCAAGGTTATGCAAACGAGGGCAGTGGAGTTTGCCCAGAAGCACAACGTTTCCTTTGAAGTTCGCTCTACCTTTACAAACAAGTCCGGAACCACCGTGAAAAAGAAAGTCAAATCTCTCGAGGACATGCTCGTCAGTGGCGTGGCCATCGACAACAACCAAGTTCGTGTCAGTGTGACTGACCTGCCCGATCGGCCTGGTGCAGCAGCAGCAGTCTTTAAAGTCATGGCGGATACTGGAGTAGTCGTGGACATGATTGTTCAGAACGTGGCTCGCCATGGAAAGGCCAACCTGACTTTTACGGTGCCATCGGAAGATGCCTTCAGGGCCGAGAAGGCATTGAAGGAACACTTGTCGCAAGGTGGCGGGGGCAAGCTTGGAAGAAGCACCAAGATCGCAAAGATTTCCGTGGTCGGAGTCGGAATGCGGTCTCATTCCGGCGTGGCATCGAAGTTTTTCGAGGCATTGGCCGAGATCGGCGTGAACATGCTCATGATCAGTACCTCCGAGATCAAAATCTCGGTTGCCGTTAACCCGGACAATGGAGAGGAAGCTGTTCGCGTGGCTCATACCGCCTTTGGTCTCGGAAAGTAAGTCTCTGGTTTCTTATGCGTTTCGTCAGCACTCGTGGAGAAGCTTCTGCGGTTGCTTTTTCCGAGGCCGTTGCAGAAGGACTTGCACCCGATGGAGGACTTTATCTTCCTGAGGATCTGCCGAACCTCACTCCTTATCTCTCTTCTTGGCGAGACTTGGCCTATCCCGAGTTGTGCTATGCCTTTTTTCGGCTTTTTGCGGATGACCTTGATGAGCCTTCCCTTCGTCGCATAGTCGTTACTGCCCACGAATCTTTTACTCATCCCGATATAGCGCCCATCCGTCGCTTGGATGAGAAGCTTGCCGTACTGGAGCTGTTTCACGGTCCGACCCTCGCCTTCAAGGATTTTGCCCTGCAGGCGCTTGGCAACTTCTATGAAGAGCAGATTCGGCGCACGGGCAATTCCATCTCCGTATTGGGAGCGACCTCCGGCGATACGGGGGCAGCTGCGATTTCAGGTCTGCTGGGAAAGGTCGGTGTTAATGTCTTCATCCTTTATCCCGAAGGCAGGATTTCTCCGCTTCAGGAGCGCCAGATGACCTGTACGGGAGCCGAAAACGTCTTTCCCTTGGCCATCGACGGAACGTTCGATGATGCCCAGGCTGCGCTCAAAGAAGTATTCAGCGACCTTGATTTCAAGGCCCGCGTGGGGCTTTCCGCCGTCAATTCGATCAACCTAGCTCGTATCCTTGCCCAGAGCGTCTACTATCTCAGCGCTTGGTTTCGATTGCCCGAAGAAAGTAGGGAGGAGACGATCTTCGTCGTGCCTACGGGCAATTTCGGGAATGTCTTTGCGGGTTGGCTTCTATCACAAATGGGGTTGCCCGTAGGGGGATTTCGTGTGGCGACCAACCAGAACGATGTTCTGCATCGTCTCTTTCAGACTGGCGAGTATTCCCTCGGCCCGGTTGCCCCAAGTTTCGCTCCCTCGATGGACATTCAGGTTGCATCGAACTTCGAGCGCTTTCTATACTACTTCATGAACGCGGATTCGGCAGGGGTGCGTCAGGTCATGGCTTCCTTCAAGGAAAAAGGTAGCTATCGGTTTGATTCCTTCAACAGTCACGGCTTCAGCAGTTCTCGGGTGGTCGACGATGAGCTACCTCAAATTATCCGGAACGTTCACTCTCGCTATGATTACCTCGTGGATCCCCACACCGCTTGCGCGTTCAAGGATCTTGACCCGGATTGCCACCATCTGGTTCTGGCCACCGCTCATCCCGCAAAGTTTCCCGCTGTCTTCAGGGAAGCCGGTCTTCCCGAGCCTACCTCGCCGTCTCTGGAGATTCTCAAGGATCGAGAAATTGTCAAACATCGCATACGACCAACCAAGGACGAAATCCAAGCCTTCGTTTCCGGTAGGGTTGGTCGTTAACTTATGAGCTCCAAGGCCGTCCTAATCCGCTCCGGGGGCTTGGGTGATTTTGTACTAACCGTCCCTCTGCTCTCCGTCCTTTGCGCGACTTTCCCGGAGGTGGTCCTTGTAACCCGCCCTCGATTTTTTTCGCTCATCGATGACTTGGGGTTTTCGGTGAAGCTGGTGGATGCGGATTTTTTCGAGGCTGGCAAAAGTCCTTTTCTTTCAGGGGCTAAGGTTTTCACGTTCTGGACGGACGACGAATTCCTGAGTTCTCTGCTCGAGTCCGGGGCGGAAGAGGTGAGACCCTTGATATCTCGTCCCGACGAGCCTCCCCACATCGTCGAGAGAATGTTTCGTGATTCTAAGCTAACGCCACCTGAGAATTTCCCGAAGATACCTTGGCTGCGAACAGAATCCTCCTTGGGACGAGACCTTTGGGTTCACCCGGGAAGCGGTTCCTCCTCTAAGAACGTTCCCTTCGAGGTATTCGTCGAATTGGCGGAGGATTGGCTCTCCCAATCGCCGGATGCTCGAGTGGTTTTTTCCTTTGGGGAAGCCGACGAGGAGGTGGAGGATGAATTCTACCTCTCTTCCCTCGCGGAGAATGAAAGAGTTGAATTGGTGGAACCCGTGAGCAACGCGGACTTCGTCGAGCTTCTGCGCGAGAGGGCTGTCCGATTCATCGGCAACGACTCAGGTCCTGCCCACCTTGCGGCATGCTTGGGAATCCCCACTCAAGTTTTCTTCAAGACTACCGATCCTGAAATCTGGCGACCCCTCGGACCCGGCGTCGAGATTCTTCAGCCTCCCTCGGAGTCGAGCTGAATCTTGTACTCCACTGAGTCCGCCAATGCTTCCCAGCTGGCCTCGATCACGTTGTCGCTGACTCCAACCGTTCCCCAAGTTTCGCTTCCGTCGGTTGATTCGACGTGTACGCGTGTGATCGCGTCGGTGCCCAAGTTGCTCTCAAGAATCCTTACCTTGAAGTCGACGAGGCGAACCTCGGCGATACTTGGAAAATGTTTCTCCAAGGCTTTTCTGAGGGCGTGATCGAGTGCAGAGACAGGGCCATTGCCCTCGGCAACCATGTGCAGCTCTTCATCGCCCACCCTCAGCTTTACTGTGGCTTCAGAGCTCGACTCCCCATCCGCTTCGTCTCGAGAGATTCCCACATGGTATCGAATCACCTCGAAAGGCGCCTTGCCACCGTGCAGAAAACGTCTGAGCAGGAGATCGAATGATGCGTCCGCCGCTTCATATTCGTAGCCGTTGAACTCGAGCTTTTTCAACTCTTCCAGGAAAGACTTCATCTCGGGAGACCGGGAATCCACGTCGAGACCCATGTCCTTTGCCTTCATCATGATGCTGCTCCTGCCCGACATATCCGAGACGAGCACCCGGGTGCGGTTACCGACCAAGGCGGGATCGATGTGCTCGTAGCTTCTGTCCGCTTTGGATGCTGCGTCCGCGTGCACTCCTCCCTTGTGGGCAAAGGATGCGGACCCGACGTACGGGGCTCGGATGTCCGGGCGCAGGTTGGTGGCGTCATCCACGAAGAGGGACAGGTCCCGTAATTTTGAGAGGTTGGCCTCACAGTTCATGGACTTCTTCATCTTTAAGGAAAGGTTCGGGATGATCGTTGTCAGGTTGGCGTTGCCGTTGCGTTCGCCGTAGCCGTTCATCGTTCCCTGCACCATGACCGCCCCTGCCTCCAGTCCCGCTTGGCTTACCGCCACACCCACCCCGGCGTCGTTGTGGCAATGGACTCCGATCCTTGTCTTGGGAAAACTCTCCACCACCGTTGCCGTTGCTTTCGATACGTTTGGGACGAGCTTGCCTCCATTCGTCTCGCAAAGGACGAGGAAATCCGCTCCGCCCCTCTGGGCTGCCTCTAGGGTGGAAAGGGCATATTCGGGGTTGTCTTGGTAGCCGTCGTAAAAATGTTCCGCGTCGTAGATCACTTCCTTGCCTTGTTCCTTCAGGTAGCGAACGGAATCCTCGATCATGGCGAGGTTTTCTTCCGGTGTGGTGCGGATGACGTCCGTCACGTGCAGCAGCCAGCTTTTCCCGAAAATTGTCACAACGGGGGTATTGGCATCCAGAAGCAATTGAATCTGGGCGTCATCTTCAACGGGAACGTTTGCCCGTCTGGTCGAGCCGAAGGCAGCTACCTTTGCATGCTTTAGGCCCAACTCGCATGCCTTCTCGAAGAAAGCCATATCCCGGGGATTGGATCCAGGCCAACCGCCCTCGATGTAGTCGATTCCAAACTGATCCAGTTTTTCCGCCACGCGCATTTTTGCCGATACGGTAAAGGATACGCCCTCCGCTTGCGTGCCGTCCCGCAGGGTGGTGTCGTAGATGAGTACGTCGGGTTGATCTTCGTCGCTCATGGAATTGATTTAAGGTGAGGTTTAAGAATTTGCCTGCTGCGGTTTAAGCCTGATTACCTTGGCTTGGGCTTTTGGAATTGCAGGATCGTTGGATTTGGAAAGCCCGCCCGAAACGCAAAGAGAAGGATGGTTATGCGTCTCGGGCTACGAAATTCGTAGGTTCTTCGGGAAGTGGGTAAAGCGCTTCCGGCAATTGTTGCTCATTAGGGTCAAGGTTTGACTCTCATTAAGCCTCAACACTTGAAAAAACGCAACAGGAAAGGATTCTTTACTCATCCGGTTCGTATCCTTTTGCAAAAAAGGCGGCGGACCTGATGGCCCGCCGCCTTTATTTCCATTCTTTGCGTTTGCCCGTATTTAAACTAGATGCTTGTCGCAAAAAACTAGTTATTGTTTCCCTTGGCGAGGGCTCCCTTGTCTTGTTCGGGGATTGGGTCCCAAGCTTCCCATACTTCGTCCTTATAGGAGTAGAAGAGACGAGGTTCGGCTGTGCCCATTTCATAGTAGTGCCAGCTTTCGGTAGCTTGGCTGTACACGAGTGGATAGTTGTTCGAGTCTGTGAAGAGCCAGCCTTGTTTTGGATCGTAGACCCAACCGTTAACGAAGGGTGTGCGAGCAACGTCAATGGCGGCTTGGAGTTTTTCTTCTGTTTTGTTGAGCTTGTAGGATACGTTTTCCATTTCTTGCTGGCTGTTGATGATCCGTTGTTTGAGAGTGGTGTTTTCAGCTTTGAGATTTGCGATTGTTTTGCTCTGGGTCTCCAAGTTCTTTTTCAACGATTCATTTGTGGCATTGAGATCAGCAATAGCCTTTAGGTGAACTTTTTCAGAAGCCTCTAGATTTTTAATCTTTGCAGCCTTGTCGGCGTTAGCCTTTGTGAGTTCCTCGATTTTCTTAATGTAGTCGGGGCCAGGAGGAGGACTGGGAGCTTTGGGTGGAGCCTTTCTTTTGGGAGCCGGACGACTGAGCGGGTTGTTCGGGTCGGTCTTGGCGGCTGTTTCCTCGCCGTCGTTCACCCCGTCGTTGTCGCTGTCTGCCAAGGTCGGGTCCGTGTAGTAGCCGTACTCGAGGATATAACCCTTGGACCATGGGTTCTTCTTTCCGTAAATGTCATTCCACAGGCGATTGCCATCGGAGGTCTTGGTCCAGGTTTGAGTATAGTCTTCATCTCCGTATTGTTTGCGAGGCAGATTGTTCGGCTCTCCTTTTGCCCATTTTGTGAACTTCCATGCTTCTCCAGTAATCCATTCCCAAACACCTTCCGTCTTTTCATCGGTACCACCGAGGTAGTAGCCGTGCGGGATTTCCCCTAGTACTTCCTTGACCGCATGCCATTCGGCTTCACTTGTGATGGTGGCGATATGGCCTCCGCGTTTCTCTGCGTCAGCTTTGGCGCCGGCCCAATCAAAATTCCCTTTTATGGCGGCATATCTTCCGTAGCCCTTCTCGTATGC
>CAZNWO010000108.1:0-11170 GCA_964576585.1 uncultured Puniceicoccaceae bacterium | reverse complement strand
CCAAGTTTTCCTAGGCCCATCAGCAAAACCTTTGATGAAGTAGCCCTCCTCACGCCTCAGAAACCCATCGCGATTGAACCATGACAAGCTTGGACCATGAAGCTTACCCTCTAAAAAATGAATTTCATGAATCTTTGTTCCGTCTTTAGACCATGCACTCCATTGACCATCGAGAAGACCATCGAGAAAATGAACCTCTTTCATAATTTTTCCGTTTGGATGCCACTGGCGAAAAAGCCCATGCTTGCCGCAACTCTGAAGGTTAAACTCCCTGAACTTTAATTCATCGAGGGTGATCAAATCAATCTTATCTCCAATAGCCAAGTACTCAGGATCGTAGTGGAACTTTCCATATGATTGCTTTTCCATTTCAAAAAGATCCGGCAACTGATCGACTTTCAGTCCCGAAAAACGAACCTCGAGTTGCTCGTATCCATTCTGGCGCCAGCGCTTAAACTGGGTCAGGAGCCCTTTATCGAAAGTGGCGAAGGCATACACTTCATCATTGGGGTAAAAGCTTTTGCTCCAGCCTGAATAAGGCAACTTGTCAGCATCCAGGCAAACCAAGCCATCGACGACTACCAAATCCTTCCAGTTCTCCCCCAGCCTAGTCTCGGCAGGAACGTTTGCCAATCGCCCCTGCTCACTGCAACCTATGAGCCACAGAAGGAGAAAACATACTAATGAATGCTTCATCAGGAATTAAGGGGGGGAAGAATTTAGTAAAAGCAGATTGTCTACAATTTGAAGATAAATAATATTGGTGGTATTGTTAAGAACAAGTTTTTAATGAGAGCAAAGTTTATTTTTTTTAAAGAAATCCTACACCTTGTACTGCTCCCCCTTTTGTTTATTGGCTGTGTCTCGGGCGGAGACAGAATCCACTATCAACAAAGCCCCGTTGAAGATTATCGTGACGCCACGAACGAGATCGAGAGGATCAGAGAAAACCTCGTGGTCGCAAAGCCTGAGGATCCATTTCGATCGATGAACCTCAGGCAACTCAACTGGGCTCTGGAGCGACAGGCTTCGGCGGTCGACAAACGCTTCTCGGCCTTGGAGGACCAGCAAAGAGCCGAACCCGTTGCAAAGCCCATGCGCTGGACAGTGAAAAGGAAGGATGGACACTTGGGATTTGCGGTTAACCCCGGGGACGCCCCCGTCGATGGTCTTTGGACGCAATGGTCTGAAGAGGGAGGTAGAAAGCAGACTGAATTTACGACGAAAGGAGGTCTGAAGACAGGCAAGCAGGTGAGCTTTCACCCAAACGGCAAAAAGAAGGAGGAAGTCCCCTACGACCAAGGGAAACGTCACGGCATGTCAACAGGATGGAATGCCGACGGAAATAAGATCTGGGAAAGAAGCTACAAGAACGACCAGTTGTCGGGAGATTGGGTTCAGTATGGAAAAGATGGTGAAGTCATCGGCAGGACAACTTACCTAAATGGTCGCTCGACAAGCGAAGAATGAGAAATCAGGTTAGCTTGAATCCACGCTTCTTTAGCATATCCAAGAGAACTGCGGCCAAAAGTACCAAGCCAAGTACAACCTTCTGGGTATAGCTTTCCACCCCGGTCAAGTTCATGCCGTTTCGGATAACGGCAATGATGAAGGCGCCAATCAAGGTCCCGAAGATTTTACCCTGTCCTCCCGACAAGGAAGTACCGCCCACGACAACAGCGGCAATGACGTACAACTCGTACATTAAACCGTACTTGGGATCGCCGCTAAGAAACTGCGACGCCATCACAACGCCGCCAAGTCCCGCCAAGGCACCGCAGGCGCAGTAGACGCAAATGAGTACTCGCCTAACGGGCACGCCGGACAAGCGGGCCGCCTCGGGATTCCCCCCCACCGCGTAAACGTATCTGCCGAAAGAAGTTCTCTCCATCACGATGTGAGCCACCAGGTAAAGGAAAAGCATAAGAACCACGGCATTCGGGATTCCAAAGAGGTCCACGCCGCGACCAAGCCAAGAAAAGTCCTCGGGCAATTGATAAATGGAAAGCCCATTCGACAACATGTAGGCAAGACCACTCCCAACAAGCATCATCCCTAGAGTGGCTACGAAGGGAGGAACCTGAAAGAAGGTCACCACACCTCCCGTGAAAAAGCCGAATAAGCCGCAAGCAAGAATCGCAAGCAAACAGCAGAGAAACATGCCTAAAGCACTCGCATCGACTCCTCCTGCGTATTCTCGAATAAGCCATGTTGCCAAGACTGCGGAAAAGGCGATCAGACTACCGACCGAAAGGTCTATGCCCGCAGTCACGATGACCATGGTCATGCCGATGGCCAAAATCGCAATGACTGCGATCTGGTTCGCAATGTTCAGCAAGTTGCCTGCCTTAAGGAAGTTAGGCCAGTTGTAGCTTTCGGGGGCAAGCAAACGAGTCTTTCCGAAAGCAGGAAGGTCCTCCCGCAGAACCTCGAACAAGGGAAGCTCGACAAAGGAGCTTTCGCAAGCAACGAGGGAAAGCGTATTGTTATCCTCGAAAGCTTTCCGTATGGCACGACCTGCCTCGAAAGGATCGCCGTTCACCACTGCCAAAACCTTCCAGTCGCTCGCCTTAAGGCTTGCATTCAGGGCATTGCAAAAACTTTTCGACTCTTCCGTTGGACGCCCCAACACTACCACCGATCCTCCATCCGGGAAAACATCCTCGATCTGCTCATACAGGTGCTCGGCAGCCTCAACACCTTCCGGATGTTGCTCGGCATAAGTTGCCAAACTAAAATAGATGCATAGGCCGAGAAGGGCCGCAAGCATCCCGTAATCAGAGGAAAAAATCTTGCCCAAGGCGTTCACGGTCGATCGTCTTTCAGTTCTTCAGACCCCATGGCAATCGCCATGACGTCTTCTTGGGTAAGGCCCGGCTCGTTTTTCAGTTCACCCACGATTCGTCCGTCCCGCATCACAAGGATACGGTCGCTCATGCCGAGCACCTCGGGCAATTCCGAACTGATCATCAGGATGCCCTTCCCTCTAGCCGCCAGTTCATTCATCAGTTGATAAATTTCATACTTGGCGCCAACGTCAATCCCACGGGTGGGTTCGTCAAAAATCAAGATTTCGGCATCACGTTGGAGCCACTTGGCAAGCACCACCTTTTGCTGGTTCCCTCCCGAGAGGTTCTCGACCCTTTGGGATTGTCCCGCTATCCGAATGCGAATCTTGTCCACGAAACCTCCAAGGGATTGCATCTCGTGTTGCCGATCCAGCCATCCTGCCCTTGAAAAAGAACTTAGGTTGGGTAGACCGAAGTTTTCCAGAACGGATCGACAGAGCACCAAGCCTTGATCCTTCCTATCCTCGGTCAAAAGGCAGATTCCCGCCTCAATCGCATCGCTCGGGCAGCGCAGAAGAAGCTTTCGATCTTCCATTTCTATCGTTCCCTCCTCCATTACATCTGCCCCGAAGAGCAGGCGAGCAGTCTCCGTTCGACCAGAACCTACAAGCCCCGTCAGGGCGACGATTTCTCCCGAACGAATCTCAAGAGAAACGTCCCGAACCTTTGGCTGCCGCGAGAGCCCCTTGGCTCTAAGCTTCACCTTGCCGGGAATCCTATTGGAAGGAGGAAACTCGTTTTCCAGCTTTCTTCCGACCATCAACTCGATGATCCTGCTGCGGTCCAAGTGCTCCTTGGACAACTCTCCCACCCTTTCGCCATCACGCAACACGACTGCTCTTTCAGCTACACGCTCAATCTCCTCCAGCCTGTGACTGACGTAGATGATACCGATGCCGCGAGCCTTTAGGTCGTCAATCAGCTCGAAAAGCCGCTCGACCTCTTTGTTGGTGAGAGCCGCGCTGGGCTCGTCCATGACTAGGATTCGGGCTTCACGAGCAAGGGCCTTGGCAATCTCGACCAATTGCCTTTGGGCTACCGTTAGACGTGAGCAAGGCGTGTCTGGATTGATTTCGGCCCCCACCCTCCTGAGCAGTTCGTCCGCTCTGCGACTTTGCTCACTTCGTTTAACGAAACCCATGGAGGTAGGCTCGGCACCGAGAAAAACGTTCTCGGCAGCGGTCAAGGCCGGCACTAAGTTAAGCTCTTGATAAATGATCGCGATCCCTGAATCGAACGCGGCATTGGGAGAATCAAATCTAACCTGTTTTCCTTCCAGAAGAATTTCCCCTGCGTTGGACGATTGGGCTCCGCCCAAGATCTTTATCAGCGTGCTCTTGCCCGCTCCATTTTCACCAAGCAGGGCGAGGCATTCGCCGGAGTTGACGACCAGATCCACGCCTTTGAGAGCCTGCACGCCCGGAAAGCTCTTATCGATATCGCGCATCTCGAGGAGAGGAGCGAAGCCCTCGGAATCAGGAGAATCGATCGAGGCAAGAGGTCTTGCTTCCACTGCTGTGAGCGATGGACGAGAATCGAGACCCGGACAAGACAAAGGCTACTTCAAGTCCGGGTCAGCAAGTCCGTCTGCCTTCTTGTAGAGTTTTGTGGGAATCAAGACCTCCGTGGGCACTTCCCTTCCCGAAAAATAATTAATGATGAGCTGGACCGTCTTTTGTCCGATCAAGTCGGGAAACTGAATCGGGTCCGCATAAATTTTTCCATCCTTGATCGCCTGCTTCCCCTCGGGTTGACCGTCAAAGGCGACAATGGTCACAGCATCCTGTTTGCCCGCCTTCTCCAAGGCGGCGCGGGCGCCAAGAGCCGATGGATCGTTTATTGCAAAGATGGCGCGAAGATCGGGATGAGCCTGCAGAGTATCCTCCGTCACCTTGAAACCCTCGTCGCGCACTCCTCCTCCATCGAGTTCAGCCACCACCTCGATTTTACCGGAAGAAACCTTTGAATTGTACGTATCCACGACTTCCTTGAAGCCCTGTACGCGCAGCTGGCAGGAATTCGCCTGGGGAAAATGGACGATCAACACCTTGCCGCCTTGCTCGCCGAGAGCCTCGATCATTGCCTCCCCGGCAAGTTTTCCGCCTTGCAGGTTGTCCGTACCAACGTGAGACACGATCTGGGCGCCTTCGGCGACGCATTTCAAGTCGCAGGTAAACACCGGCACGCCCGCCTCGTTTGCCTTTGCAACGGCAGTCCCGATGGAAACGCGGTCGCAAGGGTTCAAGATAATTGCATCGACGCCCTTGACGAGAAAGTCATCGATCTGATTCGCCTGCTTCTGGACGTCGCGGTCGCCATCTACGACTAGGACGTCATAGCCGTGCTTGGCTGCCTCGGAAGTCACGTTGTCGGCAATGACCTTGAAGAAGGGGTTGCCTAGGGTCAGGACCGAGATACCGATCGTACCGCGTTTCTTCTTAGGCTTGGGAGGTGCGACGGGAGGTGGCGCTGCCGTTGTCTCGTTTCCTGCGGGAGCAACCGAAGCCGACCCAGAGCCAGCAGGTTCCTCGGACGCGGAACCATTGCGGTCCGAATCACCTCCGGAACCTCCGCCTCCGCAGCCAAAGTAAATCGAAAAGGCGACACAAATCGCCAGAGTTCTAAGCAATGTCTTCATGATAAGTTCTTGCCGGTTTAAGATTCTTGAAAAGTAAAACAGTAAACATCATTGAAAAGGAGCCAAGGACTAAAAGTTTCAAGGGGAATGAAGGGCGTTGGTCGTCAACCCATCACAGATGAACCTTCAGGCGAAGAGGTCATGAACGACATGACCGTGCACGTCGGTAAGGCGGTAATCACGACCTGAGTATCGGTAGGTCAGTTTTTCGTGATCCAGCCCCATCAAGTGCAGAATAGTTGCGTGGAGATCGTGAACGTGCATGCGGTTTTCCACTGCGGAACAACCGAACTCGTCGGTGGCTCCATAACTGAAACCCGGCTTAACTCCGCCACCCGCCATCCATACGGTGTAGCCGTAATGGTCGTGATCGCGACCTTTGGCACCCTCGGAGGTCGGAGCTCGCCCGAATTCGCCGCCCCAAAGCACCAAGGTATCCTCAAGCATGCCACGGCTTTTGAGATCTTTGATCAAGCCGGCGATTCCTTGATCACAGGCCACCGCCAACTCACGGTGTCCGTTCACGATATTACCGTGTCCGGTATCCCAGGCGATATCGTAACCACTGATGGAATGGGAGAGCTGCACCACCCTTACCCCACGCTCCACAAGGCGACGCGCAATCAGGCAGCCTTTGGCAAATTCTGATTTACCGTAGAGATCGCGGGTGGCCTGCGTCTCCTTTGAGATATCGAACACGTCGGGAACGGAAAACTGCATGCGGAACGCCATTTCCATGGCCTGGATCCCGGCCTCCAACTGCTGATCCTGCTCCAAACGCTCCAAGTGCAAGCGGTTGAGACTGGCCAGCAAATCCGCCTGCTTACGCTGGTCGGCTTGACCAATGGAGCTGTTCTTGAGATCACTAATGACAGCCTCCGGCTTCATTTTCTGGATATTGACGTACGACCCGGCATAGGCCCCTGGCAGAAAAGAATTCCCCCAATTGGCCAACTTGCCGCGGGGTTGAGCCACGGGCGACATGGCGACAAACCCAGGCAAATCCTCGGTATCGGCGCCCAACCCGTAGGTAAGCCAAGAACCCATACTGGGGCGGTTCGGCTGCAAGGCTCCAAGATTGGTCATGAGTATGCCGCCGGCATGCTCCGGAATATTCGTGTGCATCGAGTGAATGAAGCAAATGTCGTCCACGCACTCGGCTGTGTAAGGGAAAATATCGCTCACCATCTTGCCGCACTCCCCGTACCGCTTGAAGCTAAAGGGTGAGGGCATAAGGCCCATCTTCGTATTCCGCAAAGTTTTGCGGTCGACCAGCGAAGGGCGTTCCCCCGCGTGTTTGGCCAACAGCGGCTTATGGTCGAAGGTATCCACCTGCGATGGCCCACCGGGCATGAAGAGCTGAATGATCCGCTTGGCCTTGGCAGGAAAATGGGGCTTTTTCGGAGCCAGCGGATTGGCCTCCGTTGCAGTCGATGCTCCCAAGTCACCCAAGCCGAACATACCGGCCAAGCCGATGGCGCCCATCCCTGCTCCCATTTTACTAAGAGCGTCCCGTCGACTGACGTGACGCAGGATGGACTCCCGATACTCCTTTTGGTGCTGATAATACTTCATGTCCTCGACTTATTGTATTTGCATGAATTCGTGAGCGCTCAGGAGAACCTGAGCATACTGCGACCATTTGCCTTGAGAGTTTTCCTCGCCCCCCAAAAAGGCAAGACCAACTTCCACTTCTCGAGAATCCGCGGGACGCGCATAGAGACGCTCATAGGCAACCTTGATTCGTTCTTCGTCGTTTCCGAGGGAACTCAAGTCCTTGGCTAGGGCAGCCGCTCTCTTGATCATGAATGGGCTATTCATCATGAAAAGGTATTGTTGCGGTACAGTGCTCACAACCCGTTGGGCGCTGGTTGATTGGGGAGCGGGAAAATCGAAGAGCCGCAGGAAAGCATCGGACGCAAAACGGTCTCCACTGCGACTGACCTTGGAATAGATCGTCCGTCTCGGAGTACCCATGATATTGGTTGTGGGCGCTCCGCCCAACGTCAGGTCAAGCTCCCCGCTGGCAGCCAAGAGACTATCCCTCCAAGACTCCACGTCTAGCTTGCGAGGGTTCATGCGCCAGATGAGGCGGTTGTCGCCGTCCTTTGCGAATTTAGCATCGTCGTGAGCGCTGCTCATTTGCCATGTGGCGGAAAGCATGATTTTTCGATGCAGACGTTTGAGCGACCAGCCGTTCTCCATGAAGTCGCGAGCCAGCCAGTCGAGCAAGTGGGGATGGCTAGGCTTCTCGCCGAGGGTGCCAAAATTACTTGGCGTGCGAACCAAGCCCTGCCCGAAGTGCCACTGCCAAACCCGGTTCACCATGACTCGCGAAGTAAGCGGATTGGCTGGATCCACGACTGATTCCGCAAGCTCAAGACGCCCACTGCCCTTGCTATATGCAGGAGCATCATCGCCTGCCAGGACGCGAAGGAACTTACGCTGGGCGACTTCTCCCCTCTTCGCCAAGTCTCCCCGGAGGGCGACGTGCATGTTGCCGCTGCCCCCATCGGCCAAGACATGTGCGGATGAGGGCTTCTTCGGAGACTCCTTCTTCAACTTGTCGAGGGCGACCTGAAAAGTCTTTTGCATTTCCTTCTCGGCTTCGCCTAACTCGTTCACATTGCCCACTCGGCAAGGTCCGTCACGCAAATGTTTCATGAAGACACCGTCGGCACCGGGAGCGCGAGGTCTCCCGTGCCTCTTGCCGGTCGACGCCATCTTCTCGCGCCACTCGACGTCTTTTGCCTCGAGCGCTTTCAAGATTGCTTCTAGGCGCTCCATAAATTTCTTAGCCGAGGCAACGATCTCCTCCTCAGTTGCCTCGGTATCCTCCTTCATCGCGTTCTTCTCAAACCAAACATCCAACAGGGGGAACTTTTCCCGGTTCCGAAAATCCTTGAGGGATCGCTCCCATGCTTCCAAGCGTTTTGGGTTGAGACCCTTCTCCTTGGCATAGGCATTGCGGTCGGGAATCCCGGTCAGGATCCTTCGTTGACGATGGTACTCAAAGAGTTCAACCAGGTACTTGTCCGACTGCCGCATGAGAGTACGCGAACCGTCCTCTCTAAGATCCTCGGACCAATGCTTGAGCTCGTCTTGCTTTTTCTTGATCGCCGCCTGGGCTACATTGTAGGCGTCGACCTCTTCCTTCGATGCCACGGCTTTGTCGACGTTACGGGTGTTGTTGAAAATCCCGGCAATGGCATAGTAGTCCTTGGTCGTGATCGGATCGAACTTGTGATCATGGCAACGGGCGCAAGCTGCGGTCAACCCGAGGAAGGCTCGTGAAAAAGTGTCCACGCGGTCGCTTAATGTCTCCGCTTTGGCTACGTTGGTTGCCTCGGGATCACCGCCGTCCCCCTTATAGGTCGGACCGACCGCGAAAAAACCTGTTCCCAGCGCATCGGGTTCCGGTTGCATGAGATCACCGGCGATTTGCCGACGAACGAACTGATCGTAAGGCAAGTCTTCGTTGAGCGCTTTCACCACCCAGTCTCGATAGCGCCAGGCGTTGGGTAAATCCTGCCCATCGCCAAACCCACCGAGCCCGTCGCTGTAACGCGCCACGTCCAGCCAATGGCGAGCCCAACGCTCACCGTATTGTTCGGATTCCAACAAGCGGTCGACGACCTTGCCAAAAGCATCCTCAGAAGTATCTTCCAAAAAGTCATTTACCTCTTCGGGCGCAGGAGGCAATCCAATCAAGTCGAGGGTAGCCCTACGAATCAGGATACGCTTATCGGCTCGGGAGTTTGGTTTCAATCCAGCCTCCTCCAAGCGGGCAAGAACGAAGCGGTCCAAGTCTCCTCGGGGCCAGTCGAACTGCCTGACCTTCGGCGCATCCTTCTTCAAGACGGGCTTAAAGGACCAGTGTTCTTTGCGGAACTTGTCCCAGTCGTATGGCTCCCCTTCGTCAGTAGCCTGCAAAACGATCTCCCCCTCGAAACCAGGCCACGGAGCGCCCATCGACACCCATTCCTCGATCACCTTGACTTCATCGGGCTTGAGCGGCTTTTTCGGAGGCATCGACATGTTTTCGTTGCGATAGCGAACGGCCTCTACAATGAGGCTCTTATTAAGATTCCCCGGCATCAGGGCAGGGCCCGAATCTCCGCCCTGCAGCATGCCTTTCAATGTGGTCAAAGTCAGCCCGGCCTTCGGTTCCTTCTTGAGATCGCCACCGTGACAGCGGAAGCAATTATCCACCAGCACCGGCCGCACCTTGGACTCGAAGAAAGTAATTTGCTCCGACGTTGGCTTTGCCATCGTGACCTTCCGTTCCTCGGCGGACACGACCACTAAGCAAAAACCAAGGAAGGACGTTCCCAGCAAAAACAAATTGGCAAATCGTTCTTTGGCTCTCATTCCCGAGTCAAAAGAATACAAAAAAATCCCCGACAAAACTCAAGAGAGAAGCCTCCCCTAGATGAAATTAAAAAGAGAGTTAATGCCATTGCTAAAAGTTTTGTCTTTTCATTTCGGTGCTTTCCCATTGGCTTGTCGATTCGCAACACAACAAACAAACGACCCTTGAAATGAGCGAACCATTAAACTTCAAGCAGGAGCTGACCGCAGCATTCGGCCAACCTATCTCGGAAAACCCAACTCAAGCCATGGTTGAGGCGGCTTATCGCCACCACAACCTCGACTGGCGCTACCTAACCATCGAGGTCGCCCCCGATGGCCTCGAGGATGCGGTTAACGGCGCCAAGGCCATGGGATTCCAAGGCTTCAACTGCACCATCCCCCACAAAGTGAAGGTAATCGAGTATCTCGACGGTCTCGGCGAATCCGCATCCCTCATGGGCGCCGTAAACTGCGTCGTTCGCAGGGAAGGACAATGGATCGGCGAAAACACCGACGGCAAGGGCTTCGTCGAATCTCTTCGCGAACTCACCGACCCATCGGGCAAGAACGTGGTTATCTTCGGAGCCGGAGGAGCCGCTCGAGCCATAGGCGTGGAGGTCGCCCTTGCCGGCGCATCGAAGATTACCATCGTCAACCGTACCGTGGAGCGAGGAGAAGAGCTGACCAAGCTGCTCGACGAAAAGCTACCGGTTGAGGCCGACTTCGTTCCTTGGGATAGCATGTACGCCGCTCCGGAAGGCACGGACGTCCTGATCAACGCCACCTCCATTGGTCTCTTCCCGGACGTCGACGCCAGGCTCGATCTGGACGTCGACAGCCTTCGCGAAGGCATGGTGGTCGCCGACGTCATCCCCAACCCTCCCGCCACCAATCTCGTCAAGGACGCTCGGGCGAAGGGATGCAAAGTGATCGACGGCCTCGGCATGCTCGTCAACCAAGGCGTAATCGGCATTCGTCACTGGACTGGCGTAGACCCCGATCCATCCGTCATGCGGAAAGCTCTCGAGGACATTTTCGGATAAACCCAATTTATCAACCAACCTCTCGCACCGACCAATGAAAGCATCCAGGCAATCCATTACCTTCCTTTCCGCATGTATCCTAATCTTCCAGGGATGCTCCATTCAAATGAGCATGAATGCTCCTAAGGACAACTCGGCAAAGAAAGACGAGGTGCTACTGGATAACGCCGCTCTCTATCCATCCAAGGCAAAAGCCCCTTGGTCCGTAAAGCGAACCGTCTTGCGGGGCGGGAAGCAGGAAGGCGTGGAGCTCATAACCATAGACAACGGCAACCTTGCCATCCGCG
>CAZNWO010000107.1:6628-11205 GCA_964576585.1 uncultured Puniceicoccaceae bacterium | reverse complement strand
AGTCTTTGCAAAGAACGTAATTCCGGCTTCACAATGGATTGACTCGAGTCTCCGGCAATACATGCTGAAAAACTAGACAATGATCTTGGATCGATCCAACGAACCAGAGTCGGAAACTAACCCTCCCTCCAAGGACTTGCAGGGCAAGCCCGACTGGAATCCGGCGCGACCCGGAGCAGAGTTGCTGGAGGCATTGAGGAAGGAGATCGCCGAGGCGGGCCTGCCGAACGCCGAACGCATTCGGGAGATTGCCGAGGAATACGACACCACGGCCGCAAAGGTTCGAGGCGTTATAGGCTATTATTCAGATCTTTCGAAAGATCCGCTAAACACAAAGGTTTGCATGGGGGAAGCCTGCCGATCCCGTGGAGCGGCAAAGGTGTTTCAAGGATTGAAGGAGGAAGGAAAGAGCGTGGACGCGATCCATTGCACGGGTCGCTGCCCCTGCGGTCCGATAATCATCGAAGGAGAGCCCGAGGCGTCGCCCGTGTCCAAGTCGGGATCGGAGGATGGCTGCAAGTACTTCGTAAGCTTGGACTCCGCCAGCGTCGAGCTGGGCAGTGAACGACTGGCAGAGAAATTATGCGAGACCATCGGAGACGAAGATTCCCTCTCCAGGACGGGCAGCCGAGGCTTGTTTCACTTGGAACCGATGATCGAGGTGGAGGACAACGGCAGGCGCTTGGCCTTCGGGCCAATCCAAGCGGAAGAGGTGGAATCGGTTTGCTCTAAGGTGAAGGATGGTGATTTTTCGGGGCATGAAAAATTCCTTGGTCCGATTGAGGAGCTGGACTCGTTCAAGAGCCAGACCCGTTTGGCCATGGCTCGACTAGGTGAACGACACCCGAACGACTTGGCCGGGATGAAAGAGCTTGGCGCCTACGCAGGTCTTGCCAAGGCTCGCGAATTGGGCTCGGAAGGTATTTTGGAATTGATTGAAAAGACCGGCCTACGCGGACGAGGAGGCGCAGGTTTTCCCGCTCACTTCAAATGGCGGGCTGCCGCGAAGGAAAGCTCGAAGGTGAAATACGTGGTCGCCAACGCCGACGAAGGCGATGCCGGCACGTTCATTGACCGCATGATCATCGAGGGAGACCCGCATGCCTTGATTGAGGGCATGCTGATCACCGCCGAGGCCATCGGCGCGACTTATGGGCACGTCTACCTTCGCAGCGAATACCCGGAAGCGAAGGCCATCCTGCAAAAGGCGATCGATGACGCTCGACAAGCCGGACTCTTCGGGGATTCCTACGACATGGAAATCAACGTGGGCGCGGGAGCCTACGTCTGCGGAGAAGAGACGGCTTTGCTGGAAAGCCTGGAGGGTCGCCGAGGGGAAGTGCGTGCCCGCCCACCGTTTCCTGCCCAAGAGGGCCTCTTCGGCAAACCGACCATCGTAAACAACGTACTGACCTTGGCCATGGCGGCCGCCATCCTGAGGGAAGGGGAAGAGAAGCTTGCCGGCTTGGGAACGGAAAAAAGCAAAGGCACCGTGGTCGCTCAAATAGTAGGCAAGGTTCCGCGGCCAATTTGCGCGGAGGTCCCCTTCGGCGGAACCGTGGGAGATTTGTTACGGGAGTATTCCGGAACCGATGGCGTGGAGGCAATCCAGGTCGGCGGACCACTTGGTAGCGTCTTCCGCCCGTCGGAACTGGATGAGGTCGAACTGTCATTCGAGGGTCTTGCCGAGGGCGGCGGCTTGCTGGGTCACGGTGGTTTCGTCTGTTACGGCGAAGACTTTTCACCTCGCGAGGAAGTCATCCACTGGATGGAATTCTTCAAGGACGAAAGCTGTGGAAAATGCACGCCCTGTCGAATCGGCACTCAACGCGCCTTGGAAATGCTGAACAGAATTGGAACGGGGGAAGAACGCAGCGTGGACCGCTTGCTTCTTGATGATCTGGACGAGGTGATGACGAACACCTCCCTTTGCGCATTGGGTGGTTTGGCGATGAATCCCGTGCGCTCCACCATGGAGAAATGGCCCGATGCCTTTCCTGAAAGAGTGGACTTATCCACGCAAATCCAGTAGAACTTCAGGCCACTCCAATGAGCGAGGAATCCATAACCCTGACGATCGACGGCAAAACGGTTGAGACCGAGGCCGGAAAGACGATCATGCAGGCAGCGAGAGACTCGGGGCTGACCATACCTTCTCTTTGTGATTCTCCGGAACTGAAAGGCTTCGGATCCTGCAGAATGTGCGTGGTGGAGATTGACGGGCGACCCGGCACGGCCGCTTCCTGCACCACACCAGTAATGGACGGGATGAAAATCGAGAGCAAGACGGACAAGCTGTGGAAGCTTCGACGAGGAATCGTCGAGCTTTACGTAAGCGAGCATCCCCTCGACTGTCTCACCTGTTCGGCCAACGGCGACTGCGAACTTCAGGACGTCGCCGCCGAGGTAGGACTGCGCGACGTGCGATACGACGTGGAACCTTCCAACACGGATCGCGGGATAGACTCCTCCAATCCCTTCTTCTTTTTCGATCCCAGCAAATGCATCGTGTGCTCGCGCTGCATCCGAGCATGCGACGACCTGCAGACCACCCATGCCTTGTCCATAGATGGTCGAGGGTTCGCCAGCAGGATCATAGCGGGCGCGGACGAAGCCTTCATGGATTCGGACTGCGTAAGCTGCGGAGCCTGCGTAAACGAGTGCCCGGTAGGCGCCTTGGAAGAAAAGGAATTGCGGACATCGGGCAATCCCGACAAGTGGGTTCGCACCACCTGCGGATTTTGCGGAGTGGGTTGTCAATTCGACGCAGGCATCAAGGGCAATCGCCTAGTGACAATGAAGCCCGCCGCGGACTCTCCCGTCAACAACGGCCATTCCTGTGTAAAAGGGAGGTTCGCTTCCGCTTACGTGAACCACAAGGAACGTCTCACCACCCCCATGATCCGGGAAACGAACGACGGGGAATTTCGAGAGGCTTCATGGGACGAGACGTACGATTTCATTTCGGAACGCTGGAAAAAAATCCTCGACGAATCGGGAGCCGACGCCATCGGGACGATCACCTCATCCCGCTCGACCAATGAATTGAATTACCTTGGTTCGAAGCTAATGCGAGCCGTGGTCGGGACCAACAACGTGGACAACTGCGCCCGCGTTTGCCACTCGGCAACGGTCAAGGGAATGATGAAGGTGTTCGGAGCCGGAGCGGGAACCAACAGCCTGGGCGACATCGACGTAACTGATTTGCTGTTGGCCTCCGGCTGCAATCCCCTGCACGGTCATCCCGTAACGGGTTCGAGAATCCTGCGGGCGCGCAAACGCGGCATGAAGTTGATTGTCGCCGATCCCATAAGCACGGATTTCGCGAAGCTGGCCGACGTCCACCTCAAGCTTCGCCCAGGCACGAACGTCGCCCTGTTCCAAGGCTTGTCCCACATAATTCTCCGTGACGGGATGGAAGCAAGCGAGGACTGGATGGAGGCGCGCACGGAAAACCTAGAGCCCTTCAAGGAGATGATCGCCGAGATGACTCCCGAGCGATGCTCCGAGCTCACCAACATTCCAATCGAGACATTGGAGGAAGCCGCCCACTTGTATGCCTCCGCGAATTCAGCGATGAGCGTACATGGCTTGGGAATGACGGAACACAGCCATGGGAGCGAGGGCGTGATGGCCTTGGCAAGCCTGGCCCTCCTGACCGGCAACGTGAGCAGGCCCGGAACGGGCATCAATCCCCTGCGCGGACAAAACAACGTACAGGGTTCCTGCGACATGGGCGCGTTGCCCAACGTTTACACGAACTACCAATCCACCGACGACGTCGAGCAACAGGAAAAGGTTTCCGCCGCCTGGAACGTTCAAGTCCCGACCAATCCGGGTATGACCTATCCGAAAATGCTCAGGGCAGTGGACGGGGGCAAGGTTCGCAGCATGTACTTGATCGGGTCCGACATTGCCCATACGGACCCGAACAACGAATTCGTGAAGGAAGCCTTGGGCAAGCTGGAACTACTCATTGTCCAAGACATCTTCATGACCGAGTCCGCAAAGCTGGCTCACGTTATTCTGCCTGCCGCCACTTTCCTCGAGTCAAACGGAACCTACACGAACGGCGAGCGCCGCATCCAAAGGATTCGCAAGGCATTGGATCCTCCCGGTCAAGCAAAGGAAGATTGGCTGATCGTGGCCGAGCTTGCAGAGGCCTTGGGACATCCGATCGTTTCCTCCCGCAACGTTTCAGACATCTGGGACGAACTCGCCGCACTCACCCCGAACTTCATGGGCGTCAACTACGAGCGTCTGGAAGCGCCTGAAGCAATTCAATGGCCGGCGCCGTCAACGGAACATCCGGGCACGAAGGTCATGCACGGAGAGGTATTCAACCGAGGTCTTGGTCATTTTGCCGCTCCCGGCTTCGAGGAACCGAACGAGCAAAAGAGCGAGGAATATCCATTCATCATGATAACGGGAAGGCACCTGTACCACTATAACGCCGCCACCCAGACTCGGCGCACTCCCTTGACGGAATTCAGCTCGACCGACTACTTGGACATTCATCCGGAAGACGCCGCAGAGCTAGGCATTGACGACGACACTCCCGTCTGGCTGTCGAGCCC
>CAZNWO010000107.1:0-6528 GCA_964576585.1 uncultured Puniceicoccaceae bacterium | reverse complement strand
CGCTCGAAGGGTGTGGGACGCAGGGGAGGCTGAATGGGAATGCCGTAGTCGCGAGGCAAGCGATCCTTGATTTCCCCAAGCCTTTCGGCAGAGACGAAAAAGGCGAAATGACGACCGTATTCCTTCTCGAAGGGCGAGGGTTCGAAGTCGTCTATGCCCAGAACGTGCATCTGGGCTCCGTTCCCGAGGTCAATCCAACGAACCTTGACCTCGACGTTGTCCGGCACGGGAATCTCCCGCCAGCCCATGAGGTCGACAAAGAACTCCGTGGTTCGATCGACGTCGCGGGTCGCAATGGTAAAATGAGCAAGACTCATTCCGCTACTTGGTGACCCGGAAGATCTTGCTGCCCTTGAACTCACGCCCGTACATGTCCGTAGTCACAACCTCGATGAGCTGTTGCCCAACCTCCAGGTCGGCGGGAAGCTTTCCTTTCCACAAGTGCTGAGAAACGGCAGCGGCGTTTACGGGACGGACCTTGCCGTTCTTCAACTCTTTTTCGCGCATGGCGACGTACCATGGATCCTTTTCAGGAGTCATGCCCAAATCGACCCATTCACCGTTGGAGCCAACCCTCATGCGAACCTTGGACTTCCTCGAGCCGGCAAAGACGTTGACGTATACGTAGGTTTTCCCGAGCTCTTCGCGGGCCACCTCCTCAGGAGCGTGAACGCGAAGCTGATAATCCGCAGGCTTGCCCGCCGCCCGAAAGTCGAAGGTGGCGTTATGACCGTCGAAGGTAAGCAGCGAATGGCCGTTGGGTGCTCCGTCTCGCATGGTGGTGTGGGGAATCCCGCGAGGATCCTTCGCCCCAGTCCACCAGGAACCCGAAACCGTGACGTTCACTATGTGATGGTGGGGCTTCTTTCCCTTCCATCCCGCATGCTCGTCGATAAAGTGGTGGGCCTGCCAGTGCGTGTGACCTGAAAGGGAAATGGTGTAGGGCCTTTTCTCAATCAGCCGATAAAGCTTTTGGTTGTCTTTCGTTGTGCTCAAGGGAATGTGCATGGAAAGGACGACGAGCTGGTTCTCGGGCACCCTTGCAAGGCTTTTCTTCACGAAAGCCAGCTGGCGCTCCCCGAAATTGCCGACGTAGGACTTGCGACCGTTCGGTTGCAGGCCCCAATTTACGTTGTCCAGGACGATGAAATGCACCTTGCCGAAGTCAAAGGAGTAGTATGAGGGTCCGAAAACTCGCTCGAACGTCTCGTCGGAAAAACGATCCTCCTTCGCCTCGAAGTTCAGGTCATGGTTCCCGATCACGTTGTACCATGGAATGCCAACGAGCGCGATCGTCCGGTTCAAGCTGCCGAATAGGGCGAGGTCGTCGAACATGATGTCTCCCAAGGTAACGCCGAACTTTGCGTCGGTACCGATCAAGCCCTCGACGACGTCGTGCGCGATGTAGTCGATCTCGGTCTGGTTCCTCGGCTGCGGGTCGCCAAAGAAAATGACGCTGAACTTCTCGGGCTCGACCTGCTTGTAGAGAGGGAAGTCTATGGATTTCGGCAAGGGCCCGGTGGGAGCGACACCGGGATGCTTGGTTCCCTCCGGAGAACCATTGGGCTTATGGATGTAATGAAACTTGGGCAGCATGTCCTTGGTCAAGGGAACCATCCATCCGCTTGGCTTGATGACGAAATAAATGACGTCATCCGACACGGGCAGTCGCCAACGGCCCTCGGAGTCGGTCTCCGAGAAATTAAGGCCGTCCGAAACCCCAACGCCGGGTATGCCCTTCTCTCCGGGATCTCTGGACTCGTTGCGATTAAGGTCTTCGAAAACAAAGCCTGTTGCAAACTCCTCGCCTCGCAGAAGCAGGGTGGGAAGCAATAGAAAAGGTAGAAGCAGGTGTTTCATGAGTAATTTGTATTGGAGATGGATTCGGTTAACGCTTAATGGAAATATCCAGACTCTTTCGGGCCCCGAGTATCCATTCCTTCTTTACGAAATCATAGGGAATGGCCACCAGTCGATTCGAGGAAATTCGAAGTACCGTAAACTCGGTGAACTTTGACTTGGGTGAAGGGAGTTGGACAAAGTTCAGTCCGCGATACTTGTTCACGCTGGAATAATGGTAATGGCCACCGAGCACGAGGATGACGTTCGCGTCTCCGACCGCCTCGACCAATTCGTCGCGATTGGTCATCGCATCGTGGCAAAGATGGGTGAACAGAACCACCGGTTGCCCGGAAGGAGTGGCTTTCAATTGTTCTCGCAAATAGGACAAGGCTTCCTTCGTGAGCGGCTGAAAGGGCTTTCCCCTGGGATTGAACTTGCTCCAGAGCGCAATGAACTTAACCCCCGCTTGCTCGAAGGCATAACTCAGCCCGCCATGACGTTTCTTGAGCCAGTTGATCATGGTGGGCGAAAAGGCAAGTCCACCATCATCATGGTTGCCGAGGACGTCGTACGCCTTCCATTTCAGAGTGTTTTTCAACAGGCCGTCATAGGCTCTCATGGCCGCATTGGTGGGCCATTCGGTAACGTCTCCCGCACCAATCACGAAGGAGGGTGCGTCGACTTTTCCACCTAAGCTCTCCGGAAAAGGCGTACCGGGCATTGCGTTCATCGCCTGAACGAAAGGCATTAGCTTGGAAACGTTGCCGTCCGTCTTAACGTGCTGGTCCGACCAACCGAAAAAAGTAAGTGTCGTGGACTCTTTTGCTTTTCCAGTGAAGAAGGAAAAACAGAAAACAAGGAAAAGCAGCGTGTTTTTCATGGGGGTGGATTTAGGTAAGGAAAAGACCTAGTTTCCGATTCCAAGAGAAGTCAAATGCCAATCCGCAGGAGAGATTGCCGAAGGCTTTGCACCCGAATGGATGCAAGACAAATAAACGATGCGAAATGATTCAGTCTTCAACCGCCACGCCATTCTTGTAGGAGGAACGCTGCCATTCCTCACCGGATTCATCCCAATTGATCCAGAAGCCGTGAAGCTTGCCGCCGGAATAAGTTCTCTCTTCCGCCTTTTGTCCATTGGCATGCCACTCGACCCAAGTCCCTTCCTCTTTCCCATCCTTGAAGCTGCGCTCCGATTCCTTGCTCCCATCCTCACGCCACTTGGTCCATGAACCGTCTTCTAAGCCGGCCTTGTACGAACCTTCTTGCGACTTGACTCCGTTGCGATGCCATTCATTCCACTTACCGTCGAGGAGGCCGTCCTTGCAATGGGCCAAATAGCGCGCTTGCTCCTCGTCGTACATGGACTTTGCCCAACCCGTGAAGGGAATCTTGCCGGAAGGATCCATGAAAATTTCCCTCTCATCCTTCACCACCTTCTTCAGGTTCTTGAAGTCAACGGTGTCTTCATCATTCAAGGCGCTATCGGAACAGGCGGCCAAACCCAACAAGAACAAGGCAGCAGCGAATAGCCTTGTCATCGGAACATTGGGAGATTCATGGGAAAAAACTCGTGGACAAACTGGAGCAATCATTCCTTGGAAGAAACAAGCCTCCTCCCGCAGAGCCTCTCCAGGCCGGGAAGGTCGTAAGCCTTCAGGGCGCCATGAATGACGTCCTCGAAACAGCGCTTGGGTTGATTTTCCTCAAGCAATGAGACCCAGGACTTGCGCCGATCAACAAGTTGCAACTTCTTGAATAAAGAAGGTTCTAGAGACACGGCATGAAGAGCCGGCACTGCAGCATCGCCGATCGCCAAGACGTCGATCTTGGATCCCTTTGGAACAAGATTCGATTCGTCCAAGTCGAGAGCCAATCGAAGAACGTTTTCCGCCCTCAATGCGACAAGGGATCGCCCAAGAAGGTAAGCCATGTAGAAGTTCTTCCAGCCTCCGAATTGTTCGGAAAACCTAGTGCCTCGCGTCTCCCCGGTGGAGGCAAGTTCGACGGAGATGACCGCATGCCCTGCCTTGCTCAGGTCGAGAGCCCTCTCGTGACCCTTGGCAGCACCATCCCCATTCAGCAACAGGATAGGGTTTTTCGTGGTTTTTGCAGGCAGGTAGGCAACCGTTGCGAGCGGGTAGGAATTCTTGGAGCGAAAGAAGCCTCGGACAATCTTGAGGTTATTTTCGTTAATGGAATCGAGTTTCCCGAACTCCAGCTTGGGCAAGTCCTTCGATGCGCGAATCGTGGAAATTTTTCGGACAATGGCCCGAGCGGCTTCGGGCTTGAGTTCGGCAAACTTAGCCCTCTCCTCGGCAAGAACGTTCTTGGAATAATCCCGATTCAGGTCGAACACAGACTTTTCTCCCGGAAGGCGAAGAACCTCTCCCTCCTTGGTGCACCAGAGTTCCTCGGGTGATCGAGCCTTAATCGGCTTTTCAACGACAGGGCTATCGTCTCCCAGAAACCAACGCCGAGCCAACCGAGTCAGGGTCTCCCTTTGCAACTTCGTGATGCCGTGCCTCCCCTTGTCTTCCACCAGGTCCACGGCAAGAGGATTGTCGAGCAAGCCGTAGAATTTCTTGGACTGGCGGTAGTTGTCCCAAGTCCCCTTGGCGTCGAAGTAGTCGCCGGACGTACAACAAATGAGTGTTGGTCGCGGAGCTCGCATGAGCACGTAGTCGGTATGGTCCATCCCAAACGCCACCTGACCGAAAACGTTCTGCTCGGAATCCTGTGGTCCGATCGTGGCGATGAGTTGACGAAAGGTGGTCAGGTAGCAAGCGGGAGCCGCAAAGCCCACCCGATCGTCCAGTGCCATCAGGTAGCTCGTCAAGGTTCCCCCTCCCGAACAACCCGTGCAGCCAATCTTCGAGCTGTCGACGTCCTTTCGGCTTACCAGATAGTCAATCCCGCGAATACCGTCCCAAATCCGATATCCGGCCGTGTTCATACCCAGAAGAGCCGAACCCGAGCCAATTAAAAAATGCTCGGCGACTGAACCCAGCTTGCTACCTTCTTCGGGAAGAATCTGGCTGCGTTCCCCTTGACCGATTGGATCGTAACAAAAGGCGGCGATCCCGTTGCGAGCGAGGGTGATTCCGATGAACTGGTTGTAATCGGCTCCCTTCCCGGTCTTGGAATGTCCGCATGCAATGACGACAGCAGGGTAAGGAGGCTTTGCCTTTGGCAGATACAGGGTTGCGGTTACGCGGTGGCTTGGCCGGCTTTCGTAAATGACCTTCTCGATCCTGTGGTCTCCGCCGTCCAAGTCTCCAACCACCTGCGCCTTCAAAGGAGTCCGCTCGGGAAATCCTCCAATGCTGGCCAGAAAGAAGCTTTTCATCTTTGCCTGATAGGCCTTGAAATCCTCAGGAGTTTTTATCTTGGACAAACGTTCCTCACGACGATCCAGAGCCTCGAAAGCCTGCTCGGCAAGGTGGTTGTAGACGACGCGGTTGGCGGGTCCTTCGACAACGTCTTGGGTCAAGACCGGAAAGAGTTGTTCCTTGGGAAAGGCATGCGTTCCCAAGAGAAGAAGCAAGGTGAGGGTGAAGGTAGTTTTCATATGGAGGAGGAAGAAGCTATTCCCGGGAAAAGGAATCGCTCAAGCATTTTCAAGCGGATGAAGGGAGAATTTTCAGGCTGCACCGGGTTCTACAACACGCTGCGACCTGCAATAGAGGTTGAAACGCTTGCCGGAGAGAAACCCGACCAAGGTCATTCGAAAATTGTCCGCCAACTCCACCGCTAGGCTGGAAGGGGCTCCCACTGCGGCCAGCATGGGTACGCCGGCAAGCAGGGCTTTTTGCACAAGCTCGAAGCTGGCACGGCCACTGACGAGGACCAGGCATTCGGAGAGAGGCCATTGCCCGGAGAGAAATCGACGACCCAGAAGCTTGTCCATGGCGTTATGCCTGCCGACGTCCTCCGCAAGGTCAATGATTTCACCCGAACTAGATGCCAAGGCGGCTGCATGGATGCCTCCGGTCTCGGCAAAGGTCTGTTGAAGCCCAAGCAATTTCTCGGGCAAGGAACGCAAGACGTCTGCATCGATTCGAAAGTCATCCTGCGACAAGGGGGATAAGCCCCTATTGGCCAAGGCCTCCAGGGTTGCCTTTCCGCAGACGCCACAGCTCGAAGAGGTGAAGACATGACGCGACATTTGCTCGACGTCGACATCAACACTCGAGCGCAGTGACACTCGGGCAACGTTGGGTGCTAGGCCAAGCCCGGAAGCGTCCTCCGCCGAGCCGATGGAGATTTCCTCGACGTCCTCGGGAGAGGCGAGGATGCCCTCGGTGGCGAGGAAACCCGCGGCCAGCGCCTCATCGTCTCCCGGAGTGCGCATGGTTATGGCAACACCTCGCGAAAGGGGGATATCGTCTTCGTTGCGATAGGCGAGCCTGACCTCGAGCGGTTCCTCGACCGCAACCAAGTCATCGGCAGTTTCACTCTCGTCTCCCCTGGACCTGAGAATGCACACGCGCTTGGTTGGCTCGGATGGGTTGCTCATGATGAAGTAGAATCGTTTCCACCTTGCGTCCATCGGCAAGCCGAATCGCGCGAGTCACGCTTGCCAAGTTTTCACGAAATACCCTACCCTATGGGCATGCTTATTCTAATTTCTCCCGCCAAGACCCTTGACTACGAGACTCCACCCGCGACGAATGTCTGCACCCA
>CAZNWO010000106.1:0-11250 GCA_964576585.1 uncultured Puniceicoccaceae bacterium | reverse complement strand
GGATTCGGGAACTAAAGAAAACTCTCCTCACGCCGTCCTCCGCCATCGCCTTAAGCTTGCGGTTCTCACCATCCTCTTTGCGTCAGCAGTGGTCCTCGTGTGTTTCGTCGGGCAAGACCCACCCGGCTTGGGAACTCTCGGAGAGGTGGCTCCGGATAACGTTTATTCCGATCGAGTCTTTAGTTATGAGAGCCAAGTCTTGCTGAATGAGGCTCAAGTTTGGGCTCGGAGTTCCACCCCGATGGAATATTCGAGAGATGTTCGTGGAGAGCAGAGGTTCGATGAGGCACTAGGGATCTTGAAGGAAAAGCTTGTCGAGAACTTTGGCAAGACAGGTGAACCCCTTCGCTTGTCTCGAATTGCGCTACGTGAGGAATTGTCTGAGCAATATGCCTTGGATGTTTCTGAGGACGAGTTGAGAATCTTGGGGTGGATCATCCATGATAAAGGGATAGCCGACCTGTTTGAGGGAATCACCCAAGTTTTGCGTCATTTGCACGACACGGGGGTGTTGGTTGATCCGTCTTCCGACCAGAAGTTCATTTCGGAAACCAATGCAACTGCCGCCATTTCCAAATGGATGAGCGAGGCGGCAGACGCTTTGCCCGTAATTGGCGGTGTGGACACTGGATTGGAGTTGCTTTTCGACCTGAGGCAGGTGGAACCGATTTATCCTTTTTTTGCAAGGTTCGCGAACGCTGCTCGAGTCAGCATCGAGCAGGACGGTCCCTTCCCCGCCGAGGGACTTACTATTTCCGACATTGTGGCTGGAGAAGACTTGAACGCTTCGCGAGACGCCGAACAGTTGAGGGAACAAATAGGAGTTGCCTTCGCCGGCTTGGCTCAGCGCGGGCTATTGTTGCGCAAAGTGGATCGCCAGAAGACCTTGGCCGCTCAGGAACGCAACATCAAGGATATCGACAAAAGCCAGTACGAGATCGTTGTTTCTGAGGGCGACCCCATTCTGCGGAAGGGCAATGAGATATCGGAAGAGGCATTTGAGAAATATCGGCACTTTCTCGAGATTTCTTCCGACAAGCGCGACCTATTGCTCCGGAGGGTTCTCCTGACTTGCGCCACCTTTTTGTGCGCCCTTTTGTACATCAACCTGGTTTTGCCGGAATTCTGGAGGAGCGGGGCCCAGACGGGAATTGTAGCCGTGGCTGTAATAGGTAACCTTTTTCTATCACGAGGTGTCCTTGAACTGGGCGACACGAACCTCTTTGGGGGCAATGTCTTGTTGGTTGGATTGCTGCCTTACTTCTTGCCTGTGGCCTTTTCCGCAATGATTGTGATGATCACCGTTGGGCCAAGCATGAGCGTCGTGGCGGCCCTCATGACCAGCACTTTTCACTCTGCCATGCAGGATACCGAGGTGGAGTCGCTTGTAGTGGCTTTAGGAGCTTCCTTGATGGGGGCTTTCTTCTGTCGGGACGTTCGTTTGCGCGGCAGTGCCCTAAAGGCTGGGGCGATGGCTGGTGTGGTGGCGGCCTGTCTTGCTGTGGCCATTGGCTATATCAGCGGCAACGAAACGGCTTCCATGGCGAACCAGGGGCTAGCCGCACTCATGACAGGGCTTGTCACGGGTGGGTTGGTATTAGGGGCCTTGCCTGTTTTCGAGCTTGTCTTCAAGGTTGCAACCGACGTCACTCTCTTCGAGCTTACCGATTTCAATCATCCACTCCTTCGCCGCATGCAAATGGAGGCACCCGGTACCTATCATCATAGCCTTATGGTTGCCAATCTGTCTGAGAACGCAGCCGCTGCAGTTGGAGCAAATCCCTTGGTTTGTCGTGCTTGTTCTCTCTTCCACGATATTGGGAAGATGAAGCAACCCGAGTACTTTACCGAGAACCAGACCGATCCTTCCAGTCCTCATTCGCGAAGGAATCCCGCCATGAGTGCCCTAATCATCAAGAGCCATGTGAAGGAAGGGATCGAGATGTCCCGCGAATATAGGCTGCCCAAGGTGATTCGGGACGTAATCCGGCAGCACCATGGAACTACTTTGGTGAAATACTTTTATCACGAGGCCAAGAAACAGCTTAAACAGGAAAAGCTTCCCTTAGGGGAAGAGAGTCCCGGCGAACCCGACGAGTCGACCTATCGTTACGACGGTCCCAAACCTCGTTTTCGAGAAAGTGCAGTCATTTTCTTTGCCGACTCGGTGGAGGCCGCCGCGAGGAGCCTTCGGAAGGTTACCCAGCACAGCGTGGAAGAGATGCTCGAGACCATTTTCGCCGATCGTCTGGAGGATGGTCAACTTGACGAATGTCCCCTTACCTTGGAGGAGATTGCAACCATCAAGACAAGTTTCACTACCACTATCCTAAATATGCTTCATTCTCGCATAGAGTATCCCGACGACGACAAGACCAAGAATAGGAACGGCAGTCGACGCAAGCAAAGCCGAGAAAATCATCGTAAGCATGATAAGGCTTCAGACCAATAACCGGTTCGAGCGACTAAGTTTTTCAGCTGACCGGCTGGACCTTTTAATTGATACCCTTTGCAGCCATAGGACCGACCATGCTCTTGCCGGGGAGTTGTCTCTGGCGTTTCTTTCCGATGGAGAACTCGCCGGGATTCATGAAGAATTTCTTGGTGACCCCTCTCCGACCGACGTGATCACCTTTCCCGGGGACTTGGAAAGCGATCTAGTTGGGGAGATCTGTATTTCCGTTGAGAGAGCCGAAGCTGAATCACTTTCAAGGGGAGAACCATTTTCACGGGAATTAACCCTTTACCTTGTCCACGGTTGGCTGCACTTGCTTGGATTTAACGATTTGTCCGAGCAGGAAAGACTCGAAATGCGGCGAGCGGAGAGTGAAACTATGGATTTTCTTTCTGAAAACCTCGCCATTCCGGATTTTCGCCTCGCACCCAAGCATCTTGAGGTCTAGCTCTTGGAAGCTTAATTATTGCGACGAATGATCAAGAAATTTCGCAACGCCTTCCTCACTGGTCTGCTGATTTTCCTTCCGCTCGGGACCACTATATTCGTGGTCAACTTCTTGCTGGATATGTTCAAGAATCCAGCCCTTCGTCTGTCCGCCCAACTGGGTTTGCGTGAAGAAAGTTTCTTTGTCGGACTGGAAACCCTTTTGTCGCTTGCCGGATTGGTGGTTGGTGTTCTTGCCCTGACTCTCCTCGGCTTCTTCTCGAATTATGTCCTTGGCAAATTCTTCATCAATTCTGCTGAAAAGCTATTGGGACGTGTGCCCTTCGTGAGCACTGTTTATCGTACTGTAAAGCAAATCGTTGACACCTTTGGAAAGCAGAACCGGGCAGTTTTCAACCAAGTCGTTATGATCGAGTACCCGCGAAGAGATTGTTATGCTATCGGTTTTCTTACCAACGATGCCGAGGGCGAGACCGAGGAAGCGACCGGGCTAAAGCTCACCAACGTCTTTATCCCGACTACACCCAATCCCACCAGTGGGTTTCTCCTGCTCTTGCCTCGAGATGAAGTCATCAAGCTGGGGATGACCGTGGGGGAAGGCATGAAGTTGATCATTTCAGGTGGAGCGGTAATTCCCAAGTACAAGGCAAAGAAGCTGAAGGACGAAAATGAAAAGGACTCCGCTGAATCCTAGTTTTTGCAAGCCTGCCTTGGATGTGAAGTCTCGGTAGGTTTGGGAGTGTGTAGGCGGTCTTTCCACTTTCGGCCCAAGCGGAATTCTTGATGCCTAGTCTGGTTCGCTCTTTCCAAGGCATTGTCCTCAGTCGCGAGGAGAAGGGAGAAAGGAATTTGTTCCTTTCTATGTTTTCTCCCAAGGAAGGCTTGGTTCGGGTGATCAAGCATCTTTCCGGAAAACGAGTCTCCGCGCCCATGCCGGATTTCTTCGACGAACTCGAGCTGCGGCTTCGGCGTCCTCGGACGGGTGGTGAGTCCATTTCCTTTGTCGAAGAATGGCGAGTCCTCCGACGTCGCCCAGAGCTCGCGGCTGATCGTGAGCGACTGGAAGCTGCCTTCTCGATAGGCCGCGTCTTCATTGAGAATGGCTCCCACCTTATTGAGCCTGCACCTTATGCAGAGTTACTGCAACTGTCTCTCGATGCCCTTTCCAGAGGTTTTCCTCCGTCTGTCGTTCTCATGAAAACCATCTACCGGTTCGCCAGGGCGGAGGGTTTCCCGGTGAAGGAAGACTGGTGGGAGAATCTCTCTTTGGAAGACAAGGCTCTTGCCACCAAGATTTTGAACGTACCTGTTCGCGACCTTGTCCCTGATAATGAGTCTTCAGTGCCTTTGCTGGAGTCTCTTAGGACATGGATAAACACGGAGACGGAAATGCGTTGTTGAAACTGGTTGTCGTACTGCCTTGCAAAAATGATGAGAATCGGCTAATAGTCGCTTAGAAGAATGGGAATTTTCAGGAAGGAGGTTGTGGCGAGGACCTCGGGCAAGGGTACTTACGAGATCACTCGGGAGGTTGTCGGAGGACTTGATGAGTCTGGTCTTCGAGACGGCATCGCCTCAGTCTTTGTCAGGCACACCAGTTGCAGCTTAGTACTGATGGAAAATGCGGATCCTTCCGCTAGGCGTGACCTAGAGACTTTCATGGACGATCTCGTTCCCGATGACTATCCACGCTTTACCCATACCTACGAGGGACCCGACGACATGCCCTCGCACATCAAGATGGCTCTCACTCGCTCGGGAGAGACCATCCCTTTCGAGGATGGGCGCTTGACGCTGGGAACTTGGCAAGGACTTTTTCTTTGGGAGCATCGCGTAGCCTCTCACGCACGAAAAATCACCATCACTTACTTGGGCGAATGAAAAAAGTCTCAAGCTCGACTCTCGCGGCTTTATTCTTGGCTGTTGCACTCACCTTTTGGTCGGGATGTGGTTCCTCCGATTTGCCCGATATAGAGGAGAAGGATCCTTCCTACAGCAGTGGTCGGGCTTACTTGCGACAAGGACAGGAGCTCGAGGCGTTGGAGGAATTCCTTTCCGTAACTCGAAGAATTGTCGAGGCTCCCCAATCCCATCTGGAGGCAGGTCGTCTTTTGATGAAGCTGGATGAACGTCGAGACCCCATTGCCGCAGTGTATCATTACCGTCGCTTTCTCGAGCTTTCTCCTGATTCAAAGGAAGCGGGTGCAGTTGAGCAGCTCATCGTTTCAGCGGAAAAAGAGATCGTAAGGAAACTTCCGGGAGAGCCTTATGCAGGGCACCTTGAGGCCATCGGTCTTCGTGAGGAAAACGAGCGCTTGAAGCGAGATCTGGCCGACCTTCGCGTACGCCTCGGATTACCGCAGCCTTCTCCCGAGGGGAGCGTTGCCTCTAAAAAATCCTCGGTCGCCAACGCGAAGCCTGCTGTTCCCGAATCAGCCGCCGTCGCCCCCGTTGATCCCGGACCTGTCCGAAATTACGTCGTGCAGAAAGGGGACAGCCTATATGCAATTAGCCGAAAGTTCTTCGGAGATTCCGCTCATATCGAGCTAATCTTCAATTCCAATCGCGATGTCCTTCCCAATCGAGAAAGCCTTCAAATCGGTCAGACTCTCAGGATTCCTCCTCGCCCTGTGAATCGTTAGGGTCGCTGCTTCCCGAGGCCATGGCCTATTTCGACAACAATGCGACGACACCACCTCGTGAGGTCGCCCTCAGAGCCCATGAAGTTGCCCTGCGAGAGGACTGGAGAAACCCGTCTTCTCCCACCATTGTCGCCGCCCGAGTGAGGGCCAAGCTGGAGAAAACGAGGGAAGAGCTTGCCGCCTTGCTGGGATGTGCCGCAGGGTCTCTCTGCTTCACCTCTGGTGCAACTGAAGCAAACAATGCTGTCTTCGCTCACCTTGCTCGAAAGGCGACGGACGATCAACGAGTCCTACTCTCGCCTACGGAGCATCCCAGCGTCCGTGAAGCAGCCAATCGGCATTTCCCGGGACGAGTAAAGCAACTGTCCGTCAATGGATCCGGCGTGGTTTCGTCTCAGGAAGCTTCTCAGACCTTGACGGATGGTTCGTATGCCGCTGTTTCGGTTATGGCCGCCAACAACGAGACTGGGGTCCTGCAGCCGTGGTCTGAGTTGGCATCTCTTTGCGCGGAGCGTGGCGTTGCCTACCATTGCGACGCGACCCAATGGATCGGGAAGCTGCCGATTGATGGGCTTTCCGAATGCGACTACCTTACGGCTTCCGCCCACAAATTTGGCGGTCTCAAGGGCATTGGGATCCTGAAGGCTCCCGAAGACTTTAGCTTTATCGTCGGAGGGGAGCAGGAGTCTGGTCGCAGGGCGGGAACGGAGAACTATCCAGCCATCGCTTCCATGCTTGCGGCCTTGAGGGAAAGCTTGGAAAACGATCAGGCAAGGGTCTTGGAAAAAGCCCGCAATGCTTTCGAGCAAAGGCTTATCGAATCCTTTTCAGGAATTAGGATTGTTGGAGCTGAAGTGAATCGGCTCTGGAACACATCCTCTCTCTTGATGCCCGACTTCGACAACCTGCGCTGGGTGGGGAAACTGGAGAAATTGGGACATGAGATCTCCACTGGTTCCGCATGCTCTTCGGGCATTGAAAGTGAATCGAGCGTTGCCGTCGCCCTCGGTTTGACTGTTGTGGAGGCTCGGCGAATCGTCCGTGTGAGCGGCTCTTTCGATACCCTGCCGGGGGATTGGGAGGATCTCGCCGAGGCATTTCTCCTCGCACATCAAGAGCTTTCGGCAGGCTCCGGCTCGCTTGAAGTCGTTAGCGTCTAGTTTTGCGTGCGCCTCCAATCCATTAGCTTGGAAAACTTTCGGAACGTCGAGTTCGCTCGCCTCGATTTCTCGGGAAGCCGAACTTTTTTTCTCGGACCCAACGGTCAGGGCAAGACCAACCTCTTGGAGGCCGTTGCATTTGCGGGCGTGCTTCGTTCCTTCCGATTCGCGGGAAGCGATGGTTTGGTACGTCATGAGGCTCGAGAGGCTCGATTGATGCATCGTTTTTTGGACGAGTCGAAGATCGAGAGAGAGGTCCTGCTGAGCATTGATTCACGAGGCGCCAAGTCAGTCGAGCTTGATGGTGAGAAAATCACTCGACTGGCCGACTATGTCGGGGTTTTTCCATCTGTTGCCCTTTCCTCAAGAGATTTTCGTTTGGTTCGCGATGGGCCGGGCGAACGGCGTCGTTGGTTGGACGTTACCTTGTCTTCCTCTTCGCCCGAATACTTTGAAGCCCTTCGAGGGTATCATAGAGCCCTGAGGGAGCGAAACGCCTTGCTTAAGAGAGGTGGCAGCGATGCGGAGATGGATGCCTTCGAGTCATCGATGCTTCCTGCTGCAGCCGAGCTTACCCGATTCAGGAGAGAGGCGATCCCCCGCCTTTCGGCGAATCTGGCCCAGTCCTACGAATTTCTTTCGGAAGGAAAGGAGAAGGCGAACCTCCGGTATAAGCCCGATCTTGGCGACGCGGATTCCTCTGACCTGCCACAGCTTTACGAATCGGCCCGTGAGGGAGACCGGGCCTTGGGTTCGACTCGTCGTGGACCTCATCGCGACGACTTCCGCTTTCTTCTCGATTCTCGGGATGCCCGAAACCTCGCCTCGGAAGGGCAGCAGCGAGGCCTTGTTCTCGCCTTGCGTTTGGCGGAATTCTCATACCTGCGAGAGCTTCGAGAAAATACCCCGATCCTGCTTCTTGACGATGCCTTGGGCGAGCTTGACCTCTCGCGTCGGGGAAACTTCATGAGCCTACTGCCGAAAGATGCCCAAGTCTTGGCGAGCGGGACGGTCATGCCCGAGCACGATCCCGAGGAATGGGAGGTTTTCGAGGTTTCCGCGGGAGAGTTCAGCAAAAGACAACCCGACTGATGGAAGCTCTCACCTTCACTCATTGGAGTCTGCTGGCATTTGGGGCGCTTATCATGGGGATGAGTAAGGGCGGATTGCCCGGCGCCGGAAACCTGACGGTGGCAATTTACGCCTTGGTGCTGGAAGATGCCCTTGGTCCTGCGGGAGTGCCTTTGTCTGTAGGGTTGCTGTTGCCCGTGCTCATTTCTGCCGACGTGACCGCGACCATCGTTTACCGTCGACACGCCGAATGGAAGTTCATTGCTCGGCTGTTGCCCTTTTTTCTTGTTGGCATTCTTGCCGGCTGGCAAGTATTCGGATTCTTTCAGGAGAATGACGACAGGGTCGCATTGCTGAAGGTCATCATTGGCGCAATCCTGCTTGGCATGACCGCATTGCATTTCCTGTTGAAGCTATTCTGCAATACCGATTCGAAGGAAAGCCTCGGCGATTCTCCTCGAGGGTCTCTTTTGCTTGGGGCCTTTTTCGGCTTGCTCGGTGGGGTTGCCACCATGTTGGCCAATGCCGCCGGACCCGTGGCCCATCTTTACTTGCTTGCGATGGCCCTTCCCAAGTATGCCTTTATCGGTACCTCGGCTTGGCTTTTTCTCATTGTGAACGTTTCCAAGGTTCCGTTCATGATGGATCTCGATATTATCACCTTGGAATCGATGTCCGTCAGTTGGTGGATGTTTATTCCCGCCGTTCTTGGTGCCGGACTCGCTCCGTTTGTGGTTCGACACATCAACCAGAAACTCTTCGAGGGGTTGGTTTGGATCTTCATTATCCTCGCCGGACTCCGAATGGTATTCTAGCTTTGCGAGCATGGCCAAAAGCTCAAGAAAGCTCTGGGCGGAACACCTTGCCGGGAAAGGGAAGACAGCCACGAAGGTTGATTCCAAGGCGCTCCTTCGCAAGGTGCCCTACGATGGTCGTATTCTCGGGGTCGATCCTAGCCTGCGGGGCACGGGCCTGGCCGTCCTCGAGTGCAAGCCCGGAAGCCCTTACAAGCTCTTGTTTTCACAGACCTTGAAGCTGAAGCCCAAGGTGCCGTTCGTGGAATGTCTCGGTCAAATCCACAAGACCGTGCGATCGCTGGCGGAAGAGTGGAAGCCAAGGCACTTGGCATCCGAGGAAACCATTTACGTGAACAACTTCAAGACCGCTCAAATCATGGGTGCTTCTCGTGGGGCCGCTCTTTCCGCCGCCGCCGTTCTGGACTTACCCGTGTACGAATACGCTCCTCTTCGGGTCAAGCAAGCCGTGGTCGGTTTTGGGCGAGCGGGGAAGGAGCAGCTTGCCCGTACCATTGCCCAGATGCTGCATCTTCAGGAGCCTCTGCCTTTTGACGAGTCCGATGCCACAGCCCTAGCGCTTTGTCACGCCATGACTTGGATGCCTGCCTAGCTTTGTCGGGGCTATTTCAGGGATTCCTGAACAATTTGCTAGGCAGCAGTGGTCGAACCCTGTCTGAACGACCCAGGAGGGTGATGCCGACGGAGACCTCGTTTGCCACTTGGTCGAGCATTCCCCCCGGATTGATCCCGAACTCGCCTCTCAGGATCGATAGTTCCGTTTCTACCTTGATCAAGTCGCCGACTCGTCCGTCCAATGCCCGCCTTTCCGCCCTCGAGTAGCGGATTTTTGCAGGTAGCAGGATTTCCTTCGACCTGCCTTTCAGGGTAAGGACCCCGAAGATCTCGCAATTGATTTCCTGTCCGCGCCAGCGTATTTTTCGGATGCCGTTAAGCTTGAAGGAAATATGAGGAAATCGATTCGTGTCCAGCCAAGTGGAGGTATGCACGTCCACTTGGGACTTTGGGTAAAACAGGCGGATTCCTCTGGCATCGAAGAAGAGGGTACCTTGGCTGGCAGCCAGGTTTAGAGGATTCAGCTCCAGCTTGCCCCTTGCTCCACGCAGCTCACCTTTTAGCTCTCCACTGCCGAAGCTGGTCACCACGCTGATCTTCAAGGCGTTGAAGCTGTCGGGTGTGCGGAAATCGAAAGTCATTCCGAGCAGCGAGGTAGTCGGCAACAACAACCACAATAGACTTTTCTCGAAAAGGCGAAGCATGACCTCCCATCTTGGCTTAATTCAGCCTCTGCTTCAATCTTCAAAGTTACCCTTTTCTTGTAATGATTGTGCTTTTTTCCTGAAAATAGGTTGACCAGTCCTCATACGCGCGCAAAAATTTGCCTAAACTCTTTTTTCCCATGAATATCAAGTACTCGCTCACCGCTATTTTATCTCTTTTCCCGCTTGGTCTCTTTGCGGCGACATCCTCCGCAGGGGACGTCGTGAACCAAGCTGAAATCGGGGCGCCCTTCGCGGGCTTCAGTTCCGATGCTTCCGGCGCCGTCCGCAACGTGGTTGGGCCAAGCGCCCGCTTCATCACACCTTTGAGGCTTGTTGCCCGGGCTCAGGATTCCAAGGTTTCCGCAGGTTCCGCAACCCAGATGGCCGCCGACATCCTTCTCGACGACGGCACCGTTACCCATCTTCCGTCCGACGAGGTCTCGTGGGCCGTGGACACTGCCCTTGCGACCGTCTCGCAGTCCGGCGTGCTGAGCGCCACCCAAGTTACCGAGCGTGTCCGTGTCAAGGTCACCGCAGGTGCCGAAGGCATTTCCGCCGAGGTTCACGTCAGGCTTGTCCCCGCAGCCTCCTCCGAAGGCGCTCCTCACGTACCCGCCACGCTCGCCGCAGGTTCCACCGACGAGGGCGCAGGCTGGCGCAAGTCACCTTGGTTCGGCTCCTTTTATTCCACGGGCACTCATTGGCTGCACCACGCCGATCTCGGCTGGCTCTACTACGAGGATGCAGGCGAGGGGAGCATCTGGCTCTGGAGGGAAAACCACGAGTGGCTCTGGACCGGGCCCAACGTGTATCCGCACCTCTATCGCCACAAGGACACCACTTGGCTTTACTTCATGCTGGAGGCGCTTCCCGCCCGGGCATTTTACAACCACTCCACCAAGCGAGTGGAGACTGCCCAGCCCTGAAGCTCTTTTTTTCGCGAGATGGTTCGATTTGAAATGATTTCGGACCACATTCCGGCACCTACGCCGCAACAGGTTTTTTGCTCTTTTTTGTTATCATGAATGCAACAACGAACAAGTTCTCCTCGAGGTTTCTCTTGCCTCTTCTCGCCTTTTTTCTGCTTGGGTCGACCATGGCCGCCGCACCCGTTGCCTATTCGGGGAAGCTCGCCGTAAACGGGATCAACCTCGACGGCACCGCCCAGTTGAGCTTTGCCTTGCGGGACGCCAACGGAACCGTGCATTGGCGAAACGGGAACGATGCCAACGGAACCATAGCAGTCCCCGTCGACCGGGGGCACTACCTCGTGCTCCTGGGTGGGCAAGGCATGAACCCGCTTCCCAGCGACCTCTTCCTCGACCATCCCGAACTCTACCTGCAGGTCCGCATCGGACTCTCGGGCAACTCCTCCCTGCTTCACCTTACGCCCGATCG
>CAZNWO010000105.1:6334-11252 GCA_964576585.1 uncultured Puniceicoccaceae bacterium | reverse complement strand
GCGCTCGAGACCAAGCTGGGAACCGTACTTACCAATGGTGAAGGACAAGCCGCTTTCCAAGCTGTAGCCGATGAAGGCTTGCTCGACGTCGATGTCGGCGTTGTCGGCATAAACCCCCGAATTGTCACCCACTGTTCCGTCGTGATCGTCGATGTGGATGGCACCGGAAGCGCCGCCTACGTTGAACAGGAAGTTCAGTTCCCATTCGTCGAGACCGAGGTTCTGGGTGTCGTCTCCAGCAGTAGCGTCGGCTTCGATGTGCGAGTACGAGGTATCAATGAAACCATTGATCGATAGGTTCTCGTTGATTTCGATGGCGGAAGCAGATCCCACCAAACCGAAAGCAACAAGCGTAGCTAGTATTTTTTCTTTCATAGTAGTCTAGTTTGTTTGTTTGTTTTTAGGTTAACCAACGTACTTTCCATGCGGTTAACATAGAAAATACAATAGCCGATAATGAGAATTTTCGGACAAAGGTCAACAAAGTATTCACAATTTTGAACGTTTGTTGCAAGGGGTCGCGAGATGTCCATTTAGCTTCTTTTAGCCTTCTTTCGTTCCGGGCTTGTTGAATTTCCCCCGTTTGGGCTCAATTCTTTGATTTTCCCTTGCAGCCTATCCGGCAAGTAAGGATTGCCAAGGATGATTTGTCCTCGTAGGTTTTTATCGCCTTAGTCGTCATGTTTGCTTTTCCCGCAGCAGGAAGGAAGCCAGTCCATTCGATGCGCAAGCCGAATGGACGTAAGGGCTTTGCCTTGGTCTTTTGCCTGTCGCTGATGGCCTTGGTCTTCGCCTTGGTGATGGGCTTGACCTCCCTAGTCACTCTCGAGCTTCGCCATGCCCAGATGCGACAGGAGGGCGTGCTTTGCCGTGCCCATGCGCGTTTCGGCTTGAGCGTGGCGATGGGGGAGCTGAAGAGGCACGCGGGCCCGGACCAACGGGTAACGGCTTCCGCATCCTTGCTTCTCGAGGACGAGGAATCCGGCTCGGGCGGCTACGGAGGCGACGGTCGAAGGCACTGGACGGGCGTTTGGGATGCAAACGACAGGGATGAGCCGCCCGCATGGCTGGTCTCGGAAAGGGATGCCGATCCCACCGAGTCCTTTTCGCCCGGTATGGAAGGCAGCGGGCAGGCGGTCTTGGTGGGAAGCTCGGAAGGAACCGGGGACACGGATGCCGCGGTCCGATTGGGCAAGGTGGAGGTGGAGACCGATTATCAGGCAATTTCCTCGAGAACAGGCGGTTATGGACGTAGTTCGGAACCCGAAACCACGGGAGCTTATGCCTATTGGGTTGGGGACGAGGGACTTAAGGCAAAGATAAACATGGCCCGTGAGGAGAATGCGCTGAACTCGACGGGTTTCGGGTTGTCCGTCATCCCGGGGCTGGAGACCTTTGAATCGCAAGTGCCTGCGGCTACGCGCTCGAAGCTGTTGAACGAGGCTTCCGTCGCCGACGCCACAGGAGTCGTTGACGAGGACGATCTCGAGGAGCTTTTTCACGAGGTAACCGCCCATGGCCATGGGGTTCTCGCAAACGTGAGGGGGGGCGGCTTGCGCAGGGACCTGACGGCGGGCCTGCAGCCGGATGCTAAGGACGTGGAGGGCGAACTGGTCCTGACGGGCGAGGACGAACAGATATTCGGTCCGGTGGATAGCGGAGGCTCGCCACCCGTGGGGGGAGGATACATCCCGCAACAGGGTTTCCCGGAGCTGCAGGGATACGAGATCGACATGGGGAGCTGGGTGGGCCGGCTGCCCTTCAATCCAATGGCTGCATCGCCCCAGCATGCCCGAAGAGTGGCGTTGCGGGAGTCTTCGTCGAATTACTACTGTATCGATTTCGAGGACTGGCAGGACTACGACTGGGACGTTCGGGTGGAGGCCTTGCGCCTGAGCGACGGCAACATTCAGCTCTCCCTTTACCATCCAAGCTACACTTGTTTCAGGGCTACCGTCTACGACAATTACGGCCAGCCCGTGCAGGGCCTGACCGATTGCAGGTGGCTTAGTGGTTCCGCGGACTATCGCAGCGTGGTTGTGCCTGGTGGGGTCGGAAACGCCACGGGCATGGTCAGCATTGACCCGGGAGGCCCCCTCTGGGACCAGTTGCGCGATTATTACAACCTGCGGCAGTCCGGAAGCTCGATTGCTCCTAGGGTCCAGACGGAGGACAAAGTGGGCGTTCACCCTGTCGTGAGCCGAGCCCAGTTCTTTCTCTACCCGACCTACGAAAGGGAATCCGGGGGGAAGTATCGCGTTTATTCGCACGTCTTGCCCGCGATAGTCCTGTGGAATCCGCACGACGTGGACTTGGCGCCCTCGAAGTACACGGTGGGAGTCTGGAATCGTCAAATGTTCGGCTTTGGCGACAAGTACAGAATCTATTACAACGATCGAAACGTTTGCGAAAAGAACTATTATCGATGGTACCCCCGCAAGCCGGGAGGACCCGATGGCGAGATACTCGACCAGCGTCGAGCCAAGGTCGACATCAAGGGCAAGAACCCGGAACCGGGGTATCCCAATGCCCGATGGCCCTACATCGATACGGATGGTTATATCGGGGTAGACCTGATCGGGCCTTGCAGGCTGGGCAAGATCTGGACCTTTATGGATACGGTGCCGGGAGAGACCTATGAGGTGCGAATACCATACGGCATCAACCAGGACGATCGCCCCAAGCCCTATGTTCGGCGAGGAATCGCTTCTTGGGACGGTACGGACATGGCGACCTTCGAGGGGAACACCCAACTCTTTACCTATGGCACGCCTCAAGATTACGTAACCTTCAGCGCAGTAGCTACTTCCGATAGGACGAAACTCGAATTGCGCAGCGACGTTTTCAGGAAAAAGGACGGGGGAGGCTATAGGCACAGCAACAACGGTACTCGTACCTGCCAAGGCGTGACGGTGGGGATTTGCACCGTAAAGTCTGCCTCGGGTTATCCCGCGTCGGTCAAGATCCCCACCAAGTACGATGGCTTGATGAGCAAGAAAATCGGCTTTGTGCTGGACAACGTCTCGGGACTGAAGGCGGGCGAGGCATTGGTATTTACTCCTTACTCCGAAGGTCGCTACGCCGAGTACAGCATTGGCCATCCGCCTGGCAACATGCTCAAGGAGGGCTGGAACGGTGGCCATACCTTCTGGAAGCCGACGGATAAGCTCTTCGATGCCGATGCCAAGCCCACCCATGCGGAGGTCTTGCTGGATCAAAACGATACCTACCTCGCTCTTTTCAAGGGTGCGGTCGACACTGACGCCATCTTCCTTCCCGATGGCACCACACCGAATGATCCGTTGGTACTGCTTTCAATGGGACAATTTAAGCAAGACCAAGGACAGCCGGAGCAATTTCCCATAGTAAAACGCAAGTCCGGCGGACGTTACTCCTCCAGCGAGCTTGCGGGCGCTCGCGGCAGGCGCTTTTCACTGCGTTATTCCTCGAGCGACGACGATTCCTACTCGAGCGGAAGGATTCGCTGGCTGGCGAACTACAATCCCCGGGCATCCCTTCTCTCGCCTACGCCCTATGAGTTTTCCGACCGTCAGGGGGATCCTCTTACCGGGTTACTTCAGACTATTCCCAACTACCTTACCGATACGGCAAGCGTTTCTGCAGACGAGTGGGACGTTCCGGTCGCAGGCTCGACTTCCCGGGACAATCCCTTCGTGGCCTATTCACACAGCGCGGGGGTGACTAGAGGGACCCTTTTCGAGATTCCCAAGGGACTGGACCACGATCACTTCCGCTCATTGGCGCAGTTTTCGCACGTGGACTTTTCCACAAAGTCTCATCGCCTAATTCGGGAGTACTTAACTTTCGAAATAGGAACGAGTTACGAGAAGTATGCCATGCGTGGGTTAGGATCTAAGCCTGGTTATGCAATCGGAAATTCTCTTGCGGATCCTCGGATTCCGCTCGATTCCACCTACGTTAACTTGAGCGCCAATCGCTGGGTGGCTACCGAGGCTTCTCTGGATGCCGGTTATCATTACGATCATTCCTACATGCTCAACGAGGCCCTTTGGGACGATTACTTCCTTTCCACGGTTCCTCGCAGCATGAGTCCGAGCCAATTGCTGGACATGGATTTTACCTTACCCAATTCTCGATTCAAGATTCGTCGAGACCCTCGTCTCCTCCTCAGTCGAGCTCGGGATCTGCAAAAAATTGGGGGCCTTCCAGCCCTTCAGGCTCAACAGGAGGCTCTAGGTGGGTTCCAAAGAGACGTCTTGGCCTTCGATGGAGTCGCTTCCCTTCTGCTCCTTGACGGTGCATTCAACGTGAACTCGACCTCCGTTCATGCTTGGTCTGCCCTCTTGGGCTCTTTCTTCGGCGCAAAGGTTGTCGGGCAGGATGGGGTTTCGGGTGTGGAGGAATACGATTCTCCCTTCCTGCGGATGAATAGGCCGCATGGTCCCGCAGTGAAGGATGGCGACGGCACCAATTCAGCCTCCTCTCCCGCTTACTTGGGCTATCGCGTACTGAGCAAGGAGGAGATTCGCGTTCTGGCGACCGAGATTGTGAAACAGGTTCGGCTTCGGGGGCCCTTCCGCTCTCTCTCGGAATTCGTCAATCGCACCTTGCCCGATCAAGATTCCGCTTCCTTTTCCTCCGATTGGGCTGTCCTTGCCTTGAAAGGCGCCTTGCAGACGGCCATCGAGGACGCAGGGATCAATGATCGTTTTCAAGACGAGATGGTAAGCTCGGTGTCCCACGCCAACCTTGACCGGGACCTAGACGGTGTGAGCGAAAAGGCAGGCGGATCCGATGCCTCTGCGGGACCTGCCGCTTCCCATGTTCCTGGATACCTTACCCAAGCCGATCTTCTTTCGCGTTTGGGTCCTTGTTTGTCCGCTCGCTCGGATACCTTTCGGGTACGAGTTTTCGGAGAGGCTGGGGGTTCTTCGGG
>CAZNWO010000105.1:3649-6234 GCA_964576585.1 uncultured Puniceicoccaceae bacterium | reverse complement strand
GGGTTGACGGAATTCTTGATCTTGTTCGGGTTCCCCAAGACTTGTCTGACCCTGAAGGACGTCATGCTCTTGCGCACGTTTTTCCAAGTGTCAGGGTTGGTCCACGGACCGGCAGCCAAGGCTTCGTCCCTTTTTAGCTCTTGTTTGATCTTCTGAAAGAAGGATTTCTTTTCCTTGGGCTCCTGGGGGGCGACGGGCTTTGCGGGTGTCGGGGCAGGTTTGGTTGGGGCAGGCTTAGCAACCTCCTCAACGGAAGGAGTTGCGGCCGGGGCCGGCTGTTCCGTCTTGGTTTTTTCCAGCGAGGTGACGCGCTTGTCGAGGGAGTCAACCTTGTTCAGGATAAGGTCGAGCTTTCGCGAAAGGTCGGCATTCGAGACGTTTTCCTGGGCATCAAGGTTCAGCAGCAGGGATGCAAATATGGCAAGGCTTAGGATTTTTTTCATGGTTTTGAGATCATGAGTCATCTTCTCGCGAAGGCAAGAAAGACTGTTCGGCGTGAGGAAAATTTTTCAGCTTTTTCCTAAACAGCGGATAGCAAGCTCCTTCAGGATGGAAGGCTGTTCCTCCCTGCCGGCTCCCAGCAATTGTTCGAAGGTCCGGATGAATTCCGACTGGAAGTCTATTAGACGACGGGTGGGAAACTTTGCGGCGGTTGGAATGAGCCTTCCGAGGTACCATGGGTTCTGGGAGAAAAGGTTCAGGGGATTCTTCTCTGCGACGTTCTCGAAGTGGGAGGCGTGTTTGCGAGACAATCTTTCCATGGTGTCCTTGTTCAGACGAGTACGCGGTTCGATTTCTCTGGCATCCATCAATACACGCAACTGGATCGCGAGCCTGTTCCTGCCCTGCAGTGAGGACAACAGGGGGCGCGCATCCTTGGCATGGAAGAAGTGGCGGTCGATGGCATCCAGAGTCCAGGCAAGGTCTCCTGCGGAAAAAGCCTCTGCTGCCTCGAAAAAGTCGGCTTCTCCAAATTCCGGAACAAGCTCTGCAACAAGGTTTTCCGAGATTACCTTGTCCTCCTCTCCAAGGTATGTTGCGAGCTTCTTGGTTTCCTCTGCAGCGAGACGAGGATTGCCTCCGATCTTCGCCTCGAGAAGCTCCAGCGCCCCCGCTTCGAAGGTCACGCCGAAGTCTTTGGAAGTTTCCTCCACGATGCGCCGAAATGATGCGTCTGACTTATCGCTCTTCCCTGCGTCTTGGTAGTTTGCATTCTTTTGAAGCCACTTCAGGAAGGAATGATTTCGGTGCACGGGGCAGGCGGAAAGGACGACTTGGTTGCCCTCGTCGAGCTTGCCTAGGAATTCCTTGGCCTTCTCCAGTTCTTCCTTGGAGCCTTGTGCAGCTCCCACGCGGTTCTGGTTCAGGAAGTTCGCCTCGTTCAGCCACACCAGTTTGCCCCCCCCGAATAGCGATAGCGTTTCGGTTGCGGAACGGACTTCTCCGAGGATGCGGGTGACGTCCTCCACGCGATCAGCCCTGCCGTCCACAATTTCCCTAGAGAGTTCGTCGGGGTATTCCAGGGACAAGTCTTCCCAAGTTTCCTTGGCTTTTCGGCGGACGAGGAAGTCGTCGTCACCGACGATTGCGTGAATTTGACCTGCAGCCATTTTCAGGTCTTGGAATTTTGTTTGCTAGATTGCAAAGTCTTCCGTTTCACCAGCCGCGAAGACCTCTTCCAGCTTGTATTTTCTCAGCTTTCTTCTCATCCAGTCCAGTGCCGCTGTCGCGGCCCTGCGACGGTTTGAGGCTCGATCGCCCCTCAGTTGAAGTTTCTTCGACCATACGCCGATCGGGGATGCATAGCCTAGATAAATGGCTCCTACGGGCAGGACTTGTGTGCCGCCAGCAGGTCCTGCGAAGCCTGTGACGCTGAGTCCGTAGTCTGCCCCGAAGCGTTCGCATGCGCCCGTGGCCATGGCGATGGCGATCTCGTCGCTTACGGCTCCGTGTTGTTCCAGCATTGCCTCGGGCACGTCCACCATCTGGACCTTGGCGTCGTTGTGATAGCACACGGCGCCTCCGTGGAAGACTTTGGAGATTCCAGGAATTTCCGTAAAGGCGGCGGAAAGGAGTCCGCCCGTGCAGGATTCTGCGACTGCCAAGGTTTTTTCCAATGTCCGAAGTTCACGGAAAATTACTTGTGCCAAGGTGCGGTTTCCGAAACAAACGAAGTCCTCCCCGATCGCATCCCTGCAGGCGTTTCCGATCTGCGAGAGCTTTTCCTGAGAAAGAATTTCCCCGTCGAGAGAGCTAAGGCGCAGGTCGACCATGCCGGCATGGGCGCAGTATCCAACGATCAAGCCCTCGTGACCGGCAAGAAGGTGCCCCACCTTTTCAGCCAAGGCGGATTCCCCTATACCTGCGGTGCGCAACTGGAGGTAGCAGTCGATCTCCGGAAGTAGGCCTGCTTTTTGAAGCCTTGGGATGACCTGCTCCTGAAACATGGGATGCATTTCCCTTGAGGGTCCGGGCAACATGAAAAGGTTTTTTCCGTCCTTGTTCAAGTAGAGTCCTGGAGCAGTGCCGAAAGGGTTGGGCAATACCTCTGCGCTTGCCGGACGATAGCATTGCCTGAGGTTGTT
>CAZNWO010000105.1:1833-3549 GCA_964576585.1 uncultured Puniceicoccaceae bacterium | reverse complement strand
CGGCAGGCTCAATGCCGTGATGGGCTAGTTCTGACCCGATATAGGTAAGATGGGCGTTTTCGCGAATGCCCAGCAACAATTCGTCGCCAAGCGTAATCGTCTCGACGCGTATGGTCGAACTCATGGAATTTGTTTGTTAAGTCTAGTTTGTTTTTGCCGTGATCAGTGGCCGTGAATAAAGTAGCATGAATTCTTTGCCAATGCAAAATACGTTGACTCATTTGCGCCGAAAGGTTCGGAAGCTTCCGCTGGGAACGGGCGTGTATCTGATGAAGGATCGGCTTAATCAGGTGATTTACGTTGGAAAGGCGAAGAATCTTCGCCGTCGTGTTGGAACTTATTTCCAGAACTCTCGTCGCTATTTTCGCTCGCAGCCCAAGATTGCTGCGATGGTCGAGATGGTTTGCGACTTGGAAATACTTGAAACCAAGGGCGAGGCGGAGGCGCTCTTGCTCGAGGGCAAGCTCATCAAGGAGTACAGACCCAAGTACAATACTGACTTCGTCGACGACAAGCAGTTCCTCCTTGTTCGAGTGGACTTGCAGAACTCCCTCCCTCGCTTCCGGTTAGTCAGGAACAAGAAGGACGAAGACTCTCGCTACTATGGCCCATTCGCCCATGCGGGAATGCTTAGGGAGACCCTTTCGGAGATGCGGAAGCGTTTTGGCATCCTATTGGGTGACGCTAGACCAGTCCGCCTGAATGAAGGGCGTTTCAAGCTTTACGATGATGCTCGAGCCGAAATTTTTGCGGGACACAACGAGACTACCGTTGATGAATACCATGACAGGGTGAACGAGGCCTGCTCCTTTCTCGAGGGCAAGGCAAGGGAGTGGCTTTCCGACCTAGATCAGGAAATGAAGTTGGCTGCGGACAACCTCGACTTCGAGAGGGCCGCAGAGTTGCGCGACTTGGTTTCCGCCCTCAGAGAAACCGTCACCAAGACCCGAAAGTTCAAGCGTCCCATGCTTGTAGAAGCGGAGGACCTGCAGATAACCCTCGGCAGGACCAAGGATGTATTGGCTCTTCAGACCCTTCCTCGACTAATCGAGTGTTTCGACGTTTCCCATGTTTCGGGAACCTTCGTGGTTGCTTCCATGGTTAGGTTTTTATCGGGTAAGCCGGATCGAAAGTCTTACCGCCGATACAAGATTCGAGGCTTCGAAGGGAACGATGATTTTCGAGCCATGGAGGAAGTAATCGGCAGGCGTTACGGAAGGCTCGTCAGGGAGGGTGGGAATTTGCCCGATTTGGTTGTGGTTGACGGTGGGCTTGGGCAAGTTTCTTCCGCCCTCAGGTCTTTCATGGTCCTTGGGATTGAATCGCTTCCCCTTGTGGGCTTGGCGAAGAGGGAAGAGACACTCGTTTTTCCTGACGAGCGGGGGGAACTGAAGCTTGAGCGCCGTGATCCTGCATTGCGCCTTTTGCAGCGTTTGCGTGATGAGGCTCACCGTTTTGCAAACCAGTTCAATGCCGATCTTCGCAGCCGTCGCATTCGCGAATCCGTTCTGGACGATTTTCCCGGAATCGGTTCCGTTCGCAGGGATTTTCTGCTCGATCATTTCGGTACCATCGAGAAACTGCGGGCGGCGAGCGAAAAGGACCTCATGGAAGTGAAGGGAATTGGTCCAAAGCTGGCTGCAGAGCTTGCCTTGTTCCTAGACAAAGGCAAAGTCGAGCCGTGAAGTCACTTCTTGCATGCCTGTTTTCTTTTGC
>CAZNWO010000105.1:0-1733 GCA_964576585.1 uncultured Puniceicoccaceae bacterium | reverse complement strand
TGAGCGACCTCGAGCTGCAGGTTGCTCCCGAGGTGAGGGTTAAGGTGATCGAGGAGTTCGTTTTGCAGTTGGTAAACGAAAGTCGCAAAACTCGAAAGCTTAACGCCTTGGGAAATCATGATCAAATTGCCAAGGTGGCTCGATCCCATAGCTTGGACATGGCAACGCGTGGATTCTTCAGCCATGACAACCCGGATGGCGAAAACCCTACCTTACGGGCGAAAAGGGCCGGGTTCACCGGCCTAGTCGTCAACCCCGGCGAGCCTCCCCGTCTGGCTATTCACGAAAACATCGGCAGGGTGGGGCGCTATGCTTCCTTTCAGCTAATCAAGCGCGCCGGCAAGGTGATCAGGAAACGCATTCGTTGGCAGTCCGAGGCGATGATTGCCCAGCAGTTGTTCGATGGTTGGATGGCGAGTCCACCTCATCGGGCCAATATTCTCGATCCTGCCAAGGCCTACATTGGAGTGGGGGTCCATGTGCACAGGGAGCACGTTTTCGCCACCCAGAATTTTTTCTGACATGAACAGACTAATTCTCTCTTCGATAACCATGATGATTCAATTTTCGGTCTTTGCCGAGGATTGGCCACGCTGGCGTGGTCCGCGTGGAGACGGTACCTGGAAGCCGTCAGTGAAACTGGCTGAAAGCTGGCCTGATGAAGGCTTGCGTCGAGTATGGAAACAAAGGATTTCTCCCGGCTATTCCGGCGTTTCCGTCTCGGGGGGGCGTGTGTTCGTCATGGATCGTCCGGACAAGGAGAAACATGGCGAAGTCGAGCGGGTCCTCTGCCTTGACGCGAAAGACGGAAGAATCCTCTGGAACTTTTCTTATCCCGCTGAATACAAGGGCCTTGACTATGGTTCGGGACCTCGAGCCTTGGTTAGCATCTTGCAGGGAAAGGTTTTTGGGGCGGGAGCCGTTGGTCATGTTTTTTGCCTAGACGAGAAGACGGGCAAGAAGCTTTGGTTCAGGGACTTGGTAAAGGAAGAAAAGGCGAAGAAGCCTTATTGGGGGTTTTCGGGATCTCCCGAGCCATACGGCGAACTCATGCTTTATCACGTCGGCGCAGGGCAGGGCGGCTCGGTCCTTGCCTTGGATGCCGCTACCGGAAAAACCATTTGGCGAGTTGGTGATGAGGCTGCCGGATACGGGGCTCCCGTCCCAATTCAACGCGGTGGTCGCAGGGAGCTGGTTTGCTGGGGTCCTGAAAACGTGGTTGGGGTTCCCGTTGGCGGAGGATCGAGTTTGTGGAAGATTCCCTACAAGGTGAAATATGGCGTTTCCATTGCCACTCCCATTTACCAAGAAGGCATCGTTTTGGTTTGCGGCTATTGGAATGGTTCCAGGGCAATCAAGCTTGGCGAAGAACCCGGCGATGCCAAGGTTCTCTGGCAGGAGGAGGAAGCGCTGTGCGGCCTGATGTCGCAGCCTCTTTATCGAGATGGATATTGCTACCTTCTCGATCGACGTCACGGGCTAACCTGCTTCGAGCTCAAGACGGGCAAAATCCTTTGGCGAGACGAGCACAAGCTGACTCCCAAGGGGCGTAATCCTCAGGCAAGCCTGGTATGGGTCGGGGACAGCAATCGAGTTCTTGCCCTGAATGCCAACGGCGAGCTCATCCTTTGCGAGCTTTCTCCCAAGGGATATCGGGAACTGGCAAGGGATCAGGTGATCGGCAAGACCTGGGCTCATCCAGCCTATGCCGGAAACAAGGTCTTTGCCCGCAG
>CAZNWO010000104.1:0-11330 GCA_964576585.1 uncultured Puniceicoccaceae bacterium | reverse complement strand
TCTCAATTCCTAACCTTGGAGGTAGCGGGCGGTCAAGACCCCGACGATTCTCAGGAAGAATTCCTATTTCAATGACCGAGCAGGGAATGCCGCTTCACATAGTTTTCTTGCCATTGCAGGAATGACCGCTAGACCGAGCGCATGAACGGAACCAGTTCGCCCAACGTAAGGATTCGGGGAGCGCGCCACAACAACCTGAAGTCGATTGACCTGGAATTGAAACCGGGGCAATTGATCGTCTTCACGGGGTTGAGCGGAACGGGAAAATCCACCCTCCTCTTCGACGTCCTGCACGCCGAGGGCCAGCGGAAGTACGTGGAGACCTTCAGCCCCTACGTGAGGCAGTTCCTTGAAACCTGCCAAAGACCGGAGGTGGACGAGATTGAAAACGCGCGACCTTCCATTTCCGTAGAGCAAAAGAACACCATCCGCAACTCGAGGTCCACGGTCGGAACCATGACCGAAATCTGCGACTACTTCAAGGTGTGGTTCCCTCAAGTGGCAAGGCTGAAGGACCCCGCAAGCGGTGAGTTGCTGCAGTTCGAAACCTTCGAGAGGCAGGCAGGCGCCGTCGTCAGGAACTTTAAGAATCAAGAGGTGGTGATCGGATTCCGTTCCGAAAGGCCTTCTTCGCTTAGCCCGGAGGAATTTCTCCGTTTCCTCGTGCAGGCGGGTCACACTCGCGTGATGAGCGGAGATTCCTTTCGCAGGGTGGAGGAACTGCAGGAGAAGAACTGGTCGGGAGATTCCCTCTTCCTTGCCGTGGACAGGATTCGGTCGGAGAGCAAAAGCAAGGGAAGGCTGACGGAGGCGATCTCCATTGCCATTCGCAACGGGCATGGGGTAGCCGAAGTGAGGGATCGCCAAGGAAGAACGCTGAAGAGCTTGCACGAGGGCCTGCGTTCCCCGGTTGACGGAAGAAAGTTCGCCCTACCCGCCCCCTCGGCGTTCTCCTTCAATTCCCCGATAGGAGCATGCCCGGAATGCAAGGGTTTCGGAAGGGTGATCGAGATCGACCGCAACTTGGTCATACCCGATGAATCCGTTCCCATGAGGGACGGCGCGATCAAGGCGTTCTCGGGAAAGGTCTACGGTCACTGCCAACGGGAACTGGAGAAAGCTTGCAGAAACAAAGGAATAAACCCGGACAAGCCTTGGAAGAAACTGTCCAAGCGCGACCGCGACTTTATTTGGGACGGTGATCCCGGATACAGGGAGGGAAACGGGAAATGGTACGGGGTGAAGGCATTCTTCAAGTGGTTGGAATCGAAGACCTACAAGATGCACGTCCGGGTATACCTTTCGAAATATCGTGGATATTTCGAGTGCCCGCAGTGCAAGGGTTCAAGACTGAGGGAAGAGTCCCTATGCTGGAAATGGAATTCGATGACCTTGCCCGAGGTATACGGTCTTCCCGTCGACGATCTTCACGCCAAGCTCTCGAAAGTTTCCGCCTCGGGCAACCCCAAGCTGGACCTGCCCCTTGAAAACATCCTTTCCAGGCTGCAATACCTTAGGGACGTCGGATTGGGTTATCTATCCTTGAACCGTTCGGCGAGAAGCCTGAGCGGAGGCGAAACCCAGCGCGTAAACCTGACGGCATGCCTCGGGTCCTCGCTCACCGAGACTCTTTTCGCGCTGGACGAACCGACCATCGGCCTGCACGGGAAGGACGTCGGCAATTTGATAAAGATTCTACGCTCGTTGGCAAATGCGGGAAACTGCGTTTGCGTAGTCGAGCACGACGAGCAGGTCATCAGGGCTGCGGACAGGGTTGTGGAGCTAGGTCCCCTGCCCGGCAAGAATGGAGGGGAAATAACCTTTCAAGGCACGGTCGGCCAATTGCTCCGCTCGAAGAAGTCCGCGACGGGAAGATGGCTCGCCAAACGCTCCAAGAAGACCGGCGGAAGGGAGAAGCGGAACGGCAAGGTTTCCCGTAAGCAAAGCTTCCTTCACTTGAAAGGTTTGAGCAAACACAACGTCAAGAAACTGTCGGCAAAGTTGCCTTTGGAAAAGTTCGTATGCATTGCGGGGGTTTCGGGCTCGGGAAAGTCAACCCTGCTGCACGACCTCATCTACGAGGAAATGTCCCGCCCCAACGGCTCCAAGAAAGTCGTTTCCGACGTTGCGATCTCCGAAGTCGTGATGATCGACCAAAATTCGGTCGTGCGCACGCCTCGATCGAACGCGGCGCTCTACTCGGACGCTTGGGGACCCATCAGGGAAGCCTTTTCCCGGACCGACGACGCGAGGCGCCTGGGATTCTGCTCCTCCGACTTCTCCTTTAATTCGGGAAACGGGCGCTGCGAGTCTTGCTCGGGCCTTGGCTACGAGGTCGTCGAGATGCAATTCCTCTCGGACATTCAGGTTCCGTGCAGTGAATGCGACGGCAAACGATTCAAGAGGGAAATCCTTGAAATCAAACTGGATGGACTGACCGTGTCCGAGACGCTTGAATTGACGATCGACGAGGCTCTGGAGACCTTCAGCCAACTGCCCAAGACCGTTAGGCAACTCAGCGCATTGAAAAAAGTCGGACTCGGCTACCTGACGTTGGGGCAACCTCTGAACACTCTTTCGGGAGGAGAATCTCAGCGACTAAAGCTCGTGAAATACATGTCGGCCTTGAAAGGGGGACATGCCCCATCCGTTCTACTCATAGACGAACCTACCACAGGCTTGCACATGCAGGACGTCGGCAGGCTGCTCCAATGCCTGCAGGAAGTCGTCGAGACAGGACACTCCCTTTTTGTCATCGAACACAACCTTCAGGTTCTGGAGGGTTCCGACTGGATCGTCGAACTTGGCCCGGGAGCGGGCAAAAAAGGCGGCAAGATAATCGCTCAAGGCTCTCCTGCGTCCTTTCGCAGGAAAACCACCCCCACCGCTCGCATTCTCAGTTCCTCTCCCCAAGAAGCTTCCCGAGACAGCACCAAAGCCCAATCGGGAAGAACGAAGAAAAGGTCGAAACTTAGGATCGTCGGCGCTCGAGAGAACAACCTGAAGAACGTAAGCGTGGACATCCCCTCGAACAAGTTCGTGGTGGTTACCGGACCATCGGGCTCGGGAAAGTCCTCTCTCGCCTTCGACGTAATCTTCGCAGAAGGCCAAAGGCGCTACATGGAATCCATGTCTTCCTACGCCAGGCAATTCGTCGAGCAATTAAGCAAGCCCGACGTAGATCGAGTGACCGGCATCTCGCCCGCGGTGGCCATCGAGCAACGAGTCAACCGGGGAACTCGAAAGTCAACCGTGGGATCGGTAACGGAAATCGCCCAGTTCCTGAGACTTCTCTTTGCGCGGGTCGGGACGCAACTAAGCACCATCGACCAGGCGCCCCTGACGATCAACTCGAAATCCAGCATCATCAGCGCTCTCCGGAAAGAACTGAAGCGGCACCCTCCCACTCGAGGGAAACCCGCAATGCTCCTCGCCCCGCTTGTCACCAACAGAAAGGGTCATCACAAGCCAATCGTGAACTGGGCTAGAGAAAAGGGCTTCGAAAGGGTCCGTTGCGATGGAGTCCTCTTCGAGACGAATGAGTTCCCAGGCTTGGACCGTTACAGCCTGCACAACGTCGAGGCAGTCGTCGAGGACTGGGACTCGGTTCCCGAAAGGAGTACTCTCGAGCATTCTGTCCAAAAGGCGCTGGCTTTTGGCAAGGACAGGTTTCTCATGATCTGCGGAAAGGGCGAAGAACAGTGGTACTCCACCACCCGCGTAGACTCGATTAGCGGCGAGACCTACCCCGAACTCGAGCCGTCCCTGCTCTCGTGGAACTCCCCAAAGGGATGGTGTTCGTTCTGCCATGGCTACGGCAGAATCTACGAAAAGATGAAGGATCGCTTGCCCGCCACAGGAAAGTGGTGGTCCCTCTCCGACGGCGAGACCTGCCCCGAATGCAAAGGTGAACGACTTAACCCGATCAGCCGAAACGTCGTGCTCACCGGCCCTAAAGGAAACCGAAGCTCGCTGCCTCAAGTCCTCGGCATGACGCCGGTCGTTGCAGCGGATTTCCTCAGCAAGATTTCCGTCGAAAAGGAAATGGAGCCGATCGTCCAAGCTGTCCTACCTGAAATCCTCGAGCGTCTCGCGTTCATGGGCAAAGTCGGTTTGGACTACCTTTCCCTTGATCGCGAAACCTCCTCGCTCTCGGGCGGCGAATCGCAACGAATCAGGCTTGCCGGACAACTCGGATCGAATCTGTCGGGCGTAATGTACGTACTCGACGAGCCATCCATCGGCTTGCACCCCAAGGACAATCAGAAGCTTCTTGAATCACTTTGGGAACTAAAGGAGCGAGGGAATTCCCTAATCGTCGTCGAGCATGACCAGGAAACCATCATGCAAGCCGATCACCTCATAGACGTAGGACCGGAGGCTGGACACAACGGAGGGGAAATCATCGATGCGGGGAAGCCCGCAATGGTCTCGAGGAACGAAATCTCCTCCACTGCCGCGCACATGAGAAACGGCTTCAAGCACCCGACAAGGGGGAAATGGAGGAAACTCCCGAAAAAGACGGAACCTGAATGGCTGCGCTTGGGCAAGGTGAGCTTCAGAAACCTGAAGAAACTGGACGTGCAAATCCCTCTCGCGAGGCTCACCGTATGTTGCGGTGTCTCGGGTTCGGGAAAATCCTCCCTGATTCGGGGAACTTTGCTCGAAGGAGTCAAGAAATCCATTGCAGAGAACAAGGACTTGATCCGTAGACCCAACTATTCCCTGAAAAACGGAAACGTCTTCAGCAAAGCAATTGAAGTGACTCAGGACCCCATTGGGAAAACCTCCAGGTCCACACCTGCGACCTATCTGGGGGTCTGGAACAGGATCAGGAACCTGATTTCTTCTCTTCCCGAGGCCAAGACAAAGGGATTGGAAGCCAGCGACTTCTCCTACAACGTCGAGGGGGGAAGATGCGAAATCTGCAAAGGAGCGGGAAAGATAAAAATTGAAATGAACTTCCTTCCCAATTCATTCGTTCCCTGCGAACAATGCGGCGGGAAAAGGTATCGGGAGCAGGTTCTGGAATTGCTTTGGAACGGAAAGAGCATTGCCGATATCTTAGACTTCACCTTTGAGCAAGCCGCTGAATTCTTCGCTTTCGACCATTACCTGAAGGAAACCTTTTCGCTAATGGTCGAGACGGGCTTGGGATACCTCAAGCTCGGGCAAATCTCCCCCACCCTGTCCGGCGGAGAAGCGCAGCGACTCAAACTGGCCTCCGAGCTGAGTCGCGGAATCGACAAGGGAAAACATGGTCGTCGATCATCAAGGAAACCCAACCTCTACGTCCTGGAGGAGCCGACCATAGGGCTACACCCATCAGATACTTTAAGACTAATGCGAATGTTGCACCGCATGGTGGACGAAGGAAACACGGTGGTGGTGATCGAACACGACGTGGACGTAATCGCGGAAGGAGACTACTTGGTGGAACTGGGCCCGAAAGGCGGAGAAGAAGGTGGCTACCTACTGCATCAGGGAACCGTGAGGCGAAACCTCTGCAACAGGAAAAGCAAAACGGGACCTTTCCTCAAAGGAATCGTTCACTAAGAAGGGGCTTCGGCAACCCCCACCCGACTGGCTGCGCGAGGATACAAGAACAGATACGAAGTAAGTGCAAAGCATGAAAGCCAAGGAGCGGACTGTCGCCGCATGCCTCTGAAAGGCAATTCGGGCAGTTCTCGAAAAGCTATTTCGACTTCCGGACGAATTTCTGCATACGTTCGCCGATGATGTCGCCGGAGTAAATGTTGCCGGTCTTGTCGACCGCGAGGCAGTGAACCCAGTTCAGCTCTCCGGGTTTCTCCTTGCCATCGACTGCCTTCGGGATGGCCCACATTTGCAGAAGCCTTCCATCGGGGCGGAAGCGCATGAAAACCTGGTCCTTGGGCGGGCAACCGAGCGGGGCAGTCGGATACTTTGGGTTAAAGCGCCACTTCATGGGCGTTGATCCGCATACCCAGACGTCGTCGTTGGGAGTGATGCAGAATCCCCACGGAACGACGACGTTCTTCCAAGAGTCGGTGAGCTTGCCGTCGGTGTTGTAGACCTGAACTCGAACGTTGTTGCGGTCGGCGACGTAGATATTGTCCTTCGAGTCGATCGCGATGGCGTGCGGGATGCTGAAGCGCCCGTCGGTGTTGCCGAGCGTGCCCCATGCCTTTATGAACTTGCCGTCCTTGTCGCAGTGGACGATGCGGGCGTTCCCATAGCCGTCGGAGATGAACACGTCCCCGTTTGACGCAATGGCCATGTCGGTAGGCTTGTTGAGATGGGTCTCGTCCTTGCCCAACTCTCCGGGTGTGCCGATGTGCATCAGCTCCTTGCCCTCGGGCGAGAACTTGCGAACGAGGTGCAGTCCGATGTCCGCCAACCAGACGTTGCCGTCCTTGTCGATCTTGATCTGGTGGGCAGTGCTGTTTTCCTCCGTGGCCCAACTCTTAACGAGATCGCCGGTTGGCGAATACACTTGAATTGCCGGTTGAGCCCGGGTGTAGCACCAGACGTTGCCGTCCTTGTCTATGGCCACTCCGGGCATGTGTCCCCACGGCATGTCCTCTTGGCGCTTGGGCCACGCCGCATCCGCCACATAATATGGCGCGACGTTGACGACGGGATAGGGATTCTCCTCGGGCGGCTCCTCGGCTGTCTTGAACACACTGGAAACGCAAGAGCAAATGAATGCCGAGACAAGAGATACTGAAAACAAGAATAGATACTTCATGGTAATTTAGTTAACCCAAGAGAGAGAAGAAATCGAGAGCAAGAAAGTAAATCAATTTTCCCGCGAATTGGTTTTGTCCATTGATCTAAGTTGATTGCTTGACCGACTTCCCGAATAAATGTCTCCTAGCAAGTCATGAATGAAGAAAATCCTTGTGGTCGTGTCTTTGTTCTTGAATTCGGAACGAGTGCAGCCCTCCCCTTGAGAATCGGGGTTTCCACATGAGACTCCCTCTCGTAATTTTGACGGCAATCGGGTTGCAGGCGGCGGCCATGGAACCCGATGCGCCCGAACTACGGGAAAACCTTCTCCTCTGGCTACGGGCTGACAACCTGAAGCTCAAGGACGGCGACCCGGTCTTCGTCTGGCCCGACACCGGCGGACGAGGGCACGACCTTACGCCGACGAAAGGGATAAGAATGAACGGCATAGGCACGGCCCCGAGATTCGTCGTCGCAAGTGAAGTCGCCGGACGTCCTGCAGTTCGGTTCGGTCCGGAGAACGGGTTGGCCGGTTCGCCCGATCATCCCTTGGAACTGAATGGAGACGCGTCCTTGACCATCGTCCTGGTGGCTCGCTACCGACCAAACGACGCCAAACCGCCCTACGACAACCTTTTCTTCGTCGGCGACCCAGCGGGGAAAGGCGGAATCAATCCCGGCAGGCCGACTGCGGCGCTGATCGAAATCGACCGTTCCAAGCCCCAAAATGTTTCTCTCGATTTCGCGGGCGGGTGGTCACACGACGCAAGGCTGGGCGAGGGTTCGATGCAGCCCGTTTATGCTGGACCCACCGTCCTCACCTTCGTGAAGTCGCCGGGTCCGATGACTAACGTTCGGGTATTTTTCAACGGTCGAGCCGAGAAGGATCTGTTGAAGCGCCGCGCCGTCGGCACAACGGCCTCACTCGACCTCAGGCACCGAAATGACGTGGGCGTTTCCATGGGTCGAGTAACCAATTGGGCCGGTTCCTTCGACGGTGACGTAGCGGAAGTCATCGTCTACGGCAAAGCCTTGCCCGCGACAGAAAGAAGTGCCTTGGAGAACCGCCTTGCCCAACGCTATGACATCCGGACAAGCGAGGATTTGGCAAAGGCCACACGACGATTCTCCCCCAAGCAGAAGGCTCACTGGGCCTTCCAGCCGGTTGCGCAACCGGAGTTGCCGAAGATCGGAAACTCGGCGTGGGTGAAGACCCCCGTGGATCACTTCGTCCTTTCTCGCCTACAGAAGGCGTCAGTTCGACCGAGGGTTCCCGCGTCCAAAGCGGCCTTGTTGCGTCGCGTGACTTTCGATCTCACGGGTTTGCCGCCATCGCCGCCAGAGATTGATTCCTTTGAAAAGGACTGCGTTCGCGACCCCGAAGCCGCCTATCGGAAGGTCGTTGATCGATTGTTGGCCTCGCCACACTATGGGGAACGCTGGGGACGATTATGGATGGATGCGGTCCGGTACGGGGACACGACGGCTAGCGACGGCAACTTCATCATGCGCCAGGCTTGGCGTTATCGCGACTGGATAGTCGACGCGCTCAATGCCGATCTTCCGTACGATCAATTCGTGATCCATCAGTTGGCGGGAGACCTGCTCCCCGACAAGGATCACGCAGTCGCGCTTCGTCGGACCGTAGCGACTGGCTTTCTGATGATCGGGCCCAAGGCCCTGGCCGAGTCCGACAAGGAACAGGTCAAGCTGGACGTCGTCGACGAGCAACTGGACGTCGTCGGTCGCGCGTTTCTCGGGCTAACCATAGCATGTGCCCGTTGCCACGACCATAAGTCCGACCCAATCCCGACGATCGATTACTACTCTCTGGCGGGCATCTTCCGAAGCACCGAAGTCTTCGGGGACCTGGTTCGCACCGCGACGAAGTGGATGGAGTTCGACCTACCTTCCGGCGACGGAAAGACCAAGGTGCGAGTGATGGCGCCTCGCGAGGGCATTTCGTCGGACCTTCGCGTTCACGAGCGCGGCAGCCGTCGTCATCTCGGCGACTTGGCTCCTCGTCGATTCCTTCAAGTCCTTGCGGGCGAGGGGCACGCCCCTTTCCAAACCACCGGCAGCGGTCGCCTTGAGTTGGCGCGATGGATCGCCGACCCGAAGAATCCTCTGACCGCACGAGTCATGGTAAACCGGTTGTGGCAGGGCCATTTCGGGAAGGGTATCGTTGAGTCGACGGACAATTTCGGGATCAAGGGCGCCCCTCCCACCGACCCGGCCTTGCTCGACTGGCTGGCTGCCGAGTTGATCTCGGGCGGATGGAAACTGAAGCGGATACACCGCATGATGGTCTTGTCCAACGCCTACCGTCAGTCCGCTGTTCGAGACGGCTCGGGGAATCCGGACTTCGCCTTTCACACGCCGCAATTGCGTAGGCTTGAGGCGGAGCAGTTTCGCGACGCCATCCTTGCCGTGAGCGGCCAACTCGAACCACGCCTAGGGGGAAACGAAATCATCGAAAAGGCCTTCAAGGTCGGCGACGTCGTCGACAAGAAGCGAGGTGTGGTTTCCGCCAGCACGATCAACAGTCGATGGGAAGGATACAAGTCGAACAGACGTAGCCTCTACCTCCCCGTGATCCGCAACGGTCAACCCGACCTGCTCGCCCTGTTCGACGCCGCAGACGCCAACCAAGTCGTCGCCGGACGAGGCGAAAGCATAGTCCCGTCGCAGGCGGCCTACCTCCTGAACAATCCCTTCGTCCCTGAGCAGGCGGCTCATCTGGCCTCCCTGCTCAGCAAGGCTGCATCTGACGACGTCGTTCGACTGGAACTCTTGTGGCGTCGGACCCTCGGACGCATGCCCCGCATAGAGGAAAAGGAGGAAGCCTTGGCTTTTCTCGCAGCCTCGGGACCCGATGAAGCCGTGGCTTGGCGGGAGCTTTGCCAAGCTGTTTTCTGCTTCAACGAATTCATCTACCTCGAATGAACCCGACTGATCCACACGCTCGACTCACGCGTCGCGAGACGCTCTCCCGAATAGCCTGCGGATTCGGCGGCATGGCGTTCTCGGGAATGCTGACTGCGGAGGCCTTGGGGTCGCCCCTGTCCCTTCGAAAACCGCACTTTCCTGCACAGGCGAAACGAGTGATCTTCCTCTTCCTCCACGGCGGGGTCTCGCACGTGGACTCGTTCGACCCGAAACCGGAACTGGCAAGGCGTCACGGTCAACCGCTTCCAATTCCGAAACCCGACTTCGAGTTCGCCGACACGGGCAATCTTCTGCAGTCGCCTTGGAACTTCAGCAGATACGGGGAATGCGGTACGCAGGTGAGCGAGCTTTTCCCAAAGATCGGAGAATGCATGGACGAAATCGCTCTAGTCCGCTCCATGACCAACGGCAAGCAGGTCTCCCATGGTCCCGCCGCCCTGTCCCTTCATACGGGCGACGGGGTGTTCATGCGCCCTAGCCTAGGGGCATGGACCCTGTATGGACTGGGTGTGGAAAACCGAAACCTTCCCGGTTTCATCGCCCTGAGTCCCTCCTCGTATCACGGCGGTGCCCAGAACTTCGGCTCGGCGTTCTTGCCCGCAGCCTACCAAGGGATGCGCATCGGCGATGGTCACACCTCATTCAAGGACGCCAAGATCCCCAATCTCTCCCCCGCTTCTCCGGAGGCGAGGCAGCGTCGTCTCCTGAATTACCTGAAAATACAGAATCAAAGACATCTCGACCGAAAAACTGCGGACGGGCGACTGGAGGCCCGCCTCCAGTCGTTTGAGCTTGCCTTCCGCATGCAGATGGCCGCGCCGAGAGTGTTCGACCTTGAGAACGAAACCAAGCCTACGCGCGAGTTGTACGGCGTTGGCGACAAGCATACCGATGAATTCGGTCGCCAGTGCTTGCTTGCCCGTCGATTGGCCGAGGCGGGAGTGCGGTTCATCCAAGTCAACCACAGCTATCCGAGAAACTATTGGGACGCCCATGGAGGTCTGAAGGGAAATCACTCGAGCAACGCAATCAAAGTCGACCAACCCATCGCCGGCTTGCTGCGTGACCTCAAGGGCCGAGGCATGCTTGACGAGACTCTCGTAGTGTTCGGTACGGAGTTCGGCCGAACGCCCGCAGCCCAAGGCGGGGACGGTCGGGACCATCATCCTCACGCCTTTTCCATGTGGCTTGCCGGCGGCGGGATCAGGGGCGGCGTGGTTCACGGCGAAACGGACGAGTTCGGTTATTACGTCGTCCGCGACGAGGTGAACGTTCACGACCTCCACGCCACGATACTGCACTTGCTCGGGCTTGACCACGAGCGACTGACTTACAACTACGCCGGGCGCAACTTCCGCCTGACCGACGTCAGTGGCAAGGTTGTTCGAGAAATCTTGTCCTGAGTTTGCCTCATTAGCCTCCAGCTGACATCAGTCATCCTCCAACTTCACCTGAAGGGCTTTATTTCCCAATCCTAAATGCATCTAAGAGCGAAGTCCATATGGCAAAGACCTCAAATCCAACTTCCCCACTTAGACTAAAACGCTTCTCATATCAATCTTGCTTCGCAGGATTGATCGATTCTTAATCCATGCAGTGAAAATTCACCGCTTCAGCAGCTTGGTCATTCTGTCCTTCTGCGCCACCAACTTGGTCGCCCAGAATCCCTT
>CAZNWO010000103.1:6583-11371 GCA_964576585.1 uncultured Puniceicoccaceae bacterium | reverse complement strand
AACCTCGTCAGCCTCGGACAGCGCCAAGGTGAACTCTTCCTGAAAAACATTCGTTACGGCCGTGTTGCTACGGGGCTCGAAACAGGCGAGCAGACGATGCTCGGGCCAACGAGCACGCAAGGATCGAAGGGCGTAGGAAATAGCGGTGGGATGATGGGCAAAATCCGAAAGTACGACCAGATTCTCTCGCTCAACCAGTATTTCCTGCCGTCGCTTGACCCCCCGACACTTTGCCAATGGCGGAAGAGGAAAAGAGGCAAAAGGGTTTTCCAAGTCGGGCGTTCTTCCTTTCGCGACGTCCGAAGCCAAGGCAGATGCAAGGACTGCAATTGCGGCATTTCGAGCATTGTACTCGCCGGGCAATTTCCACTTGACCTCGCCCAAGTCGATTTCACGCCATTTTAGACGGAAGGAAGACCCGTCGGGGCTTTCGGCAAAGTCTTCTATGCGAAGATCATTGGTCCTCTCCGCACCAACTCGGAGGACAGTCGTCCAAGATGGCGTTGGCAAGGCTGCCAGATTCGGATCGTCGCCATTCATGAGAACGAAACCATCGCTTGGAACGATCCTGAGCAAATGATCGAAGGTTCGTGAAACGTCGGCCAAGTCCCGAAAAATATCACTGTGGTCGAACTCCAGGTTGTTCAGCGCGAGAATGCGGGGGCGATAGTGAATGAATTTGCTTCGCTTGTCGAAAAAGGCGGAATCGTATTCGTCTCCCTCTATGACGAAGGGAGCATCGGATGCCCCGAGTTCGTTTCCCGAAGGAAGATCCAAGGGGACTCCTCCCACGAGGTAGCCGGGTTTTGCGCCGGCCTCGGTCAAGGCAAAGGCGGCAAGGGAGGTAGTGGTGGTTTTGCCGTGAGTGCCCGCGACAACGACGGAGGGACGCCTTCCGATCAGTTCCTCGCCAATAAGCTGCGGGAGGCAGACGAAGGGAACGGTTCGATCCCTCAACAGCCATTCCACTTGCGGGTTTCCTCTGGAAACGGCATTGCCGACCACGACTCGATCGGGCTTCCAGTCGATCAAGACCTGCTCGTCAAAGCCTTCGAAGAGCTCGATGCCGGCATCCGCCAAGACGTCCGACATCGGAGGATAGACCCCGGCATCGGATCCGGCGACTTGGACTCCTTGCTTGCCAAGAAGAATGGCCGCATTGCCCATTGCCGTTCCACAAATCCCAATGAAAAATACCCGCATAGCCATAATGCTTAGGAATTGAGGAAAAGAAAGGAAGCACGAAATAGTTTGGGATTATTCCAATCCCTTTTACCTCGACACGGTTGAGGTTTTGACAAGAACGCCAGATGCAATGAACGAAAAAATCAAAATTCTCGTAGTTGGCTCAGGAGGACGCGAACATATGCTGGCAAAGGTTTGCTCAGCAAGCGATATGGTGGAGCAGGTCATCGTGGCCCCGGGCAACGGCGGCATGTCCAAGGAGTTCGATGCTTTTCCGCTACAGGTCGAGGATAACGACGCAATCGTCGCCCTTGCCCGCCGGCAAGAAATCGACTTGGTCGTGGTTGGACCCGAAGTTCCCTTGTGCAACGGAGCCGTGGATTCCCTCGAGGCGGCCAACATTCCGGCTTACGGACCGAAGAAAGCTGGCGCCGAACTGGAAGGCAGCAAGGCTTTCACCAAGGATTTCCTCAACAGGCACGGGATACCTACCGCCTCATACGGGAACTTCTCCGATGCCGATGAAGCCCTGGCATTCCTTGAGGAAACCAGCCTCCCGGTTGTAGTCAAGGCAAGCGGGCTTGCCGCCGGAAAAGGGGTCATTATTTGCCAGACAAAGGAAGAAGCTGCAACGGCCGTAAAGGAAATGCTATCGGGAGAATCCTTCGGCGAAAGCGGCAGGGAAGTCGTCATCGAGGAGTTTCTCGATGGAGAAGAGACCTCGCTTCACGTCATATGCTCGGGCGAGAGCTACGTCACCCTGCCCATGAGTCAGGATCACAAGAAAGCCGGCGAAGGTGACACGGGGCCGAACACCGGAGGCATGGGCGCCTATGCCCCCACCCCACTTGTTACGCCTGAAATGCTTTCGGACTTCGAAGCGGAAATCGTGCAACCGACCTTGGCTGGACTCAGAAAAGACGGGATTGAGTTTCGCGGCACCCTCTACGTCGGTCTAATGCTCACCCGGGATGGCCCCAAAGTGCTTGAGTTCAACGTACGCTTCGGGGACCCCGAGACACAAGTAATCCTTCCTCTTTTGGCTCAGGATCTCGTCCCCATCCTGCTTGCTTCAGCCAAGGGAGAACCCCTTCCTGCAAAGCTGAACTTAAAGCAGAGCAGCGCCATGGTAGTCGTATTGGCTTCCGAGGGCTACCCCAACTCCTACCCCAAAGGGGAGGAAATCTCCTTTCCTGAAAAGCTGCCTGAAGGGTCCGACCTGGTCCATGCAGGAACAGCCCTTTCCGAAGCTGGAGAAATCGTCACGGCGGGAGGACGCGTCCTTGGCGCGATCGGGCAAGGTTCCTCCTTGGGCGAAGCTGCGGAAAAGGCCTACGAACTCTGCGACGCCATTAACTTTTCCTCCAAATACTTGAGGCGAGACATAGGTTTTCGTGAGCTCAACCGCACCTAGAGGATTCAAACTTGCCTTTTTCCGCTTCGGCGTCGAAATGACTACCTAATCTTCGCATGGGAAGAAAAAGCAGAGAGAAGAAAGAAAGAAAAAGGGAAAAGCTGATCGTTTTCGTCTGCACGGCGAACGTATGCAGGAGTCCAATGGCCGAGAAACTCTTCGAGGATGCTCTGGAAAAATCAAAGGTCAGGCAAAAGGTCAGGGTTTTCTCCGCCGGCTTAACCGCGGTCGAAGGAGACAAGGCTTCCGAAAACTCTGTGATTGCTTGCTCCGAGCTCGGGCTCGACTTGTCGGATCACAGGAGCTCTTCACTGACCCGGGCCACCCTGCAAAACGCCTCGGCGATCTTCTGCATGACCGAGTCTCACAGGGCGCTCATCCACATGTACTTCGAGATGCCGGAGGACTCCAACGTCTTCCTGATGAGAGAATTCACCGAAGGTTCCGACAAGGAACTCCCCGACCCTTTCGGGCAAGACCTCGAAGTCTACCGAACCTGCCGATCGAAAATGCAAGAAGCACTGCCTTCCCTGCTCAATTGGGTGGGAAAAAACCTTTAAGCATCAACGTATTCAACTCATCAAAAACAGATTGCAAAGAAAACCATGTCACTGAACACGGCTTCCCTCGCCGAACTCGATCCGGAAATTCACCGGGCAATTGAGGACGAAAAAAAACGCCAACAGACGCATATCGAGCTAATCGCTTCGGAAAACTTTACTCTGCCTGCCGTAATCGAGGCAACCGGGAGCGTACTCACGAACAAATATGCGGAAGGCTATCCGGCAAAACGCTACTACGGCGGATGCGAGCACGTGGACGTCGCGGAGAGCCTTGCAATTGATCGCGCCAAATCCCTATTCGGCGCCGAGCATGCCAACGTTCAACCCCACTCAGGTAGCCAAGCCAACACTGCGGTATACTTTTCAGTTCTTGATGCAGGAGACAAGATATTGACCATGAGCCTGCAGGATGGCGGACACCTAACTCACGGACATCCCAAAAACTGCAGCGGCTTCCTATATGAAGTAGTAAACTACGGCGTCGATCTCGATTCCGGTAGAATAGACTACGATGCCATCGAAACCACCGCCAGAAACGAACAACCCAAACTCATCACAGTCGGAGCTTCCGCGTATCCCCGGATCATCGACTTCGAACGAATGGGGAAAATCGCAAAGGACTGCGGTGCTCTGCTTCTGGCCGATATTGCCCACATTGCAGGTTTGGTGGCGACAGGGTTGCATCCTTCGCCGGTACCGTATGCAGACTTCGTAACCACCACCACACACAAGACCTTGCGAGGCCCCAGAGGCGGCTTGATACTCTGCCGAGAAGAATTTGCCAAAGGAATTGACTCAGCAGTTTTCCCAGGCTCTCAAGGAGGACCGCTGATGCACGTCATTGCGGCCAAGGCTATCTGTTTTCTCGAGGCATCCAAGCCAGATTTCGGAGAATACCAAAAGCAAGTGGTTGCGAACTCGAAAGCACTCGCCGAGGAATTGTCCAACCACGGCTTTCACCTCGTGAGCGGTGGAACCGACAATCACTTGATGCTCGTTGACCTAAGGCCTTCTCACCCCGACCTGACCGGAAAGCAAGCCCAACTGGCTCTGGACAAGGCCAACGTAACCCTCAACAGAAACACTGTGCCGGGCGAAACCCGAAGCGCCTTTCAGACCAGCGGCTTGAGGATTGGATCGCCTGCCGTCACCTCTCGGGGAATGAAAGAAACCGAGATGCAGATCATCGCGGGGATAATCAAGGACGTCCTAAGCGACGTCGAAAATGAATCCGTACTCGGCGAAGCCAAGGAAAAGGCACTTGCGCTGTGCGGTCAATTCGGCTTACCTTACTAAAGTTGATTAGTTTAAAAGATCACGCCTAAGGTAATCCAAAACTGAATTCAAATCATAACTTGCAACCAACACCCTTGCCATGAACATGTCGAAAATCCGAAAAAAAGGGTTCACCCTTATCGAGCTTCTTGTTGTCATCACCATCATTGGAATCCTGGCGGGCATAGCCTACATGGGTTTTGGTGACGTTCTCTTTTCAGCCGGCAGGACGGCGGCAGGAAAAAACCTGAAGACAATTTACGAGACACTTGTTCAGGAAACCCGTTCCTTCCCAATGAACGACGACATAAAGAGCGCTGACGAGTTTGCGGTCTGGTTCAGGAACAAAAC
>CAZNWO010000103.1:0-6483 GCA_964576585.1 uncultured Puniceicoccaceae bacterium | reverse complement strand
CTTCATGGAGACAGGGTTGAACTGAAGCGACTTCCGCCTCGGAAAAGCGGAGGGAAGCGCAAGGGCAAATTCGGCAGGAAGGAAGGCAAGCCTCGTTATGCCGTGACCAAGGTTCTGGAACGGGAAACGGATGAATTCCTCGGATACTTCAGGAAGGTTGGCCAAAGAAAGATGGTTCAGGCGGAAAGCTCAAGAATCCTTACGAAGTTCAAGATCGAAGGGGATAGAATAGGTGCGAAAATCGAGGACAAGGTTCTGGTGAAGTTCGTCCGTTGGGACAAAGCGTCATCTGAACCGACTTGCAGAATCTTGAGAGTAATCGGCCCCGGCGGGGAACCAATGACCGATCACTTGGGAATCTTGGCAAAATACGGTTTGGCAGAGAAATTTCCTCAAAAGGCTTCGACGGAAGCAAACGGAATCCCCCAAGAAATCAGCCGTAAGAACCTGAAAAATCGACGCGACTACAGGAAGCACTTCACGCTCACCATCGATCCCTTGGATGCAAGGGACTTCGACGATGCGCTTTCCATACGCAATTTGGAAAATGGCAAAACCGAAATCGGAGTTCACATAGCCGACGTCTCGGCGTATGTCATCCCGGACTCTCACTTGGACAAGGAAGCCAAGCGGAGGGGAAATTCGACCTATCTGGTCGGTGAGGTTGTGCCGATGCTACCCGAAAAACTATCGAATGGGATTTGCAGTCTGGTGGAAGGAGAAGAAAGATTGGTGAAGTCGGTTCTGTTTCAATTCGGCAAAGGCGGGAAGCTCTTGCGAAGCGAGTTGGCGGAATGCGTAATAAAAAGCGACAAGAGACTCACCTATGAACAGGCGAGTCTCCTGATGAAGGAAAAGGATATCGTTAAAATCAAGAGCTTCAAGACTCCACAAAGCCGATATTCCGGCAATCCCGGCAAACCGCTCAGAAGCCTGAGCGATCAAAAGGTAGGCAAACTGCGGGACACAATTCGAAAGTGCTGGACCTTGGCGTCGAGGCTTAGAAAAGAACGATTCGGAGCGGGTTCTCTGAATTTGGATGGGGCGGAAGTCAAGATTCTGGTGAACGACAAGGGATTTCCGGAGCGCGTCCTAACGGTCATAAATGACGAAAGCCACCAACTGATCGAGGAATTCATGCTTTTGGCAAACGAAACAGTTGCAAAGGAACTGAGAAAGAGAAAATTGCCAGGCATCCATCGGGTGCACCCCGATCCCGACCCCGAGAAACTCGACGAACTCCGCCACTTCGTCTCCCTCTTCGGAATCTCTTGCGGCGACCTCAGCATTAATCGTGAAGTGCAAAAACTGCTCGCATCAATCAAGAATCATCCAATTGCTCAAGTGCTTCGCATAAAGTTCCTGAGAAGCCTGAAACAGGCCAGTTACAAGGCTACCCCAGAGGGACACTACGGCTTGGCAAAAAGGGACTACCTGCACTTCACCTCTCCCATCAGGCGATACTCCGACTTGGTCGCTCATCGAATAGTGGCAGGAATCCTGAAAAAGGAAAATAAGCGCAAAATCGAACCGGGGACGCTCGAAAGCCTCTCCAAACATCTCTCGACAAGAGAAAGAAACAGCGTCGATGCCGAACGTGAGTCCGTCAAGACCAAGCTGCTTCTGCTTTATGAAATGGAGATCAAGCAAAACAAGCTCAAGAGTCACAAGGCGGTAATCACGGATATTGCCCACAAGGGATTTTTCGTTGAACTCAAGGAAACTCTCGCACAAGGCTTCGTCCCCTTGAGAACGTTGCCAAGAAATGAAGGTTATCGAGTCTCTCATGACGGCATAAGGATCACGGCGAGAAATCCGAAGAAAAACCTCCGTCTTGGGCAAGTCATCCAAGTCGTTATAGACAAAGTGAATCACTCTGAGAAACAGCTCGACTTTCGTCTCGCCTAAGGTTCACTTTCAAGCTCCTTCGAAGGTTAACCCACCTTCTTATCCAACCGAAAACACTAAAGTCATGCATCACGACTACCAGAAACGCTTAGCAGAAATTTGGACCGATGCCGTCGAACGCTACAAAAACGGGCATACCACACCGGAGAATTTTTTGCCCGACGAAGACCTGAGTTTCGTCGAGTCCATCGGCATGAACGTGATGGACCTCTTCGACTTCGCGGAGGACTGGGTACGTGAAGGAGAACCGGATCTTGCTACTTTCCTCCTTATCCATGACGCCCGTAGGGATTATTTTTTCAGGGAACAGAATCAGGTCTCATCCGAACAGGTATTGGATTCACAGACGCTTCCTGCGAAGACGGACGAGGCTCGCGGCATCGCGTGGCTTCCGAGAATCATCCCAAAGGCAAAGGCAAAGCTAAAAGGCGAGCTTCCTCCCGACACCATGTTTTGCTGCGGAGGAGACAGAAACTTCTTCCGCACAAACGACATACACCCTTCTGAATTCCTGAGGGTCGTCAAGGATGCCGGCGATGACGAGGAAACCATCATCGACTGGGTCGTCTCGAGGAAGAACGGGATTTAGGCAGACTGCATGAAATTCGAAAAGTACCACGCCCTGGGAAACGACTATCTGGTTCTGGATCCAAGCGAAAAACCGGATCGGCTACCAGAAGATCAAATAATTCGCATCTGTCACCGGAACTTCGGCTTGGGTTCCGATGGTATTCTCCATGGTCCCCTATCCTCCGACAAGGCCGACTTCAGGCTGTTGATACTAAATCCGGACGGGAGCGAAGCCGAGAAGAGCGGCAACGGATTAAGAATCTTCGCGCGCTACTTAAAGGATATCGAAAGGGTGGGTTCCGAATCCTTTACGGTGGACACGCTCGGCGGAGTCGTCACCTGCAAGGTTTCACCAGATTCAAGTTTAATCGACGTCGAGATGGGCAAAGTGAGCTTTCACAGCGATGTAATTCCCGTACAGGTGGAGGGAGAGCCGAGGGAAGTCCTTAATGAACCGATCGAGGTCGCCGGACAAAAGCTGAATTATTTTGCCGCGACCATAGGAAACCCTCATTGCGTGATACCCGTCGAAAAAACCTGCGAAGACTTTTGTCGCGAGATTGGACCCGACTTGGAAAACCATCAGAACTTCCCTAATCGAACCAACGTACAGTTTCTGGAAGTTCTGGACCGAAACAACATCCGCATCGAAATCTGGGAACGAGGCGCGGGCTACACGCTCGCATCCGGCAGCAGCAGCTCTGCCGCCGGGGCCGTTGCAAGGAAAATGGGCGCCTGCGACGAGAACATCACCGTTCATATGCCTGGAGGAGAAATCGTATTGCTGATAGACGAGGACTACAATGTCCACATGTCGGGACCCGCAACGCGAGTAGGGTCCATGTTTCTGGATTCGGAATGCCTCGAGTCCACCTGACTACTTTGCCGGCTTGCGGGCTATCCAGAAGCGACAATCGTCGGAAAACTCCCTTACTCGAAGGGATTCATTGGCCAATTGAGAACGAAGAACGTCAAGTTCGACCTTAAAGCCCACCTTTCTCAAGTCCTTCCTCACCTCTTCCCGGGTCGGAACGTGTATGAAAAGTTCGCCCATGTCGGTTTCCTCAAAACGATCGCCGAACTCCAACAGTTCCTGCTTTTGCCTACCTTTGCGCCAGATCATTCTTTCTCGTTTCCAGAATTTCTTCCATTTTGCAGCATCCCTATCGTGACTGGTGAAGACAAAATAGCCTCCCCTCCTAAGGACACGAAAGGCCTCGGACATCGCCCGGACACGGTTCAACCTTCCGGGTATCTGCATCAAGCCATTGAATCCGAAGATCGCCCCATCGAACAAGTCGTCGTCAAAGGATAGGCGTGTTGCATCCTCCACTCGAAGATGGATTCCGTAGCCCAAGACGCGAATCATGCGTCGCGCCCTTTCTATCATCTTGCGCGAGAAATCCGTTGCCATGAGGTTCGCGTAGCCGAGCTCCCACATGCCGCTGGCAATTCGTCCACAGCCGCAGCCCAGCTCAATTAGGCTCGAGTTCTTTTCGGGGAAAACTCGCTCAAAGACCTTTTCTTCCGACAACCATAAGCCGACGGAGGTTGCGGCCAAGGAATAGTGTTCCAAGACCTTCTCGCCCTGAAAGTAATCCAAGACTCTTGCGGAATCTACTTTGCCGGAACTTTTCAAACCGAAATCCTCAATCAAAGCATGATTGCATGGCAACTGTTTCGCAAATCCATTTTGAGGCAAATGTCTTGCCTAGGGAGGAAAAACTTGTTTTATTAATTGGTTTTTTCCAAAAATGAAGGCGACTATCCAGACCCAAGGCAGCCAATTCACGGTACAAAAAGGAGACAAGTTGTTCGTGAATCGTTTTCCAGATACGAATGAAGGCGACGTGGTCGACATCGACAAAGTCTTGATGCTCATTGACGAAGGCAATGCATCCTATGGTTCTCCCTATGTCGAGGGAGCATCAGTCAAGGTCAAGATTCTCGAGAACAAGAAAGCCAAGAAGATTAACGTCTTCAAGAAAAAACGTCGCAAAGGCTACAAGCGTCGCAAAGGTCATCGCCAACAAATTTCCGTGATAGAAATCGAGTCTATCGAAACCAAGTAGACCCCAACAGAGGATTCAGTCATGGCTCACAAGAAAGGACAAGGCACATCCAAAAACGGACGAGACAGCAACAGCAAGCGCCTCGGGGTGAAAAAATTCGGTGGTGAACAGGTTTTGGCCGGAAACATAATACTTCGTCAAAGAGGAACCAAATATCATCCGGGAAGCAACGTAGGATGTGGAAACGACTTTACCCTTTTTGCACTGACTGACGGCAAAGTTCAGTTCGACAAGGAGCACCGGCGCGTCAACGTCGTCACCCCCTAATACCATCCCTGCGGGAAAACCCGCCTAGGCGAGAAACATGGAAGAAACCCCGCCCCGGGAAGAATCCGAAAACGAGTTGCCCGAACTGAGCTTCGAGGCAGTGCGAGTGTTGGGCTCACTGATCGAGAAGGAGTTGACGACGCCCGAATACTACCCGATGAGCCTCAACGCATTGGTAAATGCCTGCAACCAAAAGAACAACAGGAGTCCAAGGGTAAGTTTCTCGGAAGAACAAGTATCCGCCGCCATAGACGAAATGCGTTTCAAGAGACTTGTTCATCGAATGGACTTAGTGGGCTCTCGAGTACCGAAATTCCAGCACAATGCCGAAAAGGCCCTCGACCTAATCAAACCGGAGAAAGCTATCTTGGCGGAACTGCTTAATCGCGGTCCCCAAACCACAGGCGAACTTCGTACTCGAGCAAGCAGAATGTTCGACTTCGATGATCTCTCCGACGTCGAGGAGACGATTGCGGAAATGCAAGAACGCGACCCTGCGTTAGTAGCGGAAACGGAAGCTACTCTAGGGCAAAAGGAACGCAGATGGTATCACCTTCTCGCCCCACCTCCCGTCATTGAGGAGAGCAGTGATTCAACCGTATACATGCCGGCACCTGATTCGCGTCTGGAAAAAGTCGATCAAGTAACCGAGGACCTTGAGGAACTAAAGGAAGAGGTCGAGGCGCTTCGTTATCAAGTCAGGGAAATCTCGGATTCCTTTCAGGAATTCAGGAAGCAATTTGAATAGGCGGCAAGGTCTTTCAGATCACTCAAAGCCTTAATTCCCCGGATTTGGATCGATTCTTGAAATCCTCGTAGGCTAGAGCAATTCCTTCTCTTAGAGAAACTTTAGGAGTCCATCCCGTGGAGACAATTCTGGAAGCATCCAGAAGCTTTCGAGGCATTCCATCGGGCTTTGAGGGGTCGTTTCGAATTTCACCTGAATAGCCCACGACCTCGGCGACCAAGCCGGCCAATTCGGAAATGGTGGCGTCCTTTCCGTAACCAACGTTTATCCAGTCGGGAGGCGAATCTAGCTTGAGGAGGTGCAACACTGCAGAAGCCAAGTCGTCCACGTAAAGAAATTCTCGACGCGGGGTTCCCGTTCCCCAAATGGTCACAGAAGAATCGCCTGCTAGCTTCGCCTCGTGAAAACGACGAATCAAAGCCGGCAGAACATGGGAGTTCTCTTTGTGATAATTGTCTCCGGGACCATACATGTTCGTGGGCATGGCCGAATGAAAAAGCACTCCGTACTGGTTGCGATAATGTCGACACAGTTCCAAGCCGCAAATCTTTGCAACCGCATAAGCTTCGTTTGTCTTTTCCAAGCGACCCGAGAGAAGATATTCCTCGCGAATGGGTTGCGGAGACTCCCTTGGATAAATGCAGGAACTGCCTAGATTCAGGAAACGCTGCACTCCATTGTTCCACGCCGAATGGATCAAGTTCAAGTTGATGGACAAATTTTCGTGAATAAATTCCGCCGGGTAGGTATCGTTGGCGTAAATACCCCCCACCCTAGCCGCCGCATTAACGACTACCTCGGGCTTTTCGCTCGAAAAAAAAGATTCCACTACAGCCTGCTCGCAAAGATCGAGCTCATTGCGGGAGCGGGTCACGATCTCCCAGTCGCCGGACTCGGAGAAGGCCTTGACCAAGGCAG
>CAZNWO010000102.1:6102-11408 GCA_964576585.1 uncultured Puniceicoccaceae bacterium | reverse complement strand
CGACCTTTATGGGGATGGCGTCCCGCTCGACGCAAGCCGCCAAGGTGGGCGGGAGAAGGAACCTGAGGTTCACGACTCCTTGGAAGGGAAGGGGAAGTCGGACAGAATTTGCTCGAGGTCGGGGGTGGCGGGGGCGCCGCCCATGGCGAAGTCGGGTTTGCCGCCGCCTTTGCCACCTAGTTGGGTGGCGAGGTTTCGGAGGAAGTCTCCGGCCTTGAGTCCTTTTTCAACGGCTTCGGGGGAGCAAATGCATATAAGGGTGGCTTTTTCGCCGGCTTGGGAGACGAGGAAAGTAGCGGAGGGAGCCGTACGCTTGTTCGTTTGGGCGGCGAGGGCGCGGAGGTCGTTAGGGTCAAGGTTTTCGACGACGGCCTTGACGTAGCGGATGCCGTCTTGCTCGGTTGCGGATGAGATGAGGTCTTCCGCAAGCGAGGCTTGGCCCTTCTGCTGATGGGCGCGGAGTTCCTTCTGGAGACTCTTGTTCTTGCTCCTGAGAGCGTCGATTCTTTCGACGAGTTCCTCGGGTTTGCAGGCGAGGGCTCGGGTGAGTTCGTCGACTTGGCGGAGGCGAGTTCCTGCAAGGGCGTGGGCATCGTGTCCGGCTACGGCCTCGATTCTGCGGGTGCCGGCGGCAATCGCCGACTCGATGGTGACTTTTAGGTAGCCTATTTCTCCGGCGGCTTGGACGTGGGTGCCTCCGCAGAGCTCCTTGCTCCAGCCGCCGAGGTCGACGATGCGGACGACGTCTCCGTACTTGTCCCCGAAGAAGGCCACGACGTCGTCGGGTTTCTCGGCGTAGGGAACTTCGTAGGCTTGGACCGGTTCGTTGTCGAGGAGGCGTTGGTTTGAGAGGGTCTCGATTTGCTCGATTTGGTCCGGGGTGAGGGCTTCGAAGTGAGAGAAGTCGAAGCGCAGGCGATTGGGTTCGACTAGGGAGCCGGCTTGGCGGACGTGGTCGCCGAGGACTTCTCGGAGGGCCCAGTGCAGGACGTGGGTGGCGGTATGGTGGCGTTGGATGGAGCGCCGCCGCGCCGAATCCACGGTAAGGCTTGCATTGCGACCAATTACCTCATCTCCGCTGATTGTGAAGTCCTTTACGGAATGAAGGTAACGGCCTGCGCCGTCCTTCACGACGTCTTGAATTTCGTAGCTTTGCCCTTCGATCTCAATGGACCCGCTGTCGCCGACCTGACCACCCATTTCGGCGTAGAAGGGGGTCTTGTCGAAGATGATGTAGGTGGCGTCGTCGTCTTGGAACGTGCCCGAACAGGTTGCGGAAAAGTTCGTGAGGTTGTCGGGAGCGTAGCCTTGGAAATCGGTGGCATCGGCTTGGTCTTCCGTGTTTGAGACCTTGATCTCGACACTTTTGTGAGCTTCCCTCGCCCTGGCGCGCTGCTTCTCCATCTCGGTGTTGAAGGCGGACTCGTCCACCTCGATCCCGCGCTCGCGAGCCATGAGTTGGGTAAGGTCCAAAGGGAAGCCGTAAGTGTCGTAAAGCTTGAATGCGAATTCGCCGGAAAGGGTTTTTACGTCGTTGGCTTCGTCCTCTTGTTCGAGTCTTTCGGCCTCTCGTCCGAATAGTTCGATGCCGCGGTCTAGGGTTTTGCCGAAGGCTTCTTCCTCGGAGCGTATGGTTTTCTCGATGAGTTCTTGGCGTTGAGCGAGCTCTGGGAAAGTGGGGCTCATTTGCTCGACGAGAGCAGGAACGAGTTTGTGGAAGAAGGGTTCGGAAAAACCGAGGTTGCGGCCATAGCGGATGGCGCGTCGAAGGATGCGGCGAAGGACGTAGTTGCGGTCGGCGTTGCCGGGGAGGATTCCGTCGGCTATGGAGAAGGCGAGGGTGCGGAGGTGGTCGGCGATTACGCGGAACGCGACGTCGGTTTCCTCCTGCTCGGAGCGTTCGGAACCTGTGGGGAGGGTTGAGGCGTAGGTCTTGCCGGAAAGAATCTCGAGTTGATCGAATAGAGGGCTGAAAACGTCGGTGTCGTAATTGGAGACTGGTTTGGAGAAGTCGGTAAAGCCTTTGGTGGACTGGATGACGGCGGCGACGCGCTCGAAGCCCATCCCCGTATCGATATGCTTGGCGGATAGCGGGGAGAAGGTTCCGTCCTTCGCCGCATTGAACTGGATGAAGACGAGGTTCCAGATTTCGTGGAGTTCGCTGCAGGGTCCGCAGGGTCCTGTTTCGCCCATCATCCAGAAGTTGTCTGCCTTGCCTCCCGTTAGTAGTTGCTTGTCGGGGTCGAGTCCATCCTTGCGGAGGAGGTTGGCCCAAAGGTCGTGGGCTTCTTGGTCAAAGTCGGCGGGTTCGCCTTCACCCGGTTTGTAAACTGTGACGTAGAGGCGTTCCTTGGGGAAACCCCAGACCTGAGTAAGGAGTTCCCATGCCCATTCGATTGCTTCGGCCTTGAAGTAGTTGCCGAAGGACCAGTTGCCGAGCATCTCGAAGAAGGTGTGATGGTAGGTGTCGAGTCCTACGTCCTCGAGGTCGTTGTGCTTGCCGCCGGCTCGTATGCATTTCTGGGTGTCGGCGATGCGTGGGTTTGGAGATTCGCGGTCTCCGAGGAAATAGGGCACGAACTGGTTCATGCCTGCATTGGTGAAGAGAAGGTTGGGGGAGTCCGGCAGGAGAGAGGCCGACGATACGATTTCGTGTTCCTTGCCGGCGAAGAAGTCGAGAAAGGACCGGCGGATTTCGTTTGCGGTCATGGGGATTTGCAAGGCCAAGAGTGGACGAACTGGGTTGCTCAGGCGAGTCTCTCTATGATGGCGGCACCCATTTCGGTTGTGCCTATGGAGGGAGCGCCTTGAGCGACGTCTCCTGTACGTAGGCCGTCTCGGATGGCAGCCTTGACGGCGGCTTCGATTGCTGCAGCGGCTTCTTCGAGGCCAAAGCTGTAGCGAAGCATTAAGGCGGCGCTGAGGATCTGGGCGCATGGGTTGGCGAGGTTTTTGCCCGCTATATCGGGGGCTGTGCCGCCGGCGGGTTCGTAGAGGCCGAAGGGAAGGTCGTGCCCGTTCTTGTCTGCCCCAAGGCTGGCTGAGGCGAGCATTCCGAGTGAACCGCAAATCACGGCGAGTTCGTCGGAGAGGATGTCTCCAAACATGTTTTCGGTTAGGATGACGTCGAATTGGGTGGGGTCGCGGACGAGCTGCATTGCGGCATTGTCCACATACATGTGCGAAAGCTCGATTTCGGGAGCTTCTGCGGAGATTTTCTCAGAGACTAGGCGTCGCCAAAGAACGGAGGTTTCTAGGACGTTGGCTTTGTCCACAGAGCAGATTCGGCCAGCGCGTAGCTTTGCGGCTGTAAGGGCGACGTCGGTTACTCGCTCAATTTCGCTTGCCCGGTATACCATCGTATCGATGGCTTCCTCTTCACCTTGTTCGGTTCGACGAGTCTCCTTGGGTTGGCCGAAGTAGACGCCGCCGGTGAGTTCGCGGACGCAGAGCACGTCTATGCCGTCCTTCACGGTTTCGGGGCGAAGGGGGGAGAGGTCGCTCAGTTCAGGGTACAGGTTGCCGGGGCGCAGGTTGGCGTAGAGCCTGAAGGCCTTGCGGAGTGGGAGTAGGGCGGCCCGCTCGGGTTGTTCCTTCGGGGGGAGGTTTTCCCATTTGGGCCCGCCCACTGAGCCAAAGAGGATGGCGTCTGAGGTTCGACAGGCTTCCAGCGTGGGGTCGGGTAGGGCGGTCCCGTGGTTGTCTATGCCGGCTCCGCCGACGTCGTGGGAGGCGGTTTCGAGGTCGAAGTCGTGGTGCTCGCCGACCTTTTGTAGTACGTCTAGTGCCACATCCATGACCTCGGGGCCGATGCCGTCTCCGGGAAGAGTCGCGAATTGAAGGGTCTTCATGCTAAATAATGAAAATCGGGAAGAATAACGTAAGATTCTCTCGCTGAAAGAACAAAACCCACAATCCGGCGTTTGCCTTAGATAGAATTGACAAATGTGGAGAAAGAAGATTGTATTGCTATTCTACATTTACAGTCTAACCCTTTGGAAAAGGAGCGGGCATGACCCGCTTTTTTTTTTCTTATTATTTCAACCATCAACAAGTCCACCAGATCATGAGCAGCGAAATTCTCGCCGTCCTCGAGTACATGGAAAAGGAAAAGGGAATCAGTCGCGAAGACATGATTTCTACTATTGAAGGCGCCATAAAGGCTGCGGCCGAGAGAGCAGTGAACTCCTCGGGCGAGTTGAGGGTCGAGATAAATCCCAAGACCGGAGCCATGCAGGCTTGGTCCCAGCTGGATGTAGTGGAGTCGGTTTCCGATACCGCAACGGAGATTCACGTGGACAAAGCCCGTCTCTATGCCGATTCTCCGCAAGTGGGAGACGTGGTGGAGCGTGAAATCGATCCTGCCTACCTCGGCAGGATTGCCGCAAAGACTGCTGAACAGGCTATCAAGCAAAGGCTTCGGCAGTTTGAGAAGGAGCACATATACGATGAGTTCAAGGATCAAGTTGGGAACCTTGTCACGGGGATCGTTCGTCGGAAGGAACGGGGAGACCTGATTGTCGAGGTCGGCAAAGCGGAAGCCCTCTTGCCTTGGCGAGAGCGGGTTCCCGGCGAGGACTGGGTGTCGGGAGAAAGAATTCGTTGCCTGCTCTTCAAGCTCGAACCGCATGGTCGAGGACCTGAGTTGGTGCTCAGTCGCTCCAGCCTCAACTTCGTTCGCAAGTTATTTGAAATGGAAGTTGCCGAGATAGCTGATGGCACCGTTAGCTTGGCTGCGATGGCTCGCGAACCTGGCTATCGTACTAAGGTTTGTGTAAAGAGCATCGATCCAAAGGTTGATCCCGTAGGTGCCTGCGTGGGTGCCCGAGGTGCACGAGTTAAGAGTATTGTCAGGGAACTCAACGGAGAAAAAGTAGATATCGTCCGTTGGTTCGAAGACCCGATCGAACTCCTAGCCGAAGCCCTCAAGCCGGCCTTGCCCAAGAACGTCAAGCTGGATAGGGAGAAACGCCGCATGTATTTCGAGGTCGAGGAGGACGACCTTTCCATCGCCATCGGGCGCAAGGGCATAAATGCTCGACTAACCTCTCGTCTTCTAGGATGGAAGCTGGACATCGGAAAAGTCGAGGTCAAGCAGGTCGGTTTCGACGAACGCAAGGAACAAGCTGCCCAAGCTCTTACTGGAGTCGGGATCGAATTCGAGTTGGCCGATCGTCTGGTGGCCTTCGGATTAGTCAGTCCCGATGCCTTTGAGGGAGTTACGGCGGAAGATCTCGTGGGATTGGGCTTTAGTTCAGAGGAGTCCGAAGGAATTCTAAAGAAGGTTTCGCCGGGTGAAGAAGGAG
>CAZNWO010000102.1:0-6002 GCA_964576585.1 uncultured Puniceicoccaceae bacterium | reverse complement strand
CTTCTGACGGCAACGAGGATCCCGAGACTCCCGAGGTCGTTCCGGAGGTTTCTGAACCTGAAGAAGATTCGGATTCGGAGGAAACGACCAAGGAGGATCCAAGTTAAGTTGTTCCTCTCGAACTTTTGGAGATACCCAGTTACGAAACAACAATTCATTTTTGATCCTGCTCGATGAGTGTTCGCATCCACGCTATCGCCAAGGAAGTTGGCATGCAAAGCAAGGAACTCGTGGAATTGCTCACTGAGCGAGGTTATGAGATAAAGAGTGCCTCGAGTACTATCGACAATATCACGGCCGAAGCTCTGATAGAGGAATTGAAGCCTCAAACTGAGGCTGAACCAGAGCCAGAGAAAGAACCTGAACCGCAAGCCGAAGAAGTTGCCGGAAAATCTAATGAAAAAGAAGTTTCTGAGGAAGCTGTCGACGCATCCCAGAGCACGGAAGTCCCCTTCGTCAAGAGCAAGGAGGACATTGAGTTGGAAAGGCTCCGGAAACTTGAAGAGGAACAGTCTCAGGAAAAAGAGGAGTCGCCCGAGGCAGTTCCGCCTGTTGGTACGGCTCCCCCGCCCCCCGTCTTCCCCAAGCCTGCGGTTGGTATGGCTCCGCCGCCACCTCCCTCCGCCGGAAAGTCAAATATTCCCGCTCCTCCCTCTGCCAACGAAGTCAAGGGAGATGCTTCCTCGGGTGATGCTGCGGGAGAAGGTTCTGTTGCTGGTAAAACCATACAAGTCAAGCCTCCCATCGTTGTTCGGGACTTTGCAGGTCTTATCGGACTGAAGCCATTTCAGCTAATCTCAGAACTCATGGAGATGGGGATCTTCGCCTCCATGAATCAGAGCATAGAGGAAGAGGTTGCTCGTGAAATAGCTGAATCCAAAGGTTTTGAGCTAGATGTTCGGCATCGTGGAGAGAAGGCCGAAAGCGAAGCTAAGAAGGACAAGGTGCTTGATGAGAACGACGAGTCCCTTTTGGAGGTGCGGCCTCCCGTAGTCTGCATTCTTGGGCACGTTGACCATGGCAAGACGACGCTTCTTGATAAAATACGGAATGCAAGCGTAGTGGAAGGGGAGGCGGGTGGAATCACCCAACACGTCGGTGCCTACCAAGTGCGGCACAATGATCAACTGATTACTTTTCTCGACACTCCCGGTCATGCCGCTTTCTCCAAGATGCGCGAGCGGGGAGCGAACGTCACCGACGTGGCCGTTCTGGTCGTTGCAGCCGACGACGGTTTCATGCCTCAAACCGACGAGGCACTCAAATTTGCCCAGCGAGCGCAAGGTTCCATCGTCGTTGCCATCAACAAGATTGACGCAAAGGGGGCGGATCCCGACAAGGTCAAAACCCATATGCAGGAACGAGGAGTCGCTTCCGAGGACTGGGGTGGTGAGACTGTTACGGTCGCGATTTCCGCCCTCAATGGAGAAAACCTTAATGATTTGCTGGATATGATTTTGCTCCAGTCCGAAATCATGGAACTTAAGGCCAATCCCAAGGCAGTTCCTGAAGGAGTAGTCGTGGAAGCAAGGCAGGAAATTGGTCGCGGAGCCACTGCCACGGCAATTGTCCAGAAGGGGACTCTCAAGGTGGGCGACTCCATCGTAAGTGGCACCGTCCATTGTAAGGTGAAGGCCATGCTGAATGACCTCGGGGAGCAAGTGAAGGAGGCTCTGCCTTCTACTCCCGTCAAGATTCTGGGTTGGTCGGATGCACCCCAAGCAGGAGCTCCATTCAAGAAGGTGAAGAACGAGCGAGAGGCTCGCAAGGTGGCTGAGGAATTCGTCGATGAATCTAGTCCCGAGGAGATTCCGTCGGAGGATGAAGGAGAACCCTCCGCAGTTGATGCCCTCTTTGCTGCGATAGCCAAGACCAAGGCAAATTCCTATAAGGTACTTCTTCGCGCTGACGTTCGAGGTTCCGTGGAAGCCTTGAAGTCCTCTCTTGAGGAAATTCAAAGCGATAAGATTAACTTGGAGATTTTGCAGGCGGAGGTAGGCCAGATTACGAAGAACGACGTAAGCATGGCCAATATGTCGAAGGCCGATGTCATTGGATTCAACTCGAAGATGGAAAACGGTGTAATGGGTGAGGCCAAACACTTGGGGGTCAGGGTTTTTCAGAACAACATCATCTACGAGTTGATCGATCTCGTGAAGGACAACATGGCGGATCTTCTCGAACCCGAGTTGGTGGAGAAGAAGACGGGTCGGGCGGAGATTCGCGAGGTTTTCCGCATCAGCAAGGGGCGTTCAGTAGCAGGATCAATGGTTATGGAAGGCAGCATTACGCGAAATGCCACTGCCCGCCTTGTTCGAGGGGAAGAGGTGATTGCAGAAGGCAAGGTAGACACTCTCAAGCGTTTCAAGGACGATGCCACGGAGGTAAAGGCTGGTTTCGAGTGCGGGATTCGCTTGGATTCCTTCGACTCCTATGAAGTGGGAGATGCGGTCGAAACTTACGAGGTCGAGAAAGTTCGCCCCTCCCTTTAGTTGTCCAGGCATCTTTAACTCTAAAGGAGTTAGCTTTTGAGTCATGGGGCAACGTACGCGTCGAGTAAACGAGCTGATCAAGCGTGAAATCAGTAGTTACCTCCATGTCCGTTATCGTTCCGAGAGCGTTTGTTGGACCATTACCGACGTTGACGTTTCTCCTGACTTGAGGAACGGAACCGTTGCCTATTCCGTCATTGGCGACGAATCCCAGGCACGAAAAGCAGCGGATTTCTTCAGCAAGAAATCCGGCGAAATTAGGAAAGTGGTCGGGAAGAACATCGTGCTGAAATACACCCCTAAATTTCGCTTTGTACTCGATTTGGGTATGAAGCGCGGCAACCGAGTTTTGGAAATTCTCGACGATTTGGATGTCCCCGCCATTGATTCAGAGCAAGGAACGCCTGATTTAAAATAGAAACCTTTGGCACTCTAGTGTGACGTTGGTGAGACTTAGCGTCTCAATTTTGTTTGGCTACAGTTTCTTTTTTTGTGTATCGATCTTTGCAAGGCATTGATAATAATGAACTAAAGTCATTGTTTGTGATGGGCGCAAAACTTGCAGTAGACACTGCGTGAGCAAAATAATCGGCATTGATCTCGGAACCAGTAATTCCTGCATGGCTGTGATGGAAGCGGGGGAACCTAAAGTTATCCCCAATTCCGAAGGTGCTCGCACTACCCCTTCAATCGTCGCTTTCGGAAAAGATGGTGAACGACTTGTTGGGCAAGCTGCGAAGCGCCAAGCCGTAACCAACCCTCAAAACACTATCTTTTCGTCCAAGCGCTTGATCGGCAGAAAGTTCGATGAAGTCAAGGACGAGGTGTCCAACCTCCCTTACGGCGTGGTCGAGGGTAAGAACGGAGCTGCTGCCATCGAAGTGGAAGTCGAAGGCAAGACCGAGGTCATGATGCCCGAGCAGATTTCCTCCATGGTTTTGGCTAAATTAAAGGCGGATGCCGAGTCCTACCTTGGTTCACCCGTTTCACAAGCCGTCATTACGGTACCCGCCTATTTCAACGACGATCAGCGTAGAGCCACCAAGGACGCCGGCTCGATTGCAGGACTGGAGGTCATGCGTATAATTAATGAACCTACCGCCGCTTCATTGGCCTATGGTTTGGAGAAAAGCGGCGAAGAAACCATCGCGGTCTACGATCTTGGTGGCGGCACCTTCGACATTTCCATTTTGGAGATCGCCGAGGGGGTATTTGAGGTTAAGGCCACGAATGGTGATACCACTCTCGGCGGTGACAACTGGGACCAGAAGATCATCGATTGGCTCACGGAAGAATTCCAGAAGGAGCAAGGAGTTGACCTTCGCAACGATCCGATGGCCATGCAGCGTCTAAAGGAAGAGGCTGAAAAGGCCAAGATAGCCCTTTCCTCCACTCAGTCGACGGACATCAACCTTCCCTTCATTACAGCCGATGCATCGGGACCGAAGCATTTGAACGTAAACTTTACGCGAGCCAAGCTCGAGCAAATCTGTGAGGATCTCTACGATCGCACCAAGGGTCCGTTCCAATCCTGTCTCAAGGATGCCGGACTTTCGGCGGGAGAGGTTGGAAACTTGGTCTTGGTGGGAGGGATGACGAGAAGTCCAAGGGTCGTCGAATTGGCCGAGGAGCTGGTTGGCAAGGAGCCTCACCAAGGAGTCAATCCCGACGAGGTCGTTGCCATAGGCGCTGCCATTCAGGGTGCGGTGCTTCAAGGCGATGTAAGCGATGTGTTGTTGCTCGACGTCACTCCCTTGACACTAGGGATTGAAACAGCGGGTGGAGTTTCCACCGCTATGATCGAACGAAACACCACCATTCCAACCAAAAAGTCCCAGAGCTTTTCCACTGCGGCCGACAATCAGCCTGCCGTAGATATCGTTGTCTTGCAGGGAGAGCGCCCGATGTCGCAGGACAACAAGATCTTGGGTACCTTCAAGCTGGACGGAATTGCACCTGCCCCACGTGGGATGCCGCAAATTGAAGTGACCTTCGATATCGATGCGAACGGAATCCTGAACGTTACCGCAAAGGACACTGGAACGGGCAAAGATCAAAAGATCACCATTTCAGGATCCTCCAGTTTGGACGAGTCCGAAGTGGAGCGCCTTCGCAAGGAAGCCGAGAAATTTGCCGAGGACGACAAGTTGAAAAAGGACCTGGTGGTTGCTCGCAATGATTTGGATACAATGGTCTATCAAGCCGAAAAACAGGTTTCCGAACTCGGTGAAAAGCTTCCCGATGAAGTCAAGAAGCCCGTTGAGGAAGCTGTTTCAAATGCGAAGAAAGTTCTCGAGGATCAAGATGCCGATGCAGACCGATTGAAGCAGGCCAAGGATGAACTCATGCAATCCCTCGAGGCAGTGGGGAAGCAGGTCTACCAAAACGAAGGCGGCGAGGGTGAACCTGCAGCCGCAGCAGCGGGTGCAGCAGCTGCTTCCGGTTCCGAGGAATCCGGGGCTGGGGGAGGCAAGGATGAAGACATTGTCGAGGCTGACTTCGAAGTCGTCGACGAGGACAAGGACAAGAGCTGAATTTAACCCATTAATCGAGACGAAGGTCGCGCTCGTTGCCGAAACCACAAGCACCATGTGCAGTTTTCGTCTTAATACTCACAACCAAACCAAAACCAGAAACCAACAAACATGAGCAAACCAAACATCACTCCGTTGGGTGATCGCGTTCTTGTAAAGTTCGTCGATGAAGACGAGCAAGTCAAGGGCGGCATCATTATCCCCGACTCCGCCAAGGAAAAGCCACAAGAGGCCGAAGTCATTGCCCTCGGTACGGGCAAGAAGGACGACGACGGCAATGCCGTTGATTTCCAAGTCAAGGTTGGCGACCGGATCCTCATCAGCAAGTATGGAGGAACCGAAGTCAAGTTCGACGAGGAAACCTATCAACTTCTCCGCGAGGACGACATCCTTGGCATAGTTGGGTAAGCCCGGCGTGTCACTAAACCCAAAACCTAAAATTTCAACTTAGTACAATTATGGCTAAGCAAATATTATTCGACGAAGCAGCCCGCAAACGGGTTCTCAAAGGCATTACCACCCTTTCCGACGCAGTCAGCGTGACTCTCGGGCCCAAGGGCAGGAATGTATTAATCGACAAGAAGTTCGGTTCACCTACCGTAACCAAGGACGGCGTCACTGTAGCCAAGGAGATCGAGTTAGCGGATCCCTACGAAAACATGGGCGCGCAAATGGTTCGCGAGGTAGCATCCAAGACTTCCGATACCGCAGGTGACGGTACCACTACCGCCACCGTGCTGGCCGACGGCATTTATCGCCAAGGCATTAAGAACGTGGCCGCCGGCGCCAATCCCGTATACCTCAAGCGAGGCATCGACAAGGCCGTCGAGGCAGGAGTCGCCAAGCTCCTCCGAGACAGCAAGAAGGTTTCCGACCGCGAGGAAGTGCGCCAAGTCGCCACCGTTTCCGCCAACTGGGACCAGGAAATCGGTGACATCATCGCCGATGCAATGGATAAGGTCGGCAAGGACGGCAC
>CAZNWO010000101.1:7396-11535 GCA_964576585.1 uncultured Puniceicoccaceae bacterium | reverse complement strand
AAGTATAACGCCAGACCATTCTCGTCGGTCACAACCTTTACTTGGTTGGGGTCGTGAAAATCCTCTTGACGATCAAAGCGACAAGCCAAGGTAGACATATCCGCCCCTTCCTTTCCCAATGCCTCGGCGAGAGATAGTATCTGCTTACGAGTGACAAAAGGCTCGTCCGCTTGGACATTGATGATTTTTTCAGCGGTAATTGCTTCATTTGCTACTGCAATCCGATCCGTACCACTCGGCAAATCGGGGTCGGTGGAAATCGTCGAAAAACCCGCCTCGCGCAAAACCTGTTCCAACTCCTCCCCATCCACCGCAAAAAATAGGTCGAAGTCCGGTGCCTCCCCAGCAATTCGCTCGGCAGTCCAAAGAACTAAAGGCTTTCCGCAGACATCCGCCAGAAGCTTGCGAGGAAAGCGTAACGAACCCAATCTTGCAGGAACCACTATGACGGGATTTCCTAGATTGGAGAGCTTGTTCATGAATATCTTATTGTAGGAGCAATCCCCTGCAGGCAAGTATTCTAGACCCTCGGCGATTCTTGACGCAAGTAAGCTTTTCGGAAAGAATGAAAGGTTATCAATGATTAACACACCCGTAAGCCCCTCATCAATCGACCGACTCTCATTACCCGACCCGCAAGGTCGGTTCGGTCCCTATGGGGGAGCATTCGTACCAGAAACCCTAGCGGACCCTCTGCAAAAGCTCTCGCAAGCCTACGAAAAGGCGAAACTCGAGCCTTCCTTCGCCAAAGAACTAAAAGATCAGCTTCGATCATTTGCCGGGCGACCTACCGAGCTTTACTTCGCCGAAAGGCTGACCGACGAACTGGGCGGAGCAAAGATATACCTTAAGCGGGAGGACCTGCTCCACACGGGAGCCCACAAGATCAACAACGCTATCGGACAAGCGCTCCTTGCAAAGCGAATGGGAAAAACTCGAATCATTGCTGAAACAGGAGCGGGACAGCACGGCATAGCTACTGCCGCGGTATGCGCGAAGTTCGGCTTCGATTGCGTAATCTACATGGGTTCGGAAGACATGAGGAGGCAGGCCTTGAACGTTTTCCGAATGAGGCTCAGCGGAGCGGAAGTCCGTGGTGTGGATGCCGGCAGTCGCACCCTCAAGGAAGCAATCAACGAAGCCATGAGAGATTGGGTGACGAATGTTCGGAATACTCACTACATACTCGGTTCCGCGCTTGGGGCGCATCCCTACCCAGGTATGGTGAGGGACTTTCATCGCATCATAGGCGAAGAGACGAAATCCCAAATGCTTGAAATGGAAGGCAGGCTGCCGGATGAAATGATTGCCTGCGTTGGTGGAGGAAGCAATGCCATCGGTTTTTTCTTCGAATTCCTTGAAGAAAAGGACGTTCGCCTAGTCGGAGTGGAAGCAGGCGGTCAATCTTTGGAAGAAGGTTCGCACGCTGCGCGATTCGAAGGTGGTCGCCTTGGAGTCCTACAGGGATGCAAGACTTGGATTCTCCAGAATGACGATGGGCAAATAAATGCCACTCACTCCGTGTCCGCAGGATTGGACTATGCGGCAGTGGGGCCGGAACACGCCTTTTATCGAGACTTGGGCAGAATAGAATTTGCAAACGCCTCGGACGCAGAGGCACTGTCCGCCTTCCGTAAGCTCTCGGAAAAGGAAGGCATCCTTCCCGCCTTGGAATCCTCTCACGGAATTGCCTACGCCCTGAAAAGGGCAGCGGAGATGCCGAAGGGCAGCATCTTGTGCGCAAATTTGAGTGGTCGAGGCGACAAGGATGCTATGGAAGCGGCTAGACTGCTGGGAGAGGACGTCGGCATCACTACGAGTTCAGGGACATGAACAGCATGACGGGTTTCGGGCAAAGCTCGTTTTGCCACGGTGAACTGGATGTCACGATCGAAGTTTCCTCAGTAAACAAGAGACATCTGGAAAGCTTTGCTTCGATCCCTCGAGAATGGCAGTCGTTGGAACGTCCACTCGTCGAAATAGCTCGCAAGAAGGTGAGCAGAGGGAGGCTCAGGATACAAGTCAGGGCCGAACAAGCCGATATCGACGAGAGTTCCCTGAACTGGAGCGAGGAAGCGTTGGCCTCGGATCTCGATAGACTATCCGCCTTTGCCTCGAAAAGGAATATCCCTTTCGAGCCAGACGCCATGGTGTTGACTCAACTTGCCGCCGCTCGACGAGCAGACCGAAAGCTTCCTCCTGCCGTGGAAGTCGAGAAACTAGTTCTAGAGGCTGCGTCAAAAGCCATGGAGGGTCTTGTCGAGATGAGGAAAAAGGAAGGAGAAAAACTTGCAGAGGATCTGCAGGACAGAATCGAGACTCTCGAGGGTTTGACGACCATGGCCGAGACATCGGCAAGAGGATCCGCAAACGAATGGCGCGAAAAGCTTCTCGAAAGGCTAAGGAAGGCCGAGTTGGATCTCGATCCGGAGGATGAGCGGGTGTTGAAGGAAGTCACTCTCTTTGCCGACAAAGCGGACGTCACCGAGGAGATCACTAGGCTTCGCAGTCACTTCGAGCAATTCCGATCGACCATGCAATCCGAGGATGCAAAAGGTCGGAAGCTTGAGTTCCTCTTACAGGAAATGTCACGTGAACTGAACACCCTTTGCTCGAAGTCCGCTCGCCCCGAAACGACTCGTCTTGGGCTGGAGGCGAGAAACGAAATCGAGAAAATCCGCGAGCAAGTCCTGAACGTCGAATAAGCTTCGGGCGAGCTTTTCGGCAGGTAGGCTAGGCAGGCTCGTCCTCTTTTGATTCTTCGCCGACGTCCTTGGAATTTTCAACCGCTCGCTCGCGAGCCGATTCCCGAAAACCCCTTACGACAAAACAAATGACACCCAAGAAGATGAAGGAGTCGGCTAAGTTGAAAACGGGGTAATCGTAATCCACGACCGGAAGATAAACATCTATAAAGTCGACGACTTCCCGGGGAGTTCGAAAAACCCGGTCCCAAAAATTTCCCGCAATGCCACTGGAAATAGCCCCGAAAATCATCTGAGGTTCCCGAATGTCGAGCTCAAGTTGTCGCCGAAAAACGAAAATTCCGACCAAGGCAAGCCCGGCAAGTACAGTCAGGACCTCCGGGTAGTCCGAGAACATGCTCCAAGCGGCTCCGGGATTGGTCACATAGGTAAACTCCAAAAAGGCCTCGGGACCATCGAGCCAGTCCAACACCAAGATCGGATCAATTCTAAGATCATCACCGTTTCGCTGGGCCCATGATTTTGTTACCTGATCGGCAAGAAAGCCGGTCAGAAAAAAACACCAAAAAAGCGGTGACTTCACCTCTGGGAAATAAAGAAGGAAGGATTCAAGAAATCATTAAGCTTGGTCATCGCCCAAACTGGCTTCGGACAAGTTAGCAAAAACGCCGCTGCCCGAATCCCGAGTCTTATTCCCTCGCTTCTCGTAAAGAGCCTGACCTTCAAGCGAAAAACGAGTGAAGGGAACTGCCTTCAGACGAGCCTGATTAATGGGCTTCCCCGTCTCTTGGCAAATTCCGTATGTTCCATCGAAAATACGAGCGATGGCTTCCTCCACCTCATGGAGGGTCTCCTGCTCGCCCGCAACCATGCTCAAGGCAACGTCCCGATCGAAGGATTCGGAACCCGCATCAGGAGAGTTCACGGATAGTTCACCGGAAGTTTCACGAGCAGAAGTCCCGATAGTTTCCTCAGAACGCTCCCCCAATCCTTCCATCAACTGGTTTTTGAATTTAACAAGACTCCGATAGTAAGACTTTAGCTTTGCGGGAACCTTGGACTCGTCTCGATCAGGTGAAACAGAAGCCTTTTTAGGATTAAACCCAAGAATATCGGTAACGGAAGCCGCTGACAGCTTCTTCTTTGCGGGTTTCTTCTTCTGGGGTTTATCCTTGGGTTTCGGCACAGCCTTCCGCTTGGTTTTCAACTCAGGGACTTGCTTCTCGGTGGAAGACTGTTTCTTGGAGTCAAGAACCAACCTGACGTCCTCCAAGGTAAATCCCCCAGAAGCGGTAGAAGAAACGTCTAGAGAAGGCGAGCCATCCTTGGGTACCTTAACAGTATTCGAAGCAGCAGCCTCTGCTGCAGCTTTTGCCGGAGAAACTACAGCTTTCTTAGCAGCGGGCTTTTTCGCAGCAGTCGCCTTCTTTGTCG
>CAZNWO010000101.1:0-7296 GCA_964576585.1 uncultured Puniceicoccaceae bacterium | reverse complement strand
GAAACTACAGCTTTCTTAGCAGCGGGCTTTTTCGCAGCAGTCGCCTTCTTTGTCGCGACAGCTTTCTTGGCGGCGGGCTTTTTCGCAGCAGTCGCCTTCTTTGTCGCGACAGCTTTCTTGGCGGCGGGCTTTTTCGCAGCAGTCGCCTTCTTTGTCGGCGACTTTTTGGTGGATGCGGATTTCTTGGGTGATTGCTTGCTCATGACGTTTTAAAAGTAAGATGTTCAACTTGAAGACAAATCTTCCCTCTCGCGCAAAGCCTCCGAACAACGTGGAGAAACTTCGCCCCAAGGCTCGACGGAAACCAACTCCGGTACCCAACGCCAACTCCTTGGGCAACGGACTCCAGAAGCATGGCGAGCTACAGCCGTTGTTTCGCTCTCACCGGAAATCTCGGAAAGAACGACTGCAGAAGTGATAAAGAATTCAGGCAAGAAGTCTCGATTGCGCTGGAGGGCCGCAAATGTGTCGTTTTCAGCATTTCCGGAAATTTCGAGTTCGGCATCCAGAGATTGACCGATAACCTTGTCCTCTCGAAGCCTCTCGAGCACTTCATTGGCGACATCCGCCTTGAAGGCAAGGATGGTGCTCACGTCCTCGGCGGCCCGACTCTCCTTCCAAGCTGAATTAACCTCGGGCCAATCATTGAGGCTGATAGGCGAATCGCAGAAATCCTGCTTTGCTTGTCGATGAGACCAAGCCTCGTCGGTAGTGAAGGGTGCGATAGGAGCGAGTAAACGGACAAATACATCGAAGATCAAATCCAAGGCGGTCTGGGAGGATCGACGAAGGGCATCGTTCGGAGCAAGGGTATAGAGACGATCCTTGAGCAGGTCGTGGTAAATCGAAGATAGGACAGTTGAGCAAAATCGGTTAAGCGATTGTATCGCCCTGTGGAATTCGTAGCAATCGAAGGCTTGCGTGACCTCCTCGATCAATTCAGCAGTGCGTTGCAAGGCCCAACGATCGACGGGAGTGAGTTCCTCCAACGGCAATGCGTGATCCTCTCGCTCGAAATCATAGAGGTTGCCGATCTGGAATCGCAGGGTATTGCGAATGGTCCTGTAGGAGCGCACTACTTGCTCAAGAATTTCATCCGACAGGGGAACGTCTCGGCGGAAATCCTCCGAACAGATCCAGAGACGCAAGACGTCAGCGCCGTACCGACTGACGAAGGAATCGGCGGTCTGCGGCTTGCCATCGCTCTTGGAGATCTTTCGCCCTTCACCATCCACGACGAATCCATGAGTAAGGATGCGTTTGTAGGGAGCCTCCCCATCGGCAATGATTGCCGTCCAGAGGGAGGACTGGAACCAACCTCGATGCTGATCGCTTCCTTCGAGGTATAGGTCCGCAGGCCACTTCAAGTCATCCAATTCGCGAAGAACCGCTCGATGAGAACAGCCCGAATCAATCCAGACGTCCAAGGTGTCGGATCCTTTTTCGAGCGTCCTGTCCTTCCAAGTTTCAGGGAGGTCAATTCCTTCAAGCAATTCCTCGGCGGAGGACTCGAACCAAAGGTTGGATCCGGCCTCCCCAACCTTGTCCGCGATACGACGAATTACTTCTGCATCAAGGAGAGGCTCGTCATCCTCATCGAAAAAAACAGGGATGGGAACGCCCCAGGATCGCTGGCGAGAGATGCACCAATCGGGCCTTGCCTCCAGAAATCCCTTAATGCGATTTCGTCCCCATTCGGGAGTGAAAGAGACTTCGTCGATCGCACGCATGCCATCATTTCTGACGCCGTCCTTGTCCAAAGAGACAAACCATTGATCCATTGCGCGAAACACGATCGGCGTTTTGCTCCGCCAGCAATGTGGATACTGGTGAGAATAATTCTCCAGGTGCAGCAATGCGTCCTTTTCACGAAGTAAATCGAGAACGCCTTCGTTAGCCTTGCAGCCCTTGGCGGTTTCCATAACGGACAAACCGACCAGAGGTGCAGGCACTTCTCCATCGTCCAGGTATTTTCCTGCGTCGTCCAGGGGGCAATAGGGTTCCAAGCCATTTGCCCGTCCCGTGAGGTAATCGTCCAAGCCATGGCCAGGTGCGGTATGTACGCAACCGGTTCCTGCATCCATTGTAACGTATTCGGCGGCTAGTACCGGGCTTTCCCTGGAAATGAAGGGGTGTTGAGCAACCCATCCCACCATTTCGTTACCCGAGATTTTCCTTCCAATGGTCGTGTGCTCCATGCCGCACTTCTCCACGAAACTATGGACCAAGGTTTCCGCCACCCAATAAGAACCACCGTCCGAAAGGACTTCGGCATAGGTCTCGCGAGGATGAACGGCTATGGCCAAGTTGGCGGGCAGAGTCCAGGGAGTCGTGGTCCAAATGACGAGACAGGCGTCTGCACCGAGTTCGACTCCACCCGAACTCCGGACTCGAAACTTTACGTGAACCGCAGGGCTAACGTGGTCTTTGTATTCTACCTCAGCTTCCGCCAAGGCTGTTCGACAAGGAATCGACCAATACACAGGTTTCTTGCTCCTGTAGACCAAGTCTTTCTCCACAAACTCCGCGAACGTCCTGAGGATGGTCGCTTCGTATCCGGGATTCATCGTCCTGTATTCTCGCTCCCAATCACCCAAAACGCCTAACCTTTGGAATTGAGCTCTTTGCTTCTCAATGAAAGATTCTGAAAACTCTCGGCATGCGTCGCGAAGCTCCAAAACATCTAGGTTGCTCCCTTCTTCACGAAGAGCCCTCGAGACCTTGTGCTCAATGGGAAGGCCATGGCAATCCCAACCGGGGACATAAGGCGTGCGGAAACCTCTGGCGATCTTGTAGCGCACGATAACGTCCTTGAGAGTCTTGTTCAGGGCGGTACCGACGTGAACGTCGCCGTTCGTAAAAGGCGGTCCATCGTGTAGGACGAAGCTCTCATTCCCCTCGTTCTTCTCCTGCAGTCGAGCATAAAGGTTCAACTTGTCCCAATGTCGAATGCGAAGAGGCTCTCGCTCAACGAGATTTGCCCGCATCGGGAAACTCGTCTGCGGAAGGTTCAAAGTGTCTTTTAGCTTAACCGTCATGCGAGCAAGGACTTCCTATGGGAAGGGCAACGGAAAATGTCTTTTTCAGAGCACAAGTCAAGGGTCGATAACGATTTTTTCAAAGCCTTTTTCCTTGCCTTGGGTAAAATGCAATCCAACCTTCCGCAAGTTTCATCCAATGGATACCTTGATAGAACCTTTCCTTGAAGGGCTGAAGATTGATTCCTCTAGCCTGCACTTCACGGCATTGACGGTCCTTGTTTTGCTGGGACTTTTCCTGCTGACAAAGGGTGGCGACTTTTTGACGGATGGTGCGGGCGACTTGGCCAGAGGCCTCGGCATTTCCCCGGCAATCATAGGTTTGACGATCGTTTCAATTTCCACCTCTGCCCCGGAGTTGTTCACTTCCCTCGCCGCGATTTCGGGAGAGGCCAAAAACCTAATCATCGGGAACGTAGTGGGAAGCAACTTGGCAAACGTAGGCCTTGTCCTTGGAATTGCCGCTCTGGTTCGCCCATTAAAGACCAAGGGAGCCTTGCCCAATTGGCAAACGAATGTTCTTTTGTTGGTCACAATCCTCTTTTGCATATGTTGCCTGTGGACGGAAACAGAAAGTTTTGGGCGAGAATCCGGCATGCTTTTCGTAGCAATCCTGATAGTTTATTTGCTTTTCGTCACGAAAGGAGTTGCAAAGGGACGGTCAACCGCAACCAGTGAAAGTTCGGATGAAGTTTCCATCGACACGAAGAACGCATCCATGGGAAAAGCGGTGCTACTCATCGTAGGGTCCACAGCAGCATTATGGTTTGGATCGGAGGTGCTTGTAATCGGAGCAAAAGGAATAGCAGAAAGCTTCGAGGTACCACAGGAACTCATCGGGTTGACGGTGCTTGCAATCGGGACAAGCCTTCCCGAATTGGCGGCAACTTGGGCATTGGCGAAAAGAGGTGAGAGCGGAATGCTCCTCGGAAACGTGGTGGGGTCCAACCTGTTCAACCTCACCTTCGTAGCTGGCCTCGCGGGCACGGTTTCCCCGATACCGGTCAAGGCATCATTGGGACAAGTAGAGTTCCCGGCCATGCTCTTCATGACGGCATTGCTCTGCTGGCTGATTCGTCGCGAAAGAATTACTGTCAGGCACGGCATAATTCTTATAGCTATCTATTTTGCAACGATCTCCGTCTCTTGGTTCTTGCACGGTTGAATAGAACCGACGAAGAGCCCCTTCCTCAAGAAACCAATTACTTGAGCTGGGAAGAAGGAGTGAATCCTTCTTACGATTCCCCTATCTGAAGCCTTGTGAATCTCTCGATTCCGAGGGACTCGCCAACCAGTTGAGCTTTCTCCGCAAGCAGAGCCTTTATGGTCTGGTCGGGGTTCTTTACGAAAGATTGTTCTTCAAGGCAGGAACCCGCGTAAAACTTTTCCAGCTTCCCCGCGATGATCTTGTCCACGGCTTGTGGCGGCTTGCCTTCGGCTTGGGCGGCGGCAATGTCGCGTTCCTTGCTAACGACTTCTTCAGGCATGTCATCACGAGAAACGCAAACGGGGGAAGTGGCTGCAACTTGCATGCAAAGGTCCTTGGCCAAGGACGCGGTCTCCTCATGGGCGGCTCCTTGCTCGCTCTCCGTGGACAAGACCAAAAGCACTCCGACCTTCCCTCCTGTGTGGATATAGGATTCAACTCTGCCGGAGGCATCCGGACTGATGGTTTCAGAACGGGAGATGCGAATGTTTTCACCAATCTTGGCGACTTGCTCCGTGCGCTTGTCCTCTAGATCCGCATCGGGATTGGAAAGCAGAATCGAAGCAACCTCATCCGCAAAAGCCTGAAAATCATCGTTCTTGGCAACGAAATCGGTCTCGCAGTTGACCTCCACGATCACACCTGAACCGCCGTCCTCGGACAACTTGCAGGCAATAACGCCCTCGGCGGCTTCTCGTCCGGCCTTCTTGGCCGCAGTGGCAACACCTTTTTTGCGTAGAATGGAAACCGCTTGCTCCATATCGCCACCACTCTCGGTAAGGGCTCGCTTACAATCGATCAAACCGGCCCCAGTCTTTTCGCGAAGTTCAACAACTTTTTCCTTGGTAATTTCAGACATGATTATTGTGCAGCTAAAAATTAACGATAAAAGGGGAAATTTCAAAAAGCCGAGTTCAATTCTCGGGCTATGCAGTGAGTTATTTGTCCTCGGCGGCAGGTTCCTCGGCGGCCTTCGGCTCGGCACCTGAACCTGCATCCTCGGACTTGGCTTCTTTCGAATCCTTATCCGAGGCAGAAGCTTCTCCATCGTCCTTTTTACTCCAACGGCGATCGTCGAAATCCATATCCTCGTAACCCTCTGGAAGCGTGACTTCGGGCTCATCTCCCTGATCACTGCCGAATTCAGGCTCTTGGGTGAGGGGAGTGATCGCCTTGCGATGGGTGGGAGCTTCCACACGACGGGTAATGCCGCTCTGTATGGCTTCGATCAGAACGTCGATTACGATGCGAATCGACTTAGTCGAATCATCGTTGCCGGGGATCGGGTGATCGATCAAGGTCGGATCGGAATTGCTGTCCACCAAGGCAATGATGGGGATACCGAGTCGATTGGCTTCGGCAACGGCTATGGACTCGTTCAGCGTATCTACCACGAACAAAGCCCCGGGAAGGCTCTTCAAGTCAAGCATCCCCTCGAAATTACGATGCATCCTAGACATCTGGCGCCTGATTACGGCAGCTTCCTTGCCGGGAAGTTTGTCCAGGCTTCCGTCCTCCTCCATTCGGAGGAACTTCTTGTACTTGGCCAAGCTGGTGGAAACCGTCTCGTAATTGGTCAAGGTTCCACCCATCCAACGATTGACGCAGAAAGGCATGTTGGTGGCGGTCGCCATATCACGAATCGGTTCCTGCGCCTGTCTCTTGGTTCCGACCAGTAGCACGGACTTTCCGCCGGCCACTACTTCCTCAATAGCGGAAGCTGCTTGTTCAAGCAGATCGTAGGTCTTCTCGAGATCAATTATCGATATGCCGTGCAAGTTGGCATAGACGTAGGGCTTGGACTTGGGATTCCAGCGACGCACTTGGTGCCCGAAATGCACACCTGCGTCGAGTAGGTCTTTTACAGTTACGTTCATAGGGTCCGTTGGTTCAAAGCCCCGGCGAACGGACCGGGGAGAAATAGTTTTCTTTTGGTTAGGTTATGGTTGAATGATGGTCTTCAGGGATTTCGTTTGCAAAGATCTACAGGAAGCGGATCAAAACGAACTCAAGCGAAATAAAAAAGACGAAAGAACGAGAAACAGCAAGGCTATTCGCCAAATCCTTGAGGTGGAGCGATGGACTCAAGGATAGACCAAGACGAATTGGGAGCAGGGGCAGGATTTGAACCTGCGACCTTCAGGTTATGAGCCTGACGAGCTACCAGACTGCTCCACCCTGCTTCAACAGAAGGAAGTCAAAATATGAATTCCCGCAAATGGAGCAAGGGTAAAAAGGAATGGAGGAACTTCCCTGTTCTTTTAGGATTGAGCAAAGGAACCGCGAAGGACATTAGAGGAATCATGGCAACCCTTGAAGAAATCGTCAGCTATTGCGACCAACGCACGCAAAGAGCGGAAATTCCCGACTTCCCCGGAGCCGAAAACGGGCTCCAGGTCGAGAACGACGGCAGCGTCGCCAAGGTCGGGGCCGCCGTGGACGCAGGGATCGAGCCATTCAGGAAAGCCGTCGCCGCCAACATAGACTTCATTATCGTCCACCACGGACTCTACTGGACGCCTCCCCTACCCTTAGTGGATTCGGCTTACGACAAGGTGAAACTTCTCCTCGACAACAATCTCGCCCTCTACGGCAGCCACCTCCCGCTCGACAGACACCCCGAGATAGGAAACAACGCCATCCTCGCGAGCAAACTGGAATTATCTCCCTGCGGAACTTTCCTCCCCCACGAATGCGTGGACATCGGCCTGCTGGCGGAAAGCTCCCATTCCCGCGACGACCTGCGCTCCAAGCTAGAGAACCTCTTCCCCCAAGGAATCACCTCCATGGAATATGGCTCCGAAAAGCCTGAAAGGATCGCAATCCTCACCGGCTCCGGCCAAAGCGCCGTGGACAAGATTCTCGATGCAGGCTCCGACACCCTCGTCACGGGCGAACTGCGCCAGCACCACTTCAACCTCGCCCAGGAGCTTCGCCTCAACCTCTACGCCTGCGGGCACTACGCCACCGAGACCTTCGGCGTGGACGCCCTGGCTCGCGAAGTCTCGGAAAAGTTCGACCTCCCCTACGAGTTCATCGAGACCCCTTGCC
>CAZNWO010000100.1:0-11538 GCA_964576585.1 uncultured Puniceicoccaceae bacterium | reverse complement strand
AGATCGAGCCACTGCATGCTGAACTGGTCGGCGAAGCGATCGGCCTTTTCATGGACCAGCATACGCTTGAATTGTTCACCGAGCACCTGATTGTCGAGCAAGCGACCGGAATCCGCCAAGGCCGACAGTTTTTCGTCCGGCAAAGAGCTCCAGAGGAAATAGGAGAGCCGGGCAGCCAACTCATGGGCGTTCAGCTTTCTTGGTTTGTCCGAATTGAAAGGTTCAGTGAGGTACAGGAAGTGAGAGGAGGCCAAGGCGGCTGACAGGGTTTCTTTGAGGGCCGAGATGGGAGTTTCCGATTGTTCCCTCATCTTTTCGTAGTGGGCATGCCATGTGTCGACTTCCTCTTTGGCGACCGACCGTCTCCATGCACGCCGAAGGAAGCGGCCCAATATGTTCTTAACTGCCTGCGGATCCGACAACTCCTCACCTTCCTCAACGATTCTTCGGTGGAGCGGAGGAGGCCAGGACGGGTAGTCGTTGCGGACGAACTCCACGGACTCAATGATGATGCGCGGGAAATCCGGATCCTCGGGGTAGACCTTTGCCTTTTTCTTCCTGATTCTCGGCTGAGGTTTGCGGGCTTCATGGGCGGAAAGCTTTGAATCGAGGGCAATCCATTTGGAGTCGATGAAACGATACTTTAGTTCCATCGCTTCCCTCTGCTTTGGATCGAGCGCGTTCGGGTCACCCAGTTTCTCTAGGGCGCCAATCAGACTTATCAGTTCCATTCTGCTCGACTTTCCATCGAGTTGGGGCAGAGGGGAGGAAGATACGGAAAAACGAGGTCTTCCTATAACGTGGCTTGCATTCTTGTGCAGGTAATCCAACTCGAGAGTGAAGACCATGCCAGTCTTGTGTTCAACCGCTTCGGCAAACTCGAAGAGGCAGGCATGATCCTGACCGATCAGGTTGCCGGAGCCCCATCCGGTTTCACGAGGGTTGTCGTCAATGGCTGCTGCTGCTGAAAACTTTTCGTTGTTTTGCAACAAGTCGTTCCGTGGATTGACCAACTTGACAGGCTTGCCTTTACCTTTGGCGCCGATTGGTTTGGCAAATACCCTCAGGTCGCTGAGAACAAAGTTTCCGTTGCCCGCCCGGCCAGGTCCTTTTTTCTTGAGGGACTTGTCGGAGAGGGCCTCGATCCGGATGGCTCGCACGCTGGGCAAGTCTACCTCGGCGGTCACAACCCAGCGGTCATGCTTCGGGTTCTGTCCGGAGAGGAGAAAAGAACCATCTTGCTGCGGAACAAATGTCGCGCCGTCGAGAGAATTGGGTTGGGCTTGACCGAGGATGGCCCATTCCGGTTGGTCGGGAAGTTTCGTGGGTAGTTTCCGCAACCATTGCTCGAATCGGGCAGGCAGTTCCTCCTTTTCGAGGAGCTTACGTTGTGCAAGAAGGGCAGCCCGATCCTTCTCCCACTTGGCCACTTTCACTCTCGTAGCCTCCGCATTGAGCTCCTCCTCAATTTCCTTGGTAATGGCCTTGGGGGGCACCTCACCATCAATAAGGGCGTTTTGTAAGGCGATGATGCCGCTCAACTTGTCGTCCGGCACCCGGGCCTCGGGTTTTGGAAAGAATTCGGGGAAACCGGAAATTTCGTAATACTGCGGAGTGTTCGAGGTAACCGCAATTTCACCCGCATCTTTCATTATATTGAGGTTTAGGCCGGAAACAAAATATCCATACTGGGCGTAGAGGATGGGAGCTGGTTGACCGGGCTTACGGTCCGTCGAGGCCTTTACCCGGATGCTGAACCTACCTGTCCGCGGCAAACCTTTGAAGGAACCATGCCAAAAGTTCACCCGGCCCAAGCGGTCGGAAGAAAGGCCGGAGAATCTTCTGCTGTTGGGTCCTCTCATGGCACCGTTGTTACGTGTGATTTCTGTAGTTTCCTTTTTTTCCTGATCACCTTCCGCGAGAATGAAGTCCAAGGCTTGCCGGGCAGTCTTGAGATAATTTTCAACCTGCAGGGCGGTCATTCCCAAGGACGCGCCATTGTTCTTGAAGCCCTCCGCGGAGCGGGCATCGGACGGTAAGTCCTTGGCGTAATCCATCTCCAGGCCGAGCAGGTCGGTCATGGTGTATTGGTACTCTGCCCGGTTGAGCCTACGAAGCACGGTTTGCCCTCCAGTGTTTTGCAATGCTTTGGCGGCCCGTTTCAACTCGGAGTTTAGCCATTGCGTAAGCGTGGCCCGTTCCTCCGAGGTGAGTTGCGATTCGTCCTCGGGAGGCATCTCCCCGAGATTCACTTGGTTCAAGGCATCATGCCAAGTCTCGGCCCCGATGCCGTTCACCATGTCGGGGTCCAGTTGATCCAATCTCAACTTGCCCTTCTGTTTTTCAGGACCGTGACAGCCAAAGCACCGCTTGGCCAGAATTGGTTTCACGAGCTCTTCGAATCCATCCAAGCCAACGGGAACTAGGGCGTTCGACGCCGTTGGATATAGGAGCAAAAGGCTCGCTTTGCCAAATAAGCCGACTAAACGTTTCACTAGTAGGCAAACCTACCGAAATTGGTCTCGAAAGTCACGGCGGGAATTCTGCCAAATAGAGGAAAACCATTTGGGCTAACGTAAGGGAAACCATTCTGATGTCGTAGGTTTCCCCTTGTCGATGGGCCAAGGTTCTTTAAATTCTGAACCGCATGAGAATGCTGCCTCTTTTTCTTGTTTTGTGCCTAAGGAGTACGATTGCCGAGGGAGGCCCATTGTCTACAGTTGAAGCTTTGGATTCCTTTCGCTTGGAGACCGAAGACTTGGAGGTGAGCTTGGTGGCGGCCGAACCCGAGGTTGTAGACCCCGTTGCCTTGGCCTTTGACGAGGCCGGACACCTCTACGTAGTGGAGAGTCGAGGATACCCGCATCGCGGGAAGGGCTTGCCGGAAAAAAAACTCGGGGAAGTGGCGAGGTTGGAGGACGAGGACGGGGACGGGCGTTTCGAGAAACGGACGACTTTTGCCGATGGCTTCTTTTTTCCCAATGGCATTTTGCGCTATGGCTCAGGTTTTTTTGTTACTGACGCACCTGACGTGTGGTGGCTGGAAGATGAGGATGGTGACGGAAAGGCTGAAAAAAAAGAAGTGGTATTGACGGGCTTTTTCACGAATAGCAGCAGTGAGCAATTACGAGTCGCATCCCCGGCCATTGGACCTGACGGTTGGATCTACCTCACCAGCGGTTTGACCGGTGGCAAGGTGATTTCTCCAAAACATCCCAAGCGGTCTCCCGTAGAGGCAAAAAAAAGCGATTGGCGTTTTCATCCCGAAACCTTTGAGGTGCAAGCTATCACCGGTTCGGGGCAAGTAGGCCAAGCATTCGATCATTTGGGGCGACGTTTCGTTTGCGATAATCGAAACCCTATCCGCTGGGTGGTGTTCAACCGCGAGGTCTTGGAACGCAATCCCAATCTCTTGGGTGGGAAATCCGTTATGAACTTGGCCGAACCGGGCATGTCGACCCCGCTGTATCCTCTTTCTCCCGATACAACTGCGGCGAGTTTTATTCCTAAGCTCATGCACAAGCCCCACGCAGGAAGCTTTACTTCGTCTTGCGGCCTTTGCTTTTATTCCGGTTCGGCTTTACCGAAGCATCGGGGAAGCTTCTTCATTTGCGAGCCTGCCCAGAACCTCGTGCATTGTCGCTTTCCTGTTGAAACCAGGGACACTTTAATTTCCCGTCCTTCGACCAAAGGTCGTGAGTTTCTGGCCTCGCCCGATCAATGGTTCCGTCCCGTCTTTGCCGCCAATGGTCCGGACGGCGCCTTGTACCTATGCGACATGTACCGCAAGTACGTCGATCACCCCAATTACCTTCCTGACAAAGCCGCCGCAAAGCTGGACTTCGACGCGGGCAAAAAACGCGGTCGCATCTGGAAGGTTACGTCTCGAAGCAAAGCAAAGCCCACGCCTCTTCAGGCTGGAGACGGCGTCACCCGATTGATTCGTAGAGCCACCGGGGGAGAGGTGAATTTGGATCAGCTTGCCAAGTTTGCGGGCTTGGCAGGTTCCAACGAGTGGTTGCGCTTTGCCGTCTTAAGTGCCTGCACAGGCAAGGTGAGTCAGTTGGTTGAAAAGCTTCCGTCCGATGTTTCGCCTTTTTTCATTGAGGATGCCGCCCGCGTGGTTGCAAAGGAGGAGTCGGTGGAGAATTTGCCGCAGTTGGTGAAAAAACTGTTGAAAGGTCATCGGCATTGGTCCGGTACCCAACGATTTGCATTCCTGCTGGGTTTCAAGGATTCCATCCGCAAGCCCTATTACGAAAAGTTTTCACCGCTTGCTCGAAAGGCAATGGTCGATCCCCAAGAATCTTCCGTCGATCGTCTATACGCCCTGCGATTCCTTCCCAAAAGCAAGAAGAACGGAAGTGTTTTCCTAAAGCTGGCTCTCTCTTCAGGGGACGAAGATGTCCGGGATGCCTCCATTCGGGCGGTTGCCGAAACCAACGAACCCGACTTGGGCCAAAAGCTTCTGGATTCCTTTTCAGGCATGGATGTCTCGGGGAGAGATATGGTCGTAGATGCCTTGACAAGACGCCACGTCTTTCATTCCGGACTCTTGGAATCTCTTGAGTCGGGAAGGCTTCCCCTTTACGCGATTCCTCTTCAGTTCCGGGGGCGTTTCAAGGGCAATCCCGCCGTCAAGGAGAGAGCTGCAAAGCTTTTTGAATCCGTGGATAAATCCAACAGGATGCAGGTGTATGATTCCTACAAGGACGTGTTGTCGCTACCTTCCAAGCCTGATGCGGGCGAACCTGTCTTTCGACGCGTTTGCGCCAGTTGTCATCGCATGGGTGAGGTTGGTCATGCGGTAGGTCCTGATCTATCCGGTCTTCGCAACCAACCTGCTGACGCCTTGCTGCTTCATACCCTTGCGCCGAATCGGGAAGTTTACTCGGATTACTTGCTGTACAATGCCGAGACCAAGGCGGGAGACCTTTTTGCTGGGATTTTGATTGAGCAAACCGACAACTCGGTGACTTTGGTCCTTCCCCTTGGCCACAGGCAGGTCGTTTCTCGATCCGATCTAAAGTCCCTCAAGACAGCGAACGTTTCCCTCATGCCCGACGGTCTCGAGAAGGCGATGTCTCGCCAGGAAATGGCCGACTTGATTGCCTTTCTCAAGCAATGAGCGGCTAGGATCAATTGTTCCCTAAGGGTTTATTTGCAACCTAGGGATTAAACGAAAACCTCTCGGGCAAAAGTTTGCCCAAGAAGTGCGTCCGGAAAGTGTTTGGATCCTGTTCGGAGACTAGGAAAATAGGGAAGTCCTCCTTGCAAAATTCTGCAAGCACTTGTCGACATGCTCCGCAAGGAGCGGTAATATCATTCGCTGCGACGGCAAGCGCCACGAAGGATTGCCTGCCATCAGTCACCGCATTGGCCAAGGCAACTCGTTCTGCGCAGATAGTCAGTCCGTAGGATGCATTCTCCACGTTGCATCCCCTGTAGGTAACTTGGTCCTCAGTCAAAAGTGCTGCTCCAACGGAAAATCCTGAATACCGTGAATGGGCATTCGTTCGTGCTTCAAGTGCTTTCCGGATCAAGCTTTCCGCTACCTTGTCGTCCATTGCATCAAGAGGAACTCGGGTTGCTTAGATTCACTTGGGTAGGTGTGTCGAGCCGTATGCCATGCTTTTCTTGGAGATCGTAGGCGGCTTCCCTGATTGCGTTCTCGGACTCGATTATCTTGTGCGGACTCTTCAACGTAAAGGACAGACGCCAGGTGACGCCATGATCTCCGCACTCTTTCAGTGAGGCAACCTGTCCTCCTTTTTGCGAAGCAAGCTTTTGCTCCACAACCTTGTCCCATACCTCCTTGAAAAACTCCTCGACTTTGGGCGTTTTCGTTTCGTAGCCAATCTGGAAGTCGACGTGATGTCTTATTCCTCGACGCAGGTCAGTCTTCAGGACGTCGACTCGGTTTCGCCTCAGTTTGTGATTGGGTAGAATTACGTCGTGGCCATCGACTAGGTCGCGAACGATCGTGTGCAGGGCGTTCGTCTGCAGGACAATGCCTTGAACATTTTCGTCCTGTATTCGAATGACGTCTCCTCGTTTGATTTGCCCTTGTCCGATTATCAGAATACCGCTTAGAAAATCACCCGCCCAGTACTCCTTGGTAGCAAAAATGAAGAGGGCTATAATTCCGATCACGCTGGTAGTTTGCAGCCAGTCCTCGAATCCCCAGATGTTGATCAAGAGAATTGAGGCAACGCACAAGACGATTATGCTGTAGACAAGTTCGAGGGTTCTCGAAGTGTGCGTCTCAGTAGTGCGGGTTACTTCCTCGATGGTCCGTGTGTTTCCATACTTCCTGAGAATAAAGGCCTCGCCAAAATGGATTATCAGGTAGCTTAGTAGAATCACAAGGAACGTGTGACTCATCGATCTCGCGACGCTGAATTCAAAGATTACGGCAAGAAGATAGGTTGCGAAGAGAATGAAGTTTGCCCAATGAAGAATACGTAGGCGTTGACGACTGCGCTTGACTTCCTTGATTTCCCCATAACGGGTGGCGAACCAATTCGAGAGAAGCAGGATCATGAGATTGGCTCCCAAGGTGAAGTGGTCTATGGGTTCCAAGACCTTCAAGTGATCCGTTATGACCTGCACGATCTTGTCCATGCCGCTTGTCAGTTGGTGGATTGCGTGGAGTTCACTTCTTTTTCCTGCCTCCGCCATGCGAACCAGGTCGGGCACGCCTGTTGTTCTTCATGTTGGCCAAGAGGAATTCCTTCGTTATGCCAACTTCCTCCATCAGTTTTGCCAACTGTTTTTCCGTCGAGTTAATTGTTCCCGAATACTCGGGTCTTGCGGAGACGTCGTTCATTTCTTCGGGATCCTTTTGAAGATCGTAGAAGGAAAATGTATCAACGTGCGGAAAACGAATCAACTTGTATCGCTCCGTTCGTATGCCCCAATGCATGGGAGCGCGGGCGTAGTATGCGTAGAATATGGCTGAACGCCAGTCTGGCGGAGTATTGCCCTTCAACAAGTCACGAAAGCTGACTCCCTGCATTTTTTTAGGTTTGGGAATGCCTGCGTAATCCAACATGGTTGGACCGAAGTCGATGTTCATGACGAGCTTGTCGCAGACCGAGCCTGCTTCGATCTCCTTGGGATAACGTACGATCAGAGGCATCTTAAGGGACGTTTCAAGCATCAGGCGCTTGTCGTGCATGTTGTGTTGTCCAAGCCAATAGCCCTGATCTGAAGTGTAAATGATGAGGGTTTCGTCCAGAATCTTTTCACTCTCCAGATAGTCGACGACACGCTGGATGTTCTCGTCGAGCGCCGCAACGCAGCGAAGAAATTTGTGAACAAGGTGTTGGTAGCCAATCGACCGTTTTTCCTTCGGGTCATCTGAATGCCGGGGCATTTTGTTCTTGTAGACCTCGTAATAGGACTTGGGAGACTTGGGGTCGTAAATGGTGGAATAATGGAGTCCCTTCAGGTATGGGCTTTCGGCGTAGACGTCTTCGTGAAGACTTTTTGGCTCGGGAAATTCAACGTCCTTGTGCAGGTGATTCCATCTTGGAGGGTACTCGAAGGATTCGTGAGGGCCCTTGAAGTGCAAGCTCAGGTAAAACGGCTTGCTCTTCTCGCGGTTGCTCAACCATTTTAGAGCCCAGTCGGTGTATCGGTCTGCATAGTAACCATCGTATTTCTCGGTCGAGCCGTTTGGTCGATGCAGGGTGGGGTTGAAGTATTTTCCCTGTCCCTTAGTTATGGCATATGTACTTGTTCCTCTAGGGAGGTGCTTCATGTGCCATTTCCCCACCACGCAGGTCTGATAACCTGCCTTTGTAAGTTCACCGATGTAGGAAGGAGCGTCCTTCCGAAGTCCGCAATTCAGGTTCAGTCCACCGTTTACATGGCTATACTGGCCCGAAATGATGCTGGCCCTGGAAGGAGAGCAAATGGAATTGTTGCAACAGCAATTGTCGAAACGCATCCCTTCGGTTGCCAGTTTGTCGATGGCGGGAGTGTGGACAAAGTCCTTGAGCCACGACCGATAGGCGCCTACCGCTTCATAGGCATGATCGTCGGACATGATGAACAAGACGTTCGGTCGCTCGGCAAGGATTCCCTTTGCAAGCAATACGAGAAAAAAAGTGATGGCGGTTGGAGTCTTCATTTTCCTCGTGACCGTTTGGTTTGTCCCGAAGTTTTCGAGGTAGCGTCCGGAATGTTGTTTTTCGGCAGCCACTTTACGTGTTCGTCGATGATTTCCCGTACTCCAAAATTGCTCGCGAGGTTTGTCCACTCGTTGGGATCCTTGCGATGGTCGTACAGTTCTTGGGAGCCATCGGCGTAGCGAACGTAGCGATGGTGCTCCGAGCGTACCGCGTGGTTCCCTTGACCATAGGTGGTGATGGCTGGTCGATCCCATCTTGCATCAGGGTCGTCGATCACAATGAAGAGGACGTTTCATTACCTTAGGGTCAGAAGGTAAGCGATCAGGTCGCGCAACTCTGCCTTGCTGAGGATGGCTCCCGCCGGGGGCATGGGAGAAGTCAGGACCTCTTTCGCAATGAGGGCCCTTTCAAGGGTTGACTCCTTCCCCTCCGCCGACTGGATGGAATAACTTTTCGGACTGACCTTCACGATTGACCCGGAAACGGTTGACCCATTCTTGAGGGTTGCCACGAGTAGCCCATAGCCCTCGCTCAGTTCGGCCTGAGGGTTGACGAGCGACTCAAGCATCTTTTCGGGGGAAAGGCGGGAGGCGACCTTGGATAAGTCTGGCCCGAGCACGCCCCCGTTCGAGCCGATCTTGTGGCAACGGATGCACTGGGCTGCGGGGTGCCCCATGGCCAACTCTTTTCCCTTCCTCGAATCTCCGCCGTGCAAGGTTGGATGGTAGGGGCCGAGTGGGCCACGGTCGGCCAGCTCCTCGTCCAGAGCTTTGGCCTTGGCTTGGGCGGCGGTTCCCTGGGCCCTCCTTGATGTTTCCAGGAGGTCGAGTTCCAGTTCGGGTGCAAAATCCTCGAACTGTTTGACCAGTAGTGCTTCGGCTTGCTTGTCGTCCGATCGGGCAAGGTTTTTCAAGGCGGCTCTTTTCTCCGTCAAGGTGCCCGATTCGAGGGCCTTCGCAAAGACCTCGATTCCCGATAGACCAGCTGCCCAAGCCCTTTTTTGGGCTGCCGCCCGCAACCGGGCGTCCTTGGACTTGAGGGCGGACTCGACGAAGGTTCCTAACTTAGGGTCGCTTAGTTCGGCCATCGTCTCGAGCAATTGGGCCTGCAGGTAGGGGGTCGCCTGCTCCGACTTGTAGGCAGCGTGGATGACGGGGAGAAGCTCGGAGACCTTGAGCCTTTCGATAGCCCGAGAGAGGACCGTGAGGACCTTGGGTGAGGCGCTCTCAACCAAGTCGTCCGCGACCTCGGCCAAGGCTTTGGCAGCCGGCTTGGGATTGCGGGGCGGGTATTCGCGATAGCGTCCCTCGACTGCATCGAGGACCGGGGGGTTGGGCCAAAGGGCAAGGCAGGCCAAGGCGGTGGTCCTCATGTTCTCAGGGGAAGACGGTTTGGCGGCATAGCGGGCTAGGCGTTCGGCGTCGGCGGGACGCCCGACCCGGAAGTTGGCGTTGATGACCCGTCTGAGGAGTGGTTCGCCTTCAAGGTCGGGACGGTCAAGAATTTCGGCTAGGGCAGGCAGGGCTTCGGGAATGGAAAAGTCGTCGTGGATAGCCCGGGCGGTTTCCGTGACGAGGGAAAGGTCTTCGTCTTTGAGGAAGGAGGAGATTCCCGGGTAGTCGTGGCGGCGAAGGGCTAGGATTGCGACTAGGCGGACCGAAGAATGTGGAGAACTCACGGTCTTGAGGAGAATCCTCGGGTCGGCCTTGGAGGAACCGACCAAGCCCATGACCACCCCGTGTCGCAGGAAGGCGTCCTCGTCGTCGTTCTCTCGGGCCAAGGCAAGAAGAGGCTCGATGGCCTTTGCATCCTTCAGTTTACCAATTGCGAGGGCGGCGTGGAGGCGAACGCGAGGAGAGGGGTCGCGAAGCGCCTTGATCAAGCCTGCGAGGGCAGGGGAGTGGGCTGCTTCACCCAGTACCTTTGCAGTCTGTGTCCGGACCTCTACATCCTCGTCGGCGAGTAACACCAGTAGGGGAGCGACCGCGCCGGGTTCCTTGTTCTTCCTGTCGGGCCAGCCCCTAGCCACTTGGCCTATTCCCCAGATCGCGTGGAGGCGGGCCAATTGGTTTTCGGTTTGTCGGGCTACTGCGAGAAGGGCTTTTTTGCCCGATTCCCCTTTCCTGACCAGTTCGAACTGGGCCGCCTTGCGGACCCTTAGGTCGGGTTCCGCCAAGCAGGCAACGAGGTAGTTTTCGTCTTTGCCGGACATACCTTCCGACAAAAGCTTGCTTGTCCGCTTTCGGCCAGGGTTGTCCCGTCCTTCGGGTGAATCGATCTTCCAGACTCTTCCACGTTCGCTGGGCCCGTTCATCCAATCAGTGACGTACAGAGCGCCGTCGGGCCCAAAGGCTACGCCCGTGCTGCTTCCTCCACTGGGGATGGTCCGCTCGTCATGCATTTCGAAGGCGGCACCCTTGGGGCGCACCCTGAAGGCGGTCATTTTCCTGCCCTGGGCGAGGAAAAAGTAGTTGCGGAATTCCTTGTGTAGGGCGGTGCCTGGGTCGTAGGCGAGGCCACAGGGACCATTGGAATAGTTGGCCAACGGTGGGACGATGAAGGCTGCCTGCCCGGGGAACCTTGGGCGAAAGAGCCCTTCTCTCATCCAGACGTTGTAGGGCTTCTCGCCCGACACCTTGGCGAAGTCCTGATAGCCGTGCCATTGCCAGTGCAGTCTCCAGGCGGTCATGCCACCTTCCACGATATAGATGAAACGCTCCCGTTCGCCCGGATAATCACCATCGTTGTCGACGCTGAAGAGGTTTCCGAACTCGTCGAAGACCGGTTCTTGGCCATTGCGTACGCCAAGGGCGAAGATCTCCAGATTGGATCCGTCCGGCTCGCATCTCATGATGCCTCCGCGATCCGGGTAGAAGATTCTTTCTCCGTCCTTCCCCGTGGCGTTGATCCCCTTGTCGGCTACCGACCAGTAGATTCGCCCGTCCGGTCCCATGGTCAACCCGGACACGTTGTGACCCCCCTGACCAATGTGGATTGAGTAACCCCGACTGAGGAGGGTCCGCTTGGCGGGTTTCCCGTCCTCACCGAAATTCTCGTACTTCCAGACGTCTGGTTCGACCGTGGCATAAGCCGCGCCCTCGGCCCAGAGGACACCAGCGGCGATGCCCGTCAAGGGAGTGGCGAGGTCATCGTCAATGAGTATGCTCTTGTCGGCCACGCCGTCCCCGTTGGTGTCTTCGATGCGTAGGATTTCCTCTCTCTGGACGGCGAGGTCCTGCCAGTCCTTCTTTCCGTCCTCGTTGCGGTCGGGCGGTGAATAGGGCCTGACGTTCGGGTAGCGCTCGGCCCCCATCGCCTTCTTGTAGAAAGCCAGCCTGTCCTCTAGGCTGCGGATGGACAAGTCGTGCTTTACCCAGGCCCGGTGGTTGCGCAGGTCGAG
>CAZNWO010000099.1:0-11621 GCA_964576585.1 uncultured Puniceicoccaceae bacterium | reverse complement strand
CCTTCCAGTCGGTTCGACTTGGTATACCCCATGGTGCGGGCTGAATAAAGTCTCGAGAAAGGCCTGCCTTCCGGCAGGGAAACGGCATCCGAAAAATGGCTCTTTGGGAAAGGCCAGAGCCGATACTTTCTCAATTGGACAACTTCATTTAATCTCGAAGATCGCTTCAACCTCCACGGCAACACCAGTTGGCAACGCTGCGAAGCCAAGGGCGCTGCGGGCATGATAACCATCTCCTTCCTTGCCATAGAGTTCGTGCAGAAGATCCGACGCGCCGTTGATCACAAGATGATGATCGGTAAAATCGGGAGCCGAATAAACGCAACCAAGCAACTTCACTACTCTCAAACCATCAAGAGTCCCGTGGGTATTGTGAATGGATCGCAGGATTTTCTCCGCGCATTCCCGGGCAGCCTTGTAGCCGTCCTCGACTTCGAGATTCTTTCCCAGTACTCCCTTGATGTCGCTCACGTGCCCCGAGGTAATAAGATGAATTCCACTCTTGATACACAAATTGAGATATCCCTGCTCCTGAGGTCTTAAGTCTATTCCGAGCTCTCTCGCTTTTTGTTCTGCTGACATGATTTTTTTGATTAAAGGTTCTAGTTGAGAGGGAGTAAGACAATTCATCCTGTTTTGTCACTATCGAAAGAACGAATACGACCAAACAACGATCTCGTAATTGGGAAACAATGGCTTTCGGCAGCTTTCTTTACCTTGCAAAAAGGAATCTGCAGAGTTTTCATGTAATGCTCCGATATTTGAACATGCGATGAACTTACGATTCCTCTTGATCTTGGTTCCCGCCCTTGCGGGCATGGGAAGTGTCTCGGCTTCGGAAGGCATAGCTTTCTTCGAAAAGGAAATTCGGCCCATTCTCGTCGAGCGCTGCTACGAATGCCATTCGACCGACTCGAAGGTCAAGGGCGGGTTGCTTCTTGACTCCCGATTGGGCATCGAAGCGGGAGGTGACTCGGGAAAAGTCATCGCGCCGGGTGACCCCGAATCCAGTCTGCTGGTAGAAGCCATCCGCTACCGGAATCGAGACCTCCAAATGCCACCGAAGAATCGCTTGCCGACCGATGTCGTGGCCAAACTGGAGAAATGGATCAAGATGGGTGCGCCCGACCCGAGGGAACAACCGAGAGCAACTGCGGTCGGACCCAAGGGGATGTCCGTCGAGGAGGGTCGACGCTTCTGGTCCCTTCAGCCCGTTGAACGACCGCCTGTACCGAAGGTGAATTCGCCATTTATACGAACACCTATCGATGCCTTCGTTCTGGCCCGCCTGCGTAAAAGCCGACTTTCGCCCGCCCCGGCAGCGGACAAGCGCACCTTGATTCGCCGCTTGACCCAGAACCTGATCGGTCTGCCACCGACACAGGATGAAGTGGACGCGTTCTTGTCGGACGAAAGCCCCGACGCCTATCAAGCCTTGGTCGAGCGCCTTCTCGACTCTCCCCAATATGGCGTGCGCTGGGGAAGACATTGGCTGGACGTGGCACGCTATGCGGATTCGAACGGCTTGGACGAAAACATCGGCTTTGGAAACGCTTGGCGATACCGCGACTACGTCGTCAATTCCTTCAACGCGGACAAACCCTACGATCGATTTCTTATCGAGCAGATTGCCGGCGACTTGTTGCCGGACGCCGACCACGAAACCATTACGGCCACCTGTTTCCTGCAACTCGGCCCCAAAGTCCTCGCTGAGCCCGACATGGAAAAACTGCGTATGGACGTCATCGACGAACAACTGGATACGCTGGGCAAGACGTTTCTCGGCATGACCTTTGGCTGCGCTCGTTGCCACGACCACAAGTTCGATCCCATCCTCCAAAAGGACTACTACTCCATGGCCGCAATCTTTCGCAGTACGGCAACCTTCGGGAAAGAGAAGAGAGGAGCGATCAAATACTGGTACGAGCATTCAATCGAAACGGAAGATGACAAGAAACGCATCGTCGCCATCGAAGAAAAGCTCAAAAAACTGAAGTCCGCCGCTTCTTCGTTCAAGAATGCGGAAATCGTTCGGTTGCGCGGCAAAGCCCGATCGAAGGCGACGGAATACCTGGTGGCGTGCCTGCAGTTTGATCCCGGAGCAGGACTCAGGGAAGTCTCGGCAATCGCCAAACCACTCGGGCTTCATCCCCGCATCCTGCATCACTGCCGAATGCACCTGAAGTTTAACCGAGACGACCCTTTCTTCGAGGACTGGCATCTTTTCGCAAAAGCCAACGATCCCGAGGGCCTGCGCTCCCACTATTCGAAAATCTTGGCGGAAGCCGAGGCTGCATTCGCCACCGCCCGAAAAAAAGACTCCAAGGCAAAAAAGCTAACCGACAAACGCCTCGAAACCGCAAGGGCGGCATTGTACGACAAGGCGGGATTTCTTGCCGTTCCCACCGTGGAGGCCTTTGCCTTCGACCAAAAAACCCTGGCCGAATACCACCGACTTCTGAACCTTGCTCGAGACTTCGAGACTGCAGCCCCCGACAAACCCGCCTTGATGGGAGTCAGCGAGGGAGAAATCAAAGACGTGATGCCGATTTTCATACGCGGCAACCACAAGACGCCCGGCAACGAGGTCGGCAGAGGGTTGCCGCAAGTGATGACCAGAAAGAACAAACAACCAAAGTTCTCCGACTCAACCAGTGGCCGACTGGAACTGGCTCAATGGATGGCTGACCCGGGGCACCCGCTAACGGCCCGCGTCATGGTTAACCGCATCTGGGCATGGCACTTCGGCCGAGGTCTCGTGCCCAGCACGGAGAACTTCGGAGTGAGAGGCTCCCCTCCATCAAACAGGGAACTGCTTGACTGGTTGGCATCGAAATTCGTCGAGTCCGGCTGGTCGGTCAAGGCGATGCACCGCCTGATCCTGCGCTCCGGCACCTGGCGGATGGCTTCCACTCACCCTGAGGAACAGAACCATGCGGCGATCGATCCCGAGAATCGCCTGCATTGGAAGCAGAACCTGCGCAGCCTGCAAGCCGAACAAATCCGGGACTCCATCCTATCTGTATCCGGGCGACTGGATCAATCGCTCGGCGGCAAAACCCTGCCCCTGCGCAACCGACAGTTCGTATTCAACCACACTTCGGAAGACCACACCACCTACGAAAGTCTGCGTAGGGCGATCTACCTGCCCGTGATCCGCAACAACCTCTATCCCTTGTTCGAACAATTCAACTTCCCGGATCCGACCATGCCGACCGGAACGCGCAACGAAACCGTAATCGCCCCACAGGCGCTGGTCTTAATGAACGATCCTTTAGTTCTCGATTCCGCGGAAGTTTTGGCGAAGGAAGTATCAACGGAAAAGAACCGTAAGGACGGAATCCGAAAAACTTGGCGAGCCTGTTTTCACCGTGAACCTCGCTCCGCCGAGATGCAGAGCAGCCTCGCCTTTCTCGACCGGAACGAAAACGCCTGGGCCTTGCTCTGCCAGACCCTTCTCGTCAGCAACGAATTCTTCTACGTGAAATGAGATTTCCGCAGAACCGACGCCAACTCCTGAAATCGATCGCGGCAGGCTTCGGCGGCCTCGCCTTCAACTCCCTGCTGGCGTCGGAAACGACCCTGCGGCCAAACCTTCCCGCCAGGGCGAAACGAATCGTATTCTTGTTCATGAAGGGCGGTCCCTCGCACGTCGACACCTTCGACCCAAAGCCCCTCCTCGACCGCGACCACGGAAAGCCACTGCCCTTCCCCCTGCCAGAGGTTACCTTCGCTAAGCAGGGCAACCTGTTCAAGTCTCCCTGGAAATTCCAGAGGTATGGGGAAAGCGGTCTACCCGTCAGCGAACTATTCCCCAACGTCGCCCGGCACGTAGACGATCTCTGCATCCTGCGTTCCGTCCACGGCACAAACCCCGCCCACGGAGCCGCCTCGCTCAGGCTGCACACGGGCGCGGACCAGTTCGTGCGACCGAGCATGGGATCGTGGATCAGCTACGGCCTTGGAACAGAAAACCGCAACCTGCCCGCCTTCGTCACGATCTGCCCTACCCTCGCCCACGGCGGAGTCAACAACTGGGGCGCAGCGTTCCTGCCTTCTCACTGTCAGGGAACGCCGATTGGGAACGCCAGCCTTCCATCGTCTAAAATCAGCGTAAAGCACATCTCCAACGAGCGGATTTCCGCAGGTCAACAACGGGAGCAACTGGACCTGATGGCTAAACTGAACGCCGGATTCAACCTGACAACCAGCTCAAGCGAGGTTTTGGAAAGTCGCCTGCAATCGTTTGAACTGGCCTACCGGATGCAAACCGCCATGCCGGAAATCCAGAACTTGGCCGGCGAAAGCCGGGCAACCAGAAAACTATATGGCATGAATGATCCCGTTACCGAGGACTTTGGTCGCCAATGTCTCATGGCTCGGCGCTTCCTCGAACGCGGCGTACGCTTTGTACAAGTCACGCACAGCGACAGCGTGGTACAGTGGGACCAACACGGAAACCTTTACCAAGGCCACACCAAGAACGCCGCTGAAGTCGACCGTCCGATCTCCGGATTCCTTTCGGATCTCAAGGCTCGTGGTCTGCTCCATGACACCCTCGTCCTCTGGGGTGGCGAATTTGGCCGAACTCCTACCGCGCAAGGTACTGATGGCCGCGATCACAATCCTCACGGATTCACCATGTGGATGGCCGGCGGCGGAGTCAAAGGCGGCTACGCCTATGGTGCGACCGACGACTACGGTTACTATGCGGCCGAGAACAAAATGCACGTCCACGACCTCCATGCCACGATCCTTCACCTATTGGGTCTGGATCACGAGAAGCTGACCTATCGCTACGCAGGTCGTGACTTCCGACTCACGGATGTTCACGGCGTGGTAGCGAAGGATATTCTGGCGTAAGCTCGTCGCCCTAATACCGACCGAATTGCATGCTGACGCCGGAAAGTCGATTCGAGGACTTCCCCCAACTTCGGGACTTCACCTACCTCAATAGCGCTGCCGAAGGAATCCCCCCGAAACTGGTCCGTTCGGCTCTTGAAAACTACTGGGAACACAAATCCTTGGGAATGCTCGGACGTGACTTTCATTTTCCGGAACTGGAGAAATGTCGTGAAACTGCAGCCAGGATGTTGCGACGCAACCCCGAAGAAGTGTCGTTCTGCTCGTGCAGCTCGGAAGCCTACAACCTGCTTGCCTCCGCCCTCCAGTTGAAGCCGGCGGACGAAGTCGTGATCAGCGACTTGGATTTTCCGGCGGGCGCCACGCCATGGCTGGCAGCCGCTGTTCCGCCGAGGGTAAACGTCTGGTCCAACCGAAACGGCGTGCTCGAACTGGACGACCTGAAGGGCATGCTGGACGAATCCACCAAGCTCGTTCAGGTTTCGCTTGTCAGCTTTCTCAATGGCCATCGAATCGAATGGGGACCGTTTCGCAATCTGGTCAGGGCAAAAGCTCCCAACGCCATTCTAGCGGTCGACGTCACGCAGGCATTCGGGAGAGTGGACTTGGATTGTCTCGATGCGGACTGCATCATCTCCAGCACCCACAAGTGGATCCTCGCGCTGCACGGCGGGTGCGTGGTTTCCATCCCAAAGGCGAAGGCGGACAGGCTCACGCCCCATGCAGGCGGTTGGTATCACTTGCAAGACGCGTTTGGCGAGAATCGCTTCAAACGGGCTAAACCGAACCGAGGCGCGGCCGGTTTTTCCGTAGGCATGCCGAACTTCGCCTCCATCTACGCCCTGAGAGCCGGCCTAGAATTTATAGAAGGAGTTGGCGTCGCCGCAATTGAGAACCATGCGACCCCCCTCGTGGAGTTTCTGCATGGGGAACTGGTTGGGGCTGGGTTTCAACCGATGGCTCCGCTTCAGCCCGGCAACATGTCGGGCATCGTTTCGTTTCGACATCCGAAGGCGGAGCAGATCCAAACTGCTTTGCTTGAACGGAACGTCCACGTCATGCATCAAGCGGGGAGGATGCGGGTATCCGTGCACGGCTACAACCAACCGGAGGACGTCGAACGATTCCTCGAAGTCTTGCGGAAGTTCTCATGACACCGGTCCTTGATACACTCGCCGACTTGGTTCGCATCAACAGCGTGAATCCGGAATGGAACGGTCCGGGTGAAACTGAGGTCGGGCGTTACGTTAGGGATTTCTTCGAGCAGTCCGAAGTCGAAGTCCGGCAAGAAGAAGTTTTGCCTGAACGCAAAAACGTGATGGCCCGGGTCCCAGGACGAGACTCCAGCCGTTGCATTTTGCTCGAAGCCCACATGGATACGGTTTCGACCGAAAACATGGCGTTCGATCCCTTCGACCCCGTAATCGAGGACGAGCGGATGCGCGGTCGGGGAAGTTGCGACGTCAAGGCGGGGTTGGCGGCTATGATGCATGCGGTCAAGGAGGTTGAGCGACCGCCTTGCGACGTGATCTTCGCCGCCGTCGTGGATGAAGAGCACGCATATAGGGGAGTCCTTCGCTTGATTGAATCCCTACGAAAAGATTCGCTCCCCGAAGCCGCCATCGTCGCGGAGCCCACGGAACTTCGGGTAATCCGCGCCAACAAGGGCGTACTGCGATGGGACGTCTTCACGCGCGGAAAATCAGCCCACAGTTCCAGACCGGAACTGGGAAGAAACGCCATCACGGACATGGCTCGATTGATCTTGGCCTTGGAAAAGCATTTCGCCGACATCTCCCGGAGAACACATCCGTTGGTGGGCGCAGCTACGGGATCTGTCGGAGTGATCGAAGGCGGGGCTCAAGTGAATTTCGTCCCGGAGGAATGTCGCATTAAAATTGACCGTCGACTGCTGCCTGGCGAAACCTCGCAAAGCGCACTTGCCCAATGCCGGGAATTTGTCGACCGCGAGTTGCCCCAAATCGACTTCGAAATGAAGCCTCCGAGCATCAACGACGAAGCCATGGAAACTTCCTCCGACTCCCCGGTCGTGCAAAAAGCTTCTCATATTCTCGACGCCATGGGTCTAGATGCGGAACCCGGCGGCGTTGCTTTCGGATGCGACTGCACCAAGCTGTCCCGAGCGGGCATCCCCAGCATCATCTTTGGCCCGGGCTCGATCGAACAAGCTCACACGGTTGATGAATACGTCGAGGTCGCCCAAGTTCAAACAGCGCTTGATTTTTATCGGAAATTCATAATGGAATTCGAATGATGATGACAACACGCCGCCAATTACTCGCAACCGGCGCAGGGGCCCTTGCAGGAGTCTGTCTAGCTCAGGACAAAGACGAGGACTCCCCCGGTTGGATCGACGCCCACGTTCACGTCTGGACACCGAAAACCAAAAAGTATCCAAACGCAAGAGGTAGAGACAGGAAAGGACTCCGAGCCAGTTTCACCCCGGAGGAGTTGTTCTCCGAATGCCGTCCCCACGGCGTGTCGCGCATCGTACTCATCCAGATGAGTTTCTACGGGCACGACAACTCCTACATGCTGGACGTCATGGATCTCCACAAAGGATTGTTCGGCGGAGTCGCCATCGTGGATGAAACGGCGCCCGATCTCGCTAAACGCATGCGTGCACTCAGACGTCGAGGTGTGCGGGGGTTTCGAGTATACGCCAATGCGAAAAACGCCTCAGCTTGGGAAAAGTCGAACGATATGAAGAAGATGTGGCGGGAAGCCGCGAAGACCCGCCAGTCGATTTGCTGTCTGGTGGATCCCGACGCCTTGCCCTCGATCACTCGTCTCTGCAAGGAGCATCCGGAAACGTCCGTGGTAATCGATCACTTCGCCCGCATCGGCATGCGCGGAAAGATCCGACAGGAACAGTTGGACCAACTGCTAAGGCTGTCCTCTTTCAAGCGCGTCGCGGTAAAGACTTCCGCCTTTTACGCATTGGGCGCAAAGGCTCCGCCTTACGACGACTTGGCCGACATGATCCGGCAACTGCGTGACTCCTACGGCGCCGACCGATTGATGTGGGCCAGCGATTGTCCGTTCCAGGTCGAGGGCAAGCACACCTACAAAGCCTCCATCGCCTTGGTTCGCGACCATCTCGACTTCCTCAGCGAGACCGAGAAAACCGCCATGCTTCGCGGAACGGCCGAGCGAATCTTCTTTTGACCCGCATGCAACCCATCGACAAATCGAACGCAAGGTCGTGATGAAGAATCTACGAATCAGGTTTGCGGGAAGGACTTTGAGCGGAACGGGAAATGTTCTCCCGCAAATCGGCTTGTTGATCTCGATGACCTTCTCGGCATCGTTGGTCGTCGCCACGATGCCGGATTCAATCACGGGACCTCACGAAAACAAGGACGACCCGGCGACGAAAGCCAACCTGGTGATGACCGAGACGGATGAGGTCATACGCATCACCTTGCGAGGGAAGCCTGTACTGGAATACGTAAAGAAGGAGAAACCCGTGCCCAATGGACTGGCGCAGCATTTTCGCCGCAGCGGCTACGTCCACCCCGTCTTCAGTCCCGGCGGACAAGTGGTAACCGGCGACTTCCCCCTCGATCATCCACACCAGCACGCCTTGTTCTTTGCATGGACAAAAGCGAAGTTCGACGGGCGGAACGTCGAGTTCTGGAACCAAGCGAAACAACTCGGAACCATTGAGCACCGTAAAGTCGTCGATCTGAATCGCCAAAAGGATCGCGTCTCCTTCAGCGTAAAGCATGCTTTTGTGGTCGGAAAAGGGGAAGAGCGAAGAGATGCCCTGAACGAGACTTGGACCGTCACGATCTACCGAACTCCAAACGATTATTTTCTCTTCGATCTGAAAAGCGTCCAGACCTGCGCGACGGACAAGCCACTCCTTCTGGAAAAGTATCACTACGGGGGAATGGCCTTCCGAGGACCTTCCGAATGGTTATTGCAGAAGGATGCCACAGACGCCAACCCGAATGGCTTCCAATTCCTTACAAGCGAAGGTGATGACCGCCTGAAGGGAAACCACACCCGCCCAAACTGGGTTGCTCTTGGCGGCAAGCTTGCCGGGAGGAACGCCTCGGTCGCCATATTTTGTCACCCCGAGAACTTCCGAGCTCCCCAGCACGTGCGACTCCACCCCAGCAAGCCCTATTTCTGCTTCGCTCCCATGGTTGAAGGCCACTTCATGATCAAGCCTTCGGACAAGTACGTCTCAAGATATCGTTACCTAGTGAAATCAGGCCCTTTCGATGCCAAGGAAATCCACCGGCAATGGCTTCGGTACGCCAAAGTCGGCAAGTGAAAAAATCAAGGGGAAACCATAACGGAATTGCCGATCATGCTAACCTACCTATGTTGGAAAGCGCACGATGACCATAGAGATTGATCGCCGGGTAACCCTGAAAGGCAGCCTAGCATGTTGGGTGTTGGGGTTTGCTCTGTCATGGTGTTCGCTTTCACCCCTTTGGGCTGAGAACGACAACAACATGAACGAGGAGGCCCTCCGAGCCGATGCCCGCAAGGTCTTCAAGGAAAAGATCACTCCCTTCGTCAACAAGTACTGCGTAAAGTGCCACGACAGCCGACCCGAGGCGGGAATCAACCTGAAGTCGGCTCTCCACCATCCCGAGGGCACATCCGCTGCACTGCATTGGAAGAAGGCAGTGGCAAACGTGAGGGTGCACGACATGCCTCCGGAAGACGCATCCAAATTTCCTACCGATGAAGAACGACGCCAATTTATCGAATGGATGGGCAAGATCAAATATCTGGCGCCGCGTGATCCGGGACCCTTTGTGATTCGCCGACTTACCAAGGCCGAATACGCCAACACCCTGCATGAACTTTACGGAGTCGATCCGTCGATCGCCGACAGTCTGCCGGAGGAAGTGATCGGAGAGGGTTTTCTCAACTCCATCTCACCTTTGCAGTCCGAACTCTTCCTGGGCATTGCCAACAAGGTTGTCGAACAGGTCGTTGCTCCAGTAGGTAAGGCTCCCACTGCAATCCAGAAACGCCTCTTCGGCAAGCCGCCGCTCGAAGGAAGCGACCTCCGCAAGGAGGCCCGAAAAATCGCCCGTTCCCTTGCCCGGGATGCCTACCGGCGACCTGCATCCGAATCTGAATTGGATGTCCTGATTGACGTCTATGACTTGGGGCGGAACAATGATCTCGACCATACCGAGGCCTTGAGCCTCATGCTCAAGGCCGTCCTCGTCTCACCGCAGTTCCTGTTCATCACTCCTGCCGGTGATCCGAAATCTGCCAAGGAGCGCATTGTCCTGCTGGACGACCATCAATTGGCCTCACGCCTATCCTACCTATTGTGGTCGTCTCCGCCCGACGCCGAGTTGGCGGCCTTGGCCGACAAGGGGGAACTTCACAAAAAAGCTGTTCTTAAGGCTCAAGCGCAACGGCTGCTCAAGGACAAGCGCTCGCGTGCTTTGTTCGATGGTTTCGGCGCACAGTGGCTTCGGGTCAACGAATTGAACGGGCAGGTATTCGATCCGAACACGTTTCCGCAAATGACCCCTGCCCTGCGCACGGCGATGATGAGGGAAGTTCGCCTGTTTTTTGAAAGCATCGTGCATGAGAACCAAAGCGTGGTACGGTTCGTGGACAGCGACTACACCTTCCTGAATGAACCGCTCGCCAAGGTGTACGGTCTAGAGGAATCCGTAAGTGGACTTAAAATGCGGCGGGTAAAGCTTGCGAACCCAAACCGCGGCGGCATTCTCGGCATGCCGGCCACACTCGCGACCACCTCCTATCCAAACCGAACCAGCCCCGTACGGCGAGGGGTTTGGGTTCTCGAACAGATCTTGGGAGATCGTATCCCGCCGCCGCCGCCCGACATCCCCGAACTCGAGCAGCAGGACCACAAGAAAACCGAGGGACTGACGTTACGCCAACGCACGGAACTTCATCAATCCGAAGCCACCTGCCGGAATTGCCACAAGATTCTTGATCCGATCGGCTTCGGCTTGGAGAACTTCGACGCCATCGGCCGCTGGCGCGAAAAGAACGAGGAGGGACTTGTCATCGATTCCGCGGGCACGCTGCCCGATGGAAATGGCTTTTCTTCACCTGCCGAACTGAAAGGCCTCCTCGCTCGACGAGAGGCGGATCTGGCCCGCAACCTTACCCAAAGACTCATGGCTTATGCTCTTGGCAGACAGCTTGAAGGATACGATTATGTGGTAATCGACAGGCTGATGAATAAGATTGCCAAGGACAAGTACCGCGTGCGAACAATTATATCCGAGGTCATCAGCAGTTACCTGTTTACGCACCGCAGAGTGAAAGGATAAAGAGGAATACCATGAAAAACCATTCTATCGTTGACCGCCGCGCCTTTCTGAAAGGCACGGGTGTTTCCCTCGCATTGCCGTTCATGAATTCTCTGGCCTCGGCCGCCGCTCCCGCCAAGCCGCCCGTCCGCCTCGCATTCATGTATATGCCCCACGGTGTCATCATGGACCAGTTCTGGCCAAAAGACCAAGAAGCCTTTCTCAACTCACCGCCGTCCATCATCCAGTCCCTGCAACCGATCATGAACCAGTGCCTGATGATGAAAGGTATCTCCGGCGTGCCGATCACCCCCTTCAGCGGTGCGCCACACGCCTTAGAGCTTTCTACCTGGCTCACCGCGCGCTTGCCGGACGCCAGCACGCGCGGCCGCATCAACATTGCCATCTCGGCCGACCAGATCATGGCCAACTACGTCGGAGCCCACACCTTGCTGCCTTCGCTAG
>CAZNWO010000098.1:9630-11714 GCA_964576585.1 uncultured Puniceicoccaceae bacterium | reverse complement strand
GGTACCTATCAAACGCTGTTCATCAAGGACGATGGTTCCTTGTGGACGATGGGCTATAACAGATATGGCCAACTGGGCGACGGCGCGACGAGCACCCGAATCACGCCCGTGCAAATCGAGTCCGGCGGCGTCTTGACCGCGGCTGCAGCATACCAACATAGCTTGTACGTGAAGGCCGACGGCTCATTATGGGCCATGGGGAGAAACAATGCGGGGCAACTTGGGGACGGTACGACGACGGATCGGCACACACCCGTTCAGGTGGAATCCTCGGGCGTGGCCGAGGTCGCCGCGGGCGTCCACCATAGTTTCTTCCGCAAGACCGATGGTTCGTTGTGGGCCATGGGCTACAATGGCTACGGCCAATTGGGCGATGGCACGACGGCCAATCGAACCACGCCCGTTCAAATCGAGGCGGGCGGAGTCAAGGCGCTGGGCGTCGCGAACCATTGCCATTTCAGCGTTTACCTGAAGAACGATGGATCGATCTGGAGCATGGGAAGGAACGAATTGGGCCAACTGGGTGACGGCACAACGACCAACAGGAGCACGCCGGTTCGCATCGTGGAATCAGGGGCCCGATCCGCCGCCATAGGGTATTTTTTTGGTTTGGTCGTGATGGATTCGGGCCAATTGCTCGGGTTTGGCAGTCGTTCCATGGGACGCTTGGGTGACGGTGTGCCGCTGGCGAATGATTGGACCACGGTTCGCCCCGACGTTCCCCTGCGTGACTTTGACTTGGGGAACCATCACTCGTTGGCCATTCGGGAGAACGGCGCCATCGACACCATCGGCTACAATGTCCAAAGCCAGTTGGGCGACGGCACGATATCCAGTCGGGCGACCTGGGCGACCGTGATCGAGGCGAACGCCACCCGCGTGGGGGCGAGCCATTACCATGGCCTCTATCTGGATGCCAATGGTTCGCTCCATGGTTTTGGGCACAATGCCCAGGGACAATTGGGTGATGGCACGAACCTGGATCGAAACACTTCGGTCGTGATCGAGCCTTCCGGGGTGACCGAACTTTCCATGGGCTATAGGCATAGTATGTACTTGAAGACCGATGGCTCACTCTGGGTGATGGGGTACAACAAATATGGCCAGTTGGGCGACGGTTCCACCACCAGCCGAAACACTCCGGTTCGGATCGAGGAGCAAGGGATCGTCTCCGTGTCCGCGGGAACCCACCATTCACTCTATCTCAAGGCCGATGGATCCCTTTGGGGCATGGGATACAATAACTCCGGACAACTCGGCAACGGCCAAAACGGGGGCTCCAGCGAAGCGTTCAACGCGGGTATCGATCAACCGTCCCCCGTCCAAATCGTGGCATCGGGGGTAGTCGCCATGGCGCCTGGCAACTATCACAGCCTCTTTATCAAGGACGATGGTTCCCTTTGGGGCATGGGTTCGAACGGGCACAACCGCTTGGGGATCACTGGCGTTACTAATTACCCATCCCCCGTGCAAATCGTGGCATCTGGGGTGGTTGCGGCGGCCGCAGGTTCGGACCACCACTTGTTCATCAAGGCGGACGGTTCCGTGTGGGCAGCGGGCAGGCACGGGTTCGGCGACCCAGAAATGGGCCGTGGGGACTGGACCGAGACGCCGGTCAAGGTATTCGAGGGGCCCGTCTACAAGGTGGACGCCGAATGGGAGAACGCCGCCCTCCTCGCCCCGGCCAACCTCCCGCCGCATAAGATTGCGTTGTCCGGCGCCACAATTCAGGAAAACCTCCCCGCCGGTAGTTGGGTGGGTGCTTTGCAGGCCAGCGATCTGGACGCCAACGCAAGCCATCTATTCGCCATCGCCGACGGCAATGGTTCCACTCACAACCACCTCTTCACCCTCGAGTCCAACGGCACCCTGCGAACCGCGAGTGCACTCGATTACGAGGCCAACGCAACCCTCAGCCTTCGCGTGAGGGCAACGGACGAACACAACCTAGGAACGGAAAGAATCTTCACCATTACCGTTCTCGACATCGATGATCATCGACCGATGATCACCTTGATCGGGGATGCGAATGTGACGCTTGAGGCGGGCTCGACTTACTCGGATGCCGGGGCGACTTGGACGGA
>CAZNWO010000098.1:0-9530 GCA_964576585.1 uncultured Puniceicoccaceae bacterium | reverse complement strand
TGAACCGGACGGTAATCGTGGTGGATAGGACGAAGCCCGTAATCACCTTGACGGGCGATGCTAACGTGACCATTGAGGCGGGTTCGTCTTATTCTGATGCAGGAGCGACTTGGACGGACATGGTGGACGGAAACGGCACCTTGGTTGCGAACGGTACGGTGAACCTGAACGTTCCCGGCAGTTATGTACTGACCTATTTCCGAACGGATGTCGCAGGCAACATCGCCACGCAGGTAACGCGTAATGTGACAGTGGTGGACACGAAGAAGCCGGTGATCACCTTGACGGGCGATGCTAACGTGACCATTGAGGCGGGGAGGATCTATCTTGATCCTGGGGCGACATGGACGGATGTAGTGGACGGAAACGGCACACTGGATACGAACGGGACGGTGCACGTGAACATTCCCGGTAGTTACCTCCTAACCTATTCCCGAACGGACGGTGCCGGCAACGTCGCCGTCACGGTGGGCAGGACGGTGACCGTGTTCAATCGTCCGCCCGGCGGGATAAACTTGTCCGACTCGAAGGTCGAGGAAGGCATGACGGCGGGAACTCTGGTTGGGAATTTGTCGGTTCCCGTCGATCCGGACTCCAACGTCACGAAAACGTTTTCTTTTTCCTTGGTTGATGGGAATGGGGCGAGCGGGAACCGTTCCTTTCAAGTGGATTCCCAAGGCGCCCTGCGAACGGCGACTGTCCTTGATTTCGAGACTGCTTCCACTCACTCGGTTCGCTTGCGAGCGGAGGATCAATTTGGGGGATATGCTGAAAAAACTTTCGTCCTTACAGTTACGGACGCCTTCACTCCCATCGTCGAGACGGTGGAGGCGCGAGCATCGTCGAGTGGCGCGATGGAACTTCGTGGGAGCATACATGACCATGGCCATTCGTTGGGCGTGACGGAAGTGGGATTTGTCTTGGGCCGACAACCTGATCCGGAGCTGGGCGAGGAAGGAGTGACGAGGCTGGCGGCGCTGCTCAATGGAAAAGCTTTTTCAGCTCTGACCGGCCGATTGGTGGTCGGGGCTCGCTACTATTTCAGAGCCTATGCGCGAAACGTCGAGGGGGTGAGCTACGGGACGCAGGAAAGGTTTACCGCCACACGGGAACCGACGGGGCCGAAGTGGGCCAAGGCCGTGGCTTCGGGACAGGCCGCGGATTGGTGGAGGAGCCCGTGGTTCGGCAGCTTCTACCTGGCGAGGAACGGTTGGCTGAGGCACGAGAAGCTGGGCTGGCTGTTCTCGGCGGGAGATGGTGGGGGCGGCGTATGGCTTTGGCACGAGAAGCTGGGCTGGGTATGGACGGGCGAGGGGATCTATCCCTACTTGTTCCAGAACGAGCCTGCGGGCTGGCACTACCTGATGGGTGAGGTGGGAGGCAGGGTTTTCCTCTATCGATATCGGGATGGAGCATGGATTGACGTGGAGGAGGGAAACGCGCATAATGATGTTTCTTCACCATGAAAACCTTTATGCATAAGCTAGCCTTTTTTATCGGATTTGCCCTTATCCCCGTTTGCCTTTTCGGACAGGAGGCTGACGAGGGTGAGGGCCGAGGCGTGGTCATCATCGCCCTGAAGGAAGGGCCGACCCGCTTCCTGGACTGGGAGGGGAACGTATTGCCCGAGGACAAGACGAAGCTTGGTTCCGCCTTGCCCGAGGGGAATTCCGCCCAAGCCGGGGTAGGGGGAAAGATCATCCTGCTTTTCTCCAACGGTACCGTGATGACGTTGGAATCGCAGAGTATGCTGAAGATCAGGGAATTTAGCCAAGAGCCGTTTGATGCACGCGGCCGAAAGGTGGAAGATTTGAAGGAGGAGCCGAGCAAGTCGAACGTAAAGCTGGACTTGGACTGGGGCTCGATCGTGGTGGGGACGAAGAAGCTGGATCGGGAATCAAGCTTGGACATTTCGACCCCGAGCGGGGTTGCGGGAATTCGGGGAACGCAGTTCCAGATGTCGCAAAACCCCGGTACGGGGCTGAAGTTGGACGTGACGGAGTCGACCGTGGCCTTCACCCCCAAGGGAGCCGCTCGTCCCGTTGCCATCGGACCCGGAAGAGGACTGGACGTTTCCTCGGCGGGAGTTGCAACTCCTCGCCCAGTCAATCCCGTGGTCGTCCAAAACATCAACGTGAACAACAATGTGGCCGAGCAGACGACCAAGGAAGTTCCACTCGTTGCCGTGAGCGAGGCGATGGACTCGGCTACCACGGAGGCGAAGCGGGAGGATGGTACCCGACCTCGCGAGGGTGGTCCTCGCGAAGCCGAGGAGAGACGAGGAGAAGCTGGTGACGAACCCGGAGAACAGGGTGGTCGAGAAGGTTCCGGTAATGAGCGACGCAGAGGGGATGCGGATCCTCGGAAGAGAACCGATGAAGCTTCCTCCGCCGGTGTGGGCAAGGTGGACAAATCGCAGGTTCTGGAAAACAACTCGGACGCCCGGCAGGCCCGCAAGACGGGCAAGGCAAGCCCGAGGGCGAAGGAGATTTCAAGGCTTGGATTGAGCGATAAGGACGCTTCCGCTTTCTATGGCTTTGGGCTGGGTTTACAGGACTCCTTCCTTAAGGCAGGGCCACAAAAGACTCGGCGCCTGTTAAGCTTGCTCGATAAAGGGGTTTCGGAAAGTCACCTGTCGAACTTCTTCAGTTATTCGGGTGAAACGAGAGAAAAGATTTTGTCGCTGTCCAACGACGTCTCGGTGGCCAACCTGATCGCAAAGCAATACGCCGAGTCTTGGCTAGAGGGAATCCTGACCGAGGAAAACCTGAAGGCGATGAATTCCGGTGGGACGCCTGTCGCTCAGCCTTCCACTGCTAGCCAAAATGATTTCCTAGCCCTGAACGACAACCTGAGGGAGACCGGCAACTCCGCCATTCTCGATGAATTGCTGGAGGCGGGCGGAGGTACCTTGACGGATGAACTTTTACGGGAAGGCGATGTAGCCAACCTTTTGCTGGCGGACGGAAGCTTTGCAGGTGACCTGAGCGGCAGTTCCCTAGTCAGTGGCGAGGAAGCCTTGGTCAATCGATTTTATCAGGACGTTGCTTCCGTCTATCAGGGTCTGGAGTCGGACCAACTGGTTGCGGGTAAGACTGCTTTTATTGGAGGAGACAAGCTCACCCTTGCCGGCGGAAGCTACGACTTGTCCGGTTTGGCCTTGTCGGGCATGGATTCCCTTGCCTTTGGGGCAGTCGACAAGCTGAGCCTGAGCGGAAGCTTGTCCTTTTCAGGTGACGCGGGAGCCAGCAAGAGAATCGTGGTGATGAGCGGAAGCGAGCTGGAGGGTGCCAAGGGCTTGACTCTGGATGCCGCCACGAACGACTTGGTGCTTTCGGCTCGGCGCGACGTTGTGCTGGAGGGGGCTCTCCTGCGAGGAGGGAACGAGGTTACCATTCATAGTCTCCGCAATATTAACTTGGTCGGTTCGGAGGTTAGCGCCTCGAGCTTGGCCACGCTGAAGGCAGCCAAGGAAATGTACTTGGATGGACTGACCTTCAACCAGAATCTGCCCAAGATCGTGATGGAGGCCACCACCATTCGACTCGCAAACATTAACTTCCCCGCCAATGCCGCCGTGAACCTGAATAGCCTGAAGGGTGCCATTGACGGGAAGTATCCGAATTTCGGCACGAACGTTTCCGCCGCCCAGCAGTTGGGAAGGGTCAACTTCCTCAACAACGTGAAGGCAGGCGGCAACCTGATGCACGACCGAGCGAGTTTCGACCAGTTCGGGGGAAATATCTCAATTGGAAAGCTAAGGTAACAACCTATTGTTTTTTAGAAAAAGTTTCTTTGCGGCTCACTTCGAAACTTACCCCGGCTTTAAATCCTTTGACGAATGAGGCTTCAGGGGTTTTAAATTTACTCTACTGCCTCATCTCCGGCCAGTCTTTGCCCTTTTATTCCGGAAGCAATTCTTGGCAGTGTCATTTTATGATTCCCGGTCACCTTAAAGGAAAATTGCTCGAATCACGTTTCCGAGGCGTGATTTGCATGGCTTTTCTTGTTGTGGCGCATACGGGTTTGATTTCCAGAGCTTTCGCAGCCAACCACAGCCTGTATCTTGACGTGAACGGGACACTAAATGCCGTGGGCGACAATGACAATGGCCAGTTGGGAGACGGTACCCAGACCGATCGTAATCGAACTGTACAGGTGTCGGTGGGGAACGTGATCGCCGCGGCAGTGGGCGGTGATCATACCCTTCTAATCAAAACCGACGGATCCTTGTGGGCAGGAGGCGACAATGCCTATGGTCAGCTTGGCGACGGCAATACGACGGATCGAAACAGCAGTTTCGTGAAAATCGTGGATGCAAACGTTACTGCGGTAGCGGCAGGAAAGTATCACAGCCTTTTCCTGAAGAGGGATGGTTCGCTATGGTCGATGGGACAGAACGACTACGGCCAACTGGGAACAGTGGACGGCTTTCAAAAGCTTTCCCCGACCCTTGTTTTCTCTTCGGGGGTGGCATCAATTTCGGCGGGTGCCTACCACAGCTTTTTCGTGAAGAGCGATGGTTCTCTTTGGGGTATGGGTAGGAATGATAGCGGCCAGTTGGGTAATGGGTTTACTCAAGATATGGATACGCCGCAACAGATTCTCTTTTCGGGAGTCGAGGCGACTGCAGCCGGTGAAGGGCACAGCTTGATCCTGAAGACCGATGGCTCCCTATGGAGTACGGGTTTGAACGCGAACGGCCAGCTTGGTCTAGGTGATGATGCCAACAGGACCTTGCCCGTGAAGTTTGTTGATGAGAACGTGACGACGATTGCGGCAGGGGGACACCACAGTCTCTATCTTGATGCCAACGGCTCTCTTTGGGGCGTAGGGTTGAACACCTACGGTCAGCTTGGGCTTGGAGACAACTCCTACAGGAATACCCCCGTCGTTATTGCCGAGGCGAACGTCACGATGATTACCGCTGGGGAAGGCCACAGCCTTTACTTGGACAACAACGGTTCCCTCTGGGGTATGGGCTTGAATGCCGACGGTCAGCTCGGTTTCGGGGATACAACGAATAGCAATGTGCCGGTCCAGGTGCAGGTAGGTGGGGTCAATCGCTTGCCGGGGTCGCCCGCTGTCTTCGGGCAGGGTCCGTTCTTTAGCTTAGTTAAGGATACGAACGGCTCTTTGCGGGGAATGGGTCAGAATGATCATGGCGAGCTTGGCCTTTCGGGAATTTTCGACAAGAGTTCCGCGGAGGTTGTGACCACATCGGTCGAAGCGGTTTCTCTCGGATCGGACTATAGCTTGGTGGTGAAGTCCGACGGTTCACTTTGGGGTATGGGTTCCAATGCATTCGGTCAACTAGGGGATGGCACATTGATCGACCGGGGTTCGCCCGTCCAGATCGCTGCCTCGGGTGTGGTTGCGGTTTCAGCCAGTTCGAGTAATCGCTTCAGCCTTTTTCTGGAGTCCAATGGTTCCTTGCGTGGAATGGGCTTGAACCTTAATGGTGAGCTGGGAGTTGATGATGCAGTTCAAAGGCTAACGCCGATTCATTTGGCTTCACCCGTGGTAAGTTTTGCTGCTGGCTTTGATCATGCCTTGTTCGTCAAGGCAGATGGTTCTCTTTGGGTAATGGGTTCGAATTTTTATGGTCAGTTGGGAGATGGCGCAAACGTTGATCAAAACGCATCCAAGCGTATTCTCGACTCCGGAGTCTTGGCGGTGGCTGCAGGCGACGGGCACAGCTTGATCCTCAAGCGCGATGGTACGGTTTGGTCCATGGGTAGGAATGACCACGGACAGCTTGGGGATGGAACCCAGACGCATCGAAACATACCTGTTCAGGTTTCAGTGATCGATGTGGTCAGGGTGGTTGCCGGGCACGACTTCAGCCTTTTGATCAAGAAGGACGGTTCCCTTTGGGGTATGGGTCGAAACCAGTTTGGGCAACTGGGCATGGGCGATTACTCTACGCGTCCATTTCCTTCCAAGATCCTTTCATCTAGCGTCACGGAGGCTTTCGCAGGGCAAGGCCATTCAATGATTCTCAAGACGAATGCCTTGTGGTCGGCAGGCTTGAACCTGGATGGGCAGTTGGGTTTGGGAAACCTTGTGAACCGTACCAATTTCAATTACCATTCCTCTTTTACCGCCTCCACCTTGCCGGGCGTAGCTACTCAGGGAGGTACTGCTCCCGTGATCACATCTTACGACGGGAACGTTACCGCAAACGTGGCTGGTAACGAAAGCTTGTCATCCGTTACCTTTGCCTCCGTCGTTGCCTATGATCTGGAAACTGAGCCCTTAACTTTCTCGATTGTCGGGGGAGCTGATGCCGATCAATTCGAGCTGAACTCAAGTCAAGTGACCTTGACCCTGAACCCCTCCGGAACCCCCGTCGAAATCAACGGGACTACGGCTTCAGTTAGTTTTAAGCTCTTTCCCGATTTCGAGAACCCCCATGACGCGAATTCCGACAATCTCTACGAACTAACAGTACGGGTGACCGATGGCAACCACACGACGGACCAGAATCTGTCAATCTCCGTGATCGACGTTGCCGATGCAAACGAATCCACCTTGACCTTCACTCCTGCAGGGGCGACAGGCCGGCTTGGCCCAACACAATCCCAAGTCGATGCCAATTACAGCGGGACTGATTTGTCGGGAGCGGTTTTGGTATCCTCGCAAGGTATTCAGGAATGGATCGTGCCCTACAAGGCTCTCTATCGTATCGAGGCCTTTGGAGCTTCCGGTGGTGACTTGCTAGGTTCTCATGCAGGTGGTCGTGGCGCCAGGACAGTTGGTGTTTTCGACCTGAACGTTTCCACGCGTATTCGCATTCTGGTGGGTCAGGAGGGAATCTCTTCCGGTGGTGGTACCGGAGCTGGGGGCGGAGGCGCTACCTATGTGGTTCTCGACGACAATTCCACCTTGCTCTTTGCCGGCGGTGGGGGAGGGGCAGGCTCGGGTGAAGCTGGTGGGGATGCAAATTCCTCAGTTCTCTCAAATGTCTCGAACGTCAATGGCGGCGGAAGTCTCGACGAGAATGGAAGTTCTTCTCTAGGCGGAATTGCATTTCTTTCGGGCGGATTTGGTGGAGATGGTTCCAGCTCACCTGACGGTGGTTTTGGTGGTGGTGGCGCCGCCAATGCTGGGGACGGTGGTGGTGGCGGCGGAAACAAGGGAGGCGATGGAGGATCCAGTGGTTCGGGCGGCGGAAAGGGAGGCGGATCCTTTAACTCCGACCCAAAAGGCTATTCCGGAGCGGGACACAACGAGGGCAACGGTTCGGTGCTGATTACCTTGGTGAAATCCCTTAATGCATTGCCAAGCGACATTCATTCGAGCGTTCTCTCGATAGAGGAGAATGCTTCGGTTGGCTCAACGATCGGAGATTTGAACGGCACCGATGCAGACGTTAACGCAACACTCCGATTTTCCTTGGTCGATGGCAACGGGTCTACCCACAACGAATTCTTTAGCATCGATTCCAACGGTACCCTTCGAACTGCCTTGAGCTTGGATTACGAGACCAACTCGTCCATGGGTGTTCGAGTACGCGTCACCGACAACCATAACGCGGTTTACGAGGAGGTTTTCGCTATATCCGTTCTGGATGTTGACGATACGGCTCCCGTTCTCTCTTTGGTTGGCGATGTAAACGTTACGCACGAAGCGGGTCATCCCTACACCGACGTAAACGCCACTTGGACAGACGCGGTGGATGGCAGCGGTATTGTCCTTGCTGCGGGTTCCGTCGATACAAGCAAAGTGGGTTCGTACGTCCTGACCTATTCCAAGACGGACTTGGCTGGAAACATAGCCTTGGACCTGAATCGCACCGTTTCGGTTGTGGATACCACGCCCCCAGTCGTTACATTGAATGGCGATGCAAACGTTACGCACGAGGCGGGCTCGCCTTACCATGATGCTAATGCGACTTGGGTCGACCTGATCGATGGCAACGGGACGACGTCTTCCTCCGATCAAGTCAATGTAAATGTCCTAGGGGAGAATGTCTTGGTTTTTTCCGTTATCGATGCCAACGGCAACGACTCGCAAGATATCAATCGAACGGTTACTGTCGTGGATACGACGCCTCCGGTCATCACCATTAACGGGGATGCCAACGAGTCGCACGAGGCAGGTCTTCCATGGTTGGACCACAACGCCACTTGGTTCGACAACTTGGATGGCAACGGCACAGCGTCTTGGCAGGGTGGGGTGAACCCTTACCTGATTGGTGACTATTACGTCTCCTACAGTCACAGCGATTCCTCTGGAAACGAAGCCACCCTCGTTACCCGAAAAGTCACGGTTCGCGATTCGCTTAGTCCCGTAATCACCCTTGAAGGAAACGCCAGTGTTCTTCATGAGGCGGCGCAACCTTACCAAGATCAGGGGGCTAATTGGAACGATGTGCTCGACGGCACCGGTAGCGCCGAGGTCAACGGCACGGTCTCGGTCAATGTTCCCGGAGTTTACGTCCTGACTTATTCAAAGACCGATGGTGCAGGCAACGAGGCAACCAAGCTTACCCGGACAGTTACCGTGGAGGATACCACTTCGCCCGTGATTACCTTGGAGGGCAACTCGACTCTTCGACATCGGGTTTTTCTGCCCTATGTGGAATTAGGCAGCACGACCGTGGATGCACTGGACGGTGAATTGAATGCAACCGTTTCGGGTTCCGTGGATGTTTCCACCCCCGGCGTTTACGAGATTCGTTTTTCTGCTCGGGACGCAGCGGGCAACGATGCCGTCACCGTGGTTCGCACCGTCGAGGTATTCAATGAACCTCCTTCCGAAATCCTCCCCGACGATCTGAAAGTCGAGGAAGTTTTGCCTGCGGGGACTCCGGTGGGTTTGCTCTCAGCACTTGATCCCGATGACCCGAACTCCACCCGCACCTACACCTTCAAGTTGTTGGATGAAACCAATTCCTCCGATCATCTTGCTTTCACGCTTGATACCAACGGTTCCCTGAGGACAAGCAAGGTTCTTGATTTCGAGATCCAGTCATCCTATTCGCTCCTCGTTCAAGTGACCGATGAGTTCGATGCGTCCCTACAAAAGCGTCTCGTGGTTCGTGTAGTCGATGCCTTTGCACCCCTTGTCGATACGATCCAATTTGACTTGATGCCCACGAGTGTCGCTATGCTCGAGGGCAACGTCACGGACTCGGGGCATGGGCTAGGCGTAATTGAGCGAGGATTCGTCTTCGGCTTTTCTCCTGATCCCGCAATTGGGAGCGAGGGAGCAAGCGTCCTGCTGGCGGGATCGGGTTTGGGGGAGTACAGATCTCAACTTTCAACCAGTCTAACTTCCACCCGGTACTATTTTCGCGCCTATGCTAAGAATGCGGAAGGCACAGGATACGGTTCACTGGAGTGGTTCGATACCAATGCTTCCCTAAACCAACCTACTTGGTCGGATGGCGTGGAAATTCCCAATGCTCCCGATTGGTGGAATAGCCCTTGGTTCGGAAGTTTTGCCCTTGCCTCCGATTCGGATTGGGTTTTTCACGAGCATTTTGGCTGGCTTTACCTTGCCTTGGACGGTACCGGAGATGG
>CAZNWO010000097.1:4250-11762 GCA_964576585.1 uncultured Puniceicoccaceae bacterium | reverse complement strand
AAATCAGCCGTTTAAAAGGGTAATTCGGCCGTTTGCGCCTTTTAATCGGGCGATTGCGCCTTTTAATCGGCCGTTTAATAGGGTGATTTGGAGCAAATGGGTCGCGCAAGGGGCCGTTTGAAAGCTTGATTCGACCGATTTAAGGACCGAATCGGGGCAGGAAAAAGGGTAAAAGAGCTTTCCGAATGGGCGATTTCGCTCGGTTTCGGGTTGCCGGATGGCTTTCGGAGGTGAACACTTCCATAACGGTAATCTTGATAACCTTTGATATGGAGGAGCAAAAGGCATGTTCGGAAAGGTAAAGAAATTTCTCTACAAGGTTGTGGGCAACGGCGAGAAGCTGTTCGACTTCGGGCACGTGATCGGGGGCGAAGGCGGCAAACGCAACTACACCCGCATTTCAATGAGCCTGAACGCAAAGGGCGGGCGACGTTTCGTTTGCCTCGGGTTCAAGAGAAAGAGCGGCGGAAATACAAGTTACAGCTGGTCCCATATCCCGGACGCAGGCTCGCTGGCCCACCTTCGGGATGCCTGTGACCAGGTGCAGATGCTGCTGGAGAGCGGGTTGAGCGACGACGAGATAAAGGCCCTGGGCAACCGGCTGCCCGACCAAGGGCAGGGTACGGCGGGCTGAAAATTTACCTTCCGCCTCGGAAGGCGGTGCATTTTTCGGGGCTTGCCTGATGGGCGTTGCTTCGTTTGCATGGAGGGAGATTGCCAAGCCTGAACCAAATGGTGTTTCGAATATTTCAAAAGCTTTGCCTGCCGTCCACGGTTGCCCTCGCCCTGCTTGCGGGCTGCGGGGGAGGATCGGAGGAAGGCGCAGACGAGAAGCCTCCCGCCCCCGTCGAACCCGGCCCATCCACGCCGGAAACAAGCCAAGCGACGCCCGAGAAGCCAAAGCCCCCCGTGGTCTACACCGAGGAACTGGACCAGTACCAGGAGTATTTCAAGGAGCAGCACGACACGAGCTTCGGTTACTCGAGGAAAAAGAACTGGATGAGCTTTACCGCAGGCAAGGAGGGCTTGCTCACCCGCATCGCCCTTTACGGGAAACCCCACTTCGCGACCTCCAACTTCTATGGTTCCGAGATGAGCGGCTTTATCCGGGCGGGAAATCCCGACCGCGGCACCAAGCTTGCGGAGTGGTCGCTCTCGAGAGAGGACGTCGTGAAGCAATTGGCCAAGAGGGGCGTGAGCGAACTGGACTACGGATGGATAGACGTCTTTATGCTGGGCGAGGCGGTAATGGAGGTGGGCAAGACCTACTACATGGTATGCGACCATATCTCGGACGGGAAGCTGTGGTTCGGGGCGTTTTCCTTCAGCGAGGGCGATTCCTACAAGGGTGGCCGCCACTGGCTGCATCCCGAGCACGACTTGGTCTTCCGCACCTACGTCGGGCAATCGGAAAACCCCGTGAACCCGAAGAAACCTGAACCCGAGGACAACGGCACGGGCACGCCAACGCCTCCGGGCCCTGCCCAAACGCCCCACCAGCCGGGCAACCCGATCCCCCAGAAGCCCAAGGCGCCTCCTGCGCCACTCGTAAACCCTTCGACGCCCGTAACGCCCATTCAGCCCCCGCCCGATCCTCCGCCCCCCGATCCGGGCAAGGCGCTACTGCCTCCGGGAGACCCCCCGGCGCAACCACCCGCGCCCGCCGAGCAACCGACGCCCAACCCTGCAACACCCGAGCAACCGAAGCCCAATCCCGCGCCGACTGAAGGAGCGAAACCCGTTCCCGCCGAGCAGCCTAAGCCCGAGGAACCGGCCGCCCCTGCCCCAAAGGCTACCGAGGAAAACGCCACCTCCGATAAGAACGAGACCAAGCGGAAGGGAATCTTCAGGAATCTCTTCAGGCGGAAGCGCTGAGCCTTTTAGGCAACCCGCCCCAAGCGAGCGGGCGGAACGCGATTCAGTCCCCTTCCCGCTCGAACTTCTTGTCGTTCTTGCCTTTCCTCGGTTGGTTTCGCCCGCCGCCAACGGGAACGTCCAAGGCATCATCGAGGTTCTCGAGGGCCTCGATCTCCTCGATCTTCACGTCGACTTCCTGATCGATGAATTCTGCATTCTGCGCCCCGAAGACCATCATCGGGATCATCATGGAAGCCGCCGACATGCCGAAGGGTCCCATCAACCCGCTGACCAACTTGTTCTTGTGGGAATGGGACGATGCGGCGATGGTAAGCGAGCCTTGCCCGACGTTGGTGGTCACGCTGCCCTCCCCTTTTGCGTTGGGTGGGAAGAACAGGTCCATGGCGGCCGTGGCAAAGGCTGCCTCGCCTGGACCGGGGGCAGTCTTGATGACTTCCCCGAAGACTTGCCTGACGATGCGGAAAAGCTCGGGCGAAAAGTAAGTGAGCGAGGTTCCCTCCCTCGGCAGCGCCTTCATGGTGTTGCGGAAGTGGGGATCGTCCTTGAGGTTCGGCTTGGGCATGAAGAGTTTCTCGGCAAAGTTTTTGCCCGATGCGAGCACGAGCTTGCCGCTGGGACGATGGTGGAGCAGGACGGGCTTCTCCCCGCCGAACAAGGCAAGCCCCTCCGCATCCATCTCCTGGTAATCCTCGGGCCCGATCTCCAGCTGAGCTCCCACCCATTTGGCATCCCTGAAGACGGCGAAAGGCATTTGCGGCCCCTGGCCTGCGCCTTGGGCGCGAAGCCTTTCTAGGACTAGGGCCACCTCGTCCGCAAACCACCCGAAGCCATCCACGAGGACGGCGGCATGAAGCAGCGGCATCTCGACCTCCTCCGCATCGGGAACCTTTATCTTCTTGTCGGGATCTGCATCGACAACCACGGTGAAGCGGGTATCGAGGTTGGTCAGGAGTCGCTCGGGCGTAAAGGAGAAGGGAGGCATGGGCTGGCTGGTGAAAACCTTGACCATTGCCTTGCCCTGTTCTCCCATCACCACGCCGAAGGCCTCCTGCACGGCTTCGTACGCCACTTTCAGGTTCAAGTCCTGCTCGACCACGATCTCGGCCCCCGCAGGAGCCAAGTCGACCACCTCGAACGGCTTTGATTTGCCTCCGAGGATACGCATCAAGCCCTTTCGACCCTTCGGGACGTGGACGTAAGTCTTGTTCATGAAAACTTCCCCCACCCTCTTGGAGCTCATGCCCACGGCTGAAACGGCGTCCAGACCCGAGATCTTGAGCAAGGTGGTTACGTCGATCTCAAACGGGATGTCGCCGGGATTCAGCTCTCGGAACTGAGCGATCATGTCCTCGGCGAACTTGCCGATGGCCTCGAGGTCTCCGTCTACGCCGACGTAGGCATAGAGTACGCCGCCCGTGTCGAGTTGCTTGGCGACGGCCTCGAAACGGGCTGCTTCCGCAGCAGGATCGGGGGGGGCTTGATCGGGCAAGGTGATCCCGAGGTTTGGAAAGACACCCAAGGCAGGCAAGAGCAGGGCGAATGAGACGAGCAAGGATTCCATGGTTTCGGCTGGGTTTGAGGGAGTAAAGTAAACCGAGTTATAGACTGCGAAAAAACGAGGCGCGAATAAAAAAGCTCAACCTGATTGCAAGCCTCGCAAAACTCGCCCGGAAATGGATTTGGTACCAGGGGTCGGGCTCGAACCGACGACCTAAGGATTATGATTCCTCCGCTCTAACCAACTGAGCTACCCTGGCCCAAAAGATGCCCGAAAAATAGAAAAGCCGAGGGGGTGAGTCAAGTGACAAGGTTTGCCCGAGGTGAGCCTCGATATACATTTGCTCTTTACGAAAGAAAAAGCCCACCTACGCTCCGCAGAAAAGTCTCGCCGTGTAGGACTTTAAGAGAAGAAATACCATTCATGAGCAAAGAAAAGAATTACCGACTTGCAGACTTCGCTTCGATAAAAGGCACGCCCTGCGCTTGCGGCATTTCCAAGCGAGCATTCGTAACACCCGACAATTCCGTAGCCTCGATGCACCTCGTAGAGATTTCCCAGAGTAGTCGCGCTCACTACCACAAGAAAATGACCGAGATTTATTATGTGTTAGAAGGCGAAGGGCACTTCGAGCTAGACGGTGAATCCGTTCCCGTAAGCCCCGGATCGGCTGTACTCATAAAGCCGAAATGCCGACACCGAGCAATAGGCAAGCTGAAGATCATAAACGTTCCCATACCCACCTTTGACGAAGAGGACGAATGGTTCGACGATTGATTAGAGGTTAATACCCGAACCGGGACAGGAACCAGGCAGTCACGGGACCGCTAATGCCCCGCCGCCCAAATAAGTTCCGGGCAGTCAACTATGCCCAAGACGAAAAATTAACTTACGCCCCGCAGATCAGCGTGCGGGTTCCTGAAGCGTTCAAGGTTGCGGTCCGCAAATGTGCCGAAGCCGAGGAGAAATCCATATCCGCTTGGGTCACCGAGAAGCTGGCGCCGTGGGTCGAATCCGACTCAAGGAAGGCATGAAAAACTTGATGACTAGATCGGAGGTCGCCGATTACCTAGGTGTCTCCGCCAAGACGATCCGACGTTACGAAGAACAGGGTTTGCTTGAGCGAATCGACTTGAGCAGGACCTGGATTCGTTACCGCCCTGAGGCAGTCGAGAGGCTTCTCGACAACCTTACCCGAAAGCAGGCGAAGTTTCGTATGTATTAGCCCCGCCCTGCGGTTATTTGACGCGCTTGCGTTGAATGAAGGGCAAGAACTATGGAGCATATTGGGATGCCTGTATTTGATTCCAAGTTTTATTCGTCCCCTCAGTATTTTGGGCCTCAGTAATCCGTCCTCGGCTTCTTCTTTTTCCTTATGCTGAAGAACTTCCTCTACTTGCCTCCTGCTTGATCCTTCTGAACCTTCAAGCTCTCCTGAAGAAACCACCTAATGTCAGTGAAGACATTAATTAGGAAACCCACGAAGAAAGCCTGTATGCCAATTAAGATAAATGCGCCTCCAGCTATTGGCGATTTATTCAGTATAGGAAACCCTGCAAAGATACAGATTGCGCCACAAAAAAACTGGAGGATGGCCCAAGGAGAACGGCGTTCCACTCTACCAGAAGTGTCTAAGGCACTGATTGACGGAGGAGAACGGTCTCCATAAGTAGTCTCCTGAACCGAAGATGATTGATGCTCAACCTTTGATTGAACTTGTTGCTCAGCTTGATGAAATTGCTTCAGAGCAGATGCGAGTGTAATCCAATTAGTACCGCCTTCTTCACATACTTCAGTCTCGCTTGAGATTATCCCTCTCAAGGATTCCATTTCGGATTTCATTTCCTTTAGCGAGAGAGGGCCTTGTGGTTCTCCAGTTTTTGAAACGTAATAGAATTTCTTCATGATTTTTTTTGGGTTGTTTGCTAAAAGTTTAAATCAACTACACGATCGCATGCTAGCCGCCGCCAAATTTAATAATGAAGCAATGCCAATAATGGAAGGATGGTAGTTATACTTTGCCGCTAGTTTAAGCGGAATCATCTTTGTCCTTGTCGGCATCATCATCGTCATCGCCCCGAAAAATTCCTTTAATTCCATTTCCGAACGCCATGAAGGCAGACAGCATTTCGGTAAAAAACCGCAGGAGGGAACGAAGCTGGAACAACTGCCATAGATAGAAGATGTATGCCAACAAAAGAAGAAGCAATGCACCGCCAACAATCCACATGAGCCATTCAAACCACATTCATCCAATCTTCAACATGCCTTTTCGCATGTCAATGGAATCACTTCTTCTTCAGCTTCTCACGAATGCAGATAGCCAAGAGGATGCAGATGCTCCAACGGCTGGAAAAATGTTGCTTAATTTTGCTTAAGGACAGAATGCCGAAACGAGGATTTTCTACTAAAGAAACAGGATGAGTTCAAGAAACCCGAATTTGGCCCCAAAAACGGCCTAAAAATGTTGCTTAATTTTGCTTAAAATTAGGGTTTTGATGTCCATTGTTGGGTTTTGGTGTCCCCCGCAATACCGTATAAACACTGCAATCCTTGATAAACACTGGGACCCTTTGGGGATTATGATTCCTCCGCTCTAACCAACTGAGCTACCCTGGCCCAAAAGATGCCCGAAAAATAGAAAAGCCGAGGGGGTGAGTCAAGTGACAAGGTTTGCCCGAGGTGAGCCTCGATATACATTTGCTCTTTACGAAAGAAATTCGTTTCTTTAGCCGAAAGCTGATTGAAGTTCGTTTCCGGAATGCAATGTCGCAAGAAAATCCAACCATACTCGTCATAGACGACGATGCCGAGATTCGCTACTCGCTGGATCGCGTGCTGCGGAACGCGGGGTTCAGGGTGCAGGCTGCCGACAGCGGAGAGACCGGCATCGAGAAGGCCAAGGCGGAACGTCCTGAAGTCATTTTCCTGGATAACCGAATGAACACCATTTCGGGCATAGAGACCCTGCAGCACCTGCGTACCGCCGCACCTCAATCCATGGTAATCCTGATGACTGCCTACGGCACGACGCAAACGGCAATCGAGGCGATGAAGCACGGGGCGTTCGACTACGTCCTGAAGCCCTTTGACCAAAAGAAGCTGACCGAACTGGTAGAGAAGGCCCTGAAGGCTGGACGAGACGCGACGGGATCGAGCGAATCCTACGAGAGGGTCCTGGATTCCGCGGATTACTCCGAGGGAATCGTGGGCAGCGGGGAACGCATGCAGCAGGTGCTGAAAAAAATCGGTCAAGTGGCCGCAAGCGAAGCAACGGTGATGGTGACCGGGGAGAGCGGCACGGGCAAGGAACTGGTTGCTCGATGCATCCATAGCCACAGCCATCGCGCCAAGGGTCCATTCGTTGCAGTAAACTGCGCAGCCATCCCCGAGAACCTGATCGAGAGCGAGCTTTTCGGTCACGAAAAAGGATCCTTTACGGGAGCGACGGAAGCCAAGGCGGGACAATTCGAGCTTTGCAACCAAGGCACGCTCTTTCTTGACGAGATTGGAGATATGAGCCTGCCGACCCAGACCAAGATTCTGCGGGCCATTCAGGAAGGCGAAATTCAGAGAGTGGGCGGAACCAGAACCAAAAAGGTGAACGTCCGTCTTTTGACGGCGACCCACAAGGACTTGGAGACCATGGTAAAGAAAAACGAGTTCAGGGAAGACCTCTACTACCGCCTGAACGTCATGCGAATCGAGATGCCACCATTGAGAGAGCGACTGGAAGACCTTCCCGAACTAGTCGACTTCATCCTACAGCGCCTTCAGAAAGACAAGAAAACCAAGGTAAATGAGATTTCGAAGGACGCCTTGGATTCGCTGGCGAGTTATTCGTGGCCCGGAAACGTCAGGGAACTGGAAAACGCCCTTCACTCAGCCTCTGTCGTCAGCAAGGGAAATCGGATTCTGGACAAGGACCTCCCCACAAGTGTGAGCGAGTTCTCTACAAGCGAAGGCTCGGAAGGAGCAAACGAGAACGAGCAAGAACCAGAGCAAAAGCAGGCTGAGGAAGAGATAGTTCTCGAAAAACAACCGCAGTCTCGGGACGAAGAGGAATCTCCAGGTGAGCAAGCCGAGAACGAGGTAATGGGCGAGGGAGTGGTGACGATCGGCGAGTCGTTCGACTT
>CAZNWO010000097.1:0-4150 GCA_964576585.1 uncultured Puniceicoccaceae bacterium | reverse complement strand
CCGAGAACGAGGTAATGGGCGAGGGAGTGGTGACGATCGGCGAGTCGTTCGACTTGGCCTACGCGAACCTCAGGGCGCAAACGGACTCCAACCTATTGGCATTCTCGGAAAAGGAAATCATCGAGCGGGCGCTGAAGGAGACCAAGGGCAACCAAGTCAAGGCATCCGCCATGCTCGGCATAACCCGTTCCACCTTGAGAAAACGAATCGACGCCCACGAAATTCGATTCTAGGTTGCGCAAATCCATTCAATTCGCAACTTGACGACCAAGTGAGCTACATCGACGAAAGAATAGTCGTTACCGGACTGGGACTTACCTCTCCTCTGGGAGACGACTTGGAAACCTATCGCAAAAACCTTCTCGAAGGGAAAAGCGGAGTGACCACCTTTCCCGTCCGCAACATGGGAGACCTCCCTGCAGGCGTATGCGAGTTCGAAACAACGCGACACCAGACGAGAAAGCAACTCAGGGTCGGCACGCGGGCAGGCAGCATTGGAATTTATTGCGCAAGCGAGGCCTTTAAAAATGCAGGCATAGACCCCAAGGAAAGAGATCCTTCTCGAATAGGTATTTACCTAGGAATCACCGAGCACGGCAACGTGGAGACGGAGACGGAAGTCTGCCAGTTGTTCGACCACTACGACGAAGACGTAAAGTACTGGACCCACCACCACAATCCTCGAACCGTAGCCAACAATCCCGCAGGAGAAATCACGGTAAATCTCGGTTTGACCGGGCCTCATTACACCATAGGAGCAGCTTGCGCCGCCGGCAATGCGGGCATCATCCAAGGCATGCAGATGCTTCGGCTCGGGGAATGCGACTTGGCTTTGGCGGGAGGTGTGAGCGAAAGCATCAGGGCCTACGGAATATTTGCGGGGTTCAAAAGTCAGGGTGCCCTTGCGACCCACGAGGACCCAACCAAGGCAAGCCGCCCCTTCGACAAGAACCGCAACGGCATAGTGGTAAGCGAAGGTGGTTGTATCTATGCATTGGAAAGGCTTTCCGACGCCGAGGCGCGGGGTAGCCGAATTCTTGCCGAGATCGCCGGCTACAGGATCAACTCGGATGGAACCGACTACGTCCTGCCCAATCCCGAAAGACAGGAGGAATGCATCAGGCAAGCATTGGCTAATGCGAACATGGAACCTTCCGACGTCGATTTGGTGAGCACCCATGCAACATCCACTCCTCAAGGAGACGAGCAGGAATGCATCGCCCTAAGGAACGTATTCGGAGACTGTTCGTCAGGCCCATGGATCAACAACACGAAAAGCTTCATCGGGCATGCAATGGGAGCAGCCGGAGCCTTGGAACTTGCCGGCAACCTGCCGTCGTTCGAGGACGGGAAAGTCCACGCCACCATAAACGTCGAAGACCTCGACCCCGAATGCACCCTGCCGAAACTGGTCTGCAACACGCCAGAAGAGAACCAGTCCATCGAGGTGATCTTGAACAACTCGTTCGGCATGCTCGGAATCAACTCAGTTCTGGTCTTGAAAAAGTTTCGGAATTAACTTATCAGGTGTTTTTTTCCAGAACTAGATGGATAAGGAAAAGGTAAAACAAATAGTATTGGACATCATTGCCGAAATCGCTCCCGATGAGGACGTGAGTGATGTGAAGCCCGATGTCAGGCTGCGTGATCAACTCGACTTGGATTCCATGGATTTCCTGGATATCGTGATGGAGCTTAGGAAGCAGCACGGCATCGAGGTTCCCGAGGCGGACTACAGGGAACTGGAATCACTGGATAGCTCGGCAAACTACCTCTTCCCGAAATTCGAGGCTAAGGCGACAGCCTAACCTGCGTCCTACACCCTTGCCTGCGGCTCGAAGGATTTCCGAACCCCTAGAGGGACAACATTTCGAGGCAGTTGTAATCGGAGCAGGCCCCGCAGGTTTGGCCGCTGCCCTAAGGTTGGCAATGTACGACCTGAACGTACTACTGCTGGAGCAACATTACGTGGTGGGCGGACTGAACAGCTTCTACGCCAAGTCGGGCAGAAAGTTCGACGTTGGCTTGCATGCCGTGACCAACTATCCGCCCAAAGGAGCAGGAAAGGCATCCCCGCTTGTTCGGCTATGCCGACAACTCCGAATCCCCTTCGATGAACTCGACTTGGCCCCGCAAAGCTTTTCTCGCATCTCCTTTCCGGGAGTCGACCTTCGATTCGACAACGACTTCTCCTTTTTCCTTTCCGAAATCGATCGTCTCTTTCCCACCGAGCGAGACAACCTGCAAGCCCTTTTACGCAGGATGGAGGAATTCGACGCCTATTCGCCCGACGTTCCGGGAGACGTGTCCACGCGCAGCATACTTTCAGAATACCTCGGCGAACCACTTTTGACTGAGATGCTTCTGTGCCCGACCTGCTATTATGGGTCCGCCCTTGAGAACGACATCGACTTCGCCAGTTTCGTGATGCTCTTCGACGCAATCTTCAGGCAGGGGCTGGCGAGACCCTTCGACGGCATCAGGAAATTCCTCGACCCAATCGTCGAAAAGTATCGCGGGCTTGGCGGAAAAAGAAGGATGAACCTAGGTGTGGAGCGAATCGAGATCGAAAGCGGAAGGGTGAGCAAGCTTTGCCTGAACAACGGGGAAAAAGTTTTTGCGGATCAAGTGATCTCCACTTGCGGCGTAGTCGAGACCGAGGAAATGCTGTCGAATTCCCCGAGTACTTCATCGGTCGATGACGTCGGACGAATCTCCATACTGGAGAGCATTACGGTTTTCGAGGGACAACCCGCCGACTTGGGCTGGGAAGAAACCATCGTCTTCTACAACGATGCTGAAGATTTTCGCTACCAATGCCCGTCGGGGCTAACGGATGTTCGCTCGGGCGTGATCTGCATCCCGAACAATTACCGCTACTCGGACGACCGCAGACTGGAAGAGGGACAATTACGGGTCACTTGCTTGGCAAACCACGACCAATGGTCTCAATTGGAGGAGAAGACCTACAGTGACGAGAAGGAGCGGGAAAGAAGCAGGATGCTCGAGGTTGCCCTGCGCCACCTACCCAGTGAAGACGGGCAAAAGGAAGAGCTAACCCGACGCACCAGACTCGTGGACGTATTCAGTCCAACCACGATAAGAAAATTCACCCGCCACAAAGCAGGAGCCCTGTATGGTTCTCCCCGCAAATCCAGGGATGGTTCGACTAGTATCGAGAACCTCCACCTCGCGGGGGCGGATCAAGGTTACGTAGGAATCGTAGGGGCGATGCTTGGCGGAGTTGCGGTGGCAAACAACCGGATCCTCAGGAACAGATAGCTCAAATCATCCCGGCGATCAATCGCTCCTGCACTTCCGCAAGGAGCAGGTACCCAAGGTAAGCCGTACCTTCCAATGGCCCAAGTCTTGGAATGTCCACGAGTCCGTTCTCCAGGTCCTCGTCGGAAACTGATTCGAGGTTTTTCTCCCGAATGAAGATCCTCAAGTCGGTAATCGAGCGAAGGACTTCCTCCGCTTCTTCCTCCGGAATCTCCACCAAACCGTTCTTTAGCGAGGGGTTCTCAAAGAGACGAACGAGACTCAGCCTGTCTACCCTGCCCTCTTCCTCCAAACCTTCCTTCCATGATGCCTTTAGCTCATCGTCGCCGGAGGAAGGCGGGAGAGAGCGAGAATGCTCGCGAGAGGCAACGCTCTCGCCAAAAGCCTGCGAAAGGTAGGGCAGAATCAACCCGAGCAGGGAAGGGTCTACTTGCAGCTTGTACCTAATCATCCTTTTCCAATGATGCCTGCAACGACCAGCGCTGCAACTGGTAGACGTAACCCTCGGCCAGCTCCAGCTCTCCAATCCACAAAACCGAGCGTCCCTGCTCATGGACTTCCATCATGTGGCGCGTGGCTTTGGTCTCGTCGTACCCGAACACCTTGCGAAAGACGAGCACCACGTAGTTCATGAGGTTCACCGGATCGTTGAGAACTACAACCTTCCAAGGTTGCGACAACTCCTCCTGCTCCTTTGTTTCGGTGTAAACTTCGGGCAGGGTCTCGGTATCGGGGAAAATGGAATTCATGGAAAAATATACCAAAAAGAAGAATATATTGCCAAGAAGGGTGTTCGAAAAGGCGAAAGAACCCGAAATTTCTTTTTCGAGGCTTGCCTGAAACGCACGATGTTTCTTTCCTAGCCAAC
>CAZNWO010000096.1:0-11762 GCA_964576585.1 uncultured Puniceicoccaceae bacterium | reverse complement strand
AGCTCACTGTACTTCACCGCTTTTACCGCCTTCAGCTTTGCCATGGCTTGTTCCACGTTGACGTTGTCCGGCAACTGAACGTGCAAGATGGTGTTGTTGAACATCGACTTCTTGATTTCGATACCGGGAATGGCTCCACCCAAAGCCGCTTGGCATGCTTTCTCGTCCAAGCCCTTTTGCATGCCGACCAACAATTCGCCTTCCGAGTAGGAGCCTTTGGAATGCTTCGCAGCGAATGTCTTGCTGACTGGGGGGCGTTTGCCACTCTCTTTTCCCAAGGTAGCATCCTTCTCTAGGTTTTGCTGTATCCAGCGAGCCAATGTGCTGCTTCCCCTGCCGAAACCGCCGGGCAGGGGCCGAAGGTCACGTGTCTGCCGCATGGGAGGTGCTCCCCAATGGGAGGGGTAGGGCTTACCGCTTGGGCCTTTGAGTACCTTTTGCGGTTTCTTACCAGGCACTGTCGGAACTTCAGCGTCCAAGGCTAACAGGCAGAATTGGCACTTGCCTTCCTTGGTACTGCACTTCTTGCATAACTTGAAAGCTGCACTACTGGTGAAACCTTTGCACTGGGGGCATTCGCCGATCGCTTGGATGTAACCCAAACGACTGCATTTGTGGCAGAGCTTGGCCATCGCGAAACTGGGAAGAGCCAGAAAAAGGATAAGCGTAGTCAACGAATGTAGCTTGTTCATAGGGAAACCGGGTTGTATTCGAAACATGACCGAAATCACATGGCCATGAGTTTTTTCCATACCCTAGGAATACGCAGGGACAAAGCGATGGTCAAGACCTAGCTAGGGTTGGAGCCGGAGTACTTTTGACTTTTGTTTATTCGAGTAGTCTGTTCAAGGTGTACCATGCCATGTTGTTGGCCATTGGAACACCATCCCGGGCCTTGTATCCATTAAGTATGATCTTGTATACACGCTCTGGTTCAAGAGGGACTTCGAGGTGCACACTTCTTCCATCCTTAGCCAGCGTTACATTAGTAGGAGTTTCCTTCTTGTGGTTGGTTTTGCCGGAACCGTAACGGGGGTGATAATGATAGCCCCAACGCTCCACCATGTAGCTTTTCGCTTCTTTTGCCAAATTGGGGTCCACGGGCTTGGTGAATTTGACCGTAAAACCAGTCTTGGTAAGTTTTACGTCATGCATGGAAAAAGGGGTTGTTTTGCCATCCCATGAAACTCGCTGAAGACCGTATTCCTTTCCTCCTGCCGAGCCCCAACCGCGTCCCGTTTGTCCTACCCAAAGACTACCATCCTTAGCGAAAACGTGACGAATACAGCCCGTTTGCAAACGATTAACAAAATCAAAGATGACGCCCTGGTAATCCCCGCCTACTTTTTGCAGGGAGACACGCATGATATTGGATCGGCCTTGGTCGCCAATGAACATTTGGTTCTCGAAGGGGCCGAACTTTCCGCCAGTATAGTTGAAAATAGGTTCACCGGGTGAAGTGGCCAGTTCACCATGTGGAATCCAGACAGCGGGACGCTTCCATAATTTTTCGTAGTCCTTGAGCGCGATGGCATTGAGGTCTTTGCCCTTGAAATCAGGGTGATCCCACAGTGATGAAGGGTGCCCGTGAAAGCGGCCTTTGACAATGTGGTGGAGAGAACTGGTAGCTTCCCAATCGCCTTGGTTATCAGTAAAGAATAATTCGTCCTCTTTATTAATCCCGATACCGGCAGGAGAACGCAGGCCCGAGGCAAATGGTTCGAACTTGCCATTCGGCGTTACCTTGAAGCACCACCCACGGTACTTGGCAGCCCGTCCCATCTTTCCTTCAGTATCTCGATATCCGGCAGTCCATACTCTGGCGATGTCCCACTTTTTGCTTCTGGACCATCCCGGCCAAGAGAGCGAGGTATTAAGCGTACCATAGAAGTTCCCCTTGCTGTCCCTCACTAACCCGAAAGCGTACTCATGGTAATTATCCGTAACGCCCCAATCCGCGTTGAAGCTTTCGTAAAGATCGGCTCTACCATCGCCATTGGTATCGACCAACTTGGTGATTTCGCCTCGTTGGATGACAAAGGTCTCGCCAGTCTTGGGATCGATCCAGACTCCTAGCGATTCATGCAAACCATCGGCGAACAAGCTCCACTGCTTGGAAGAGATGACATATTTCCAGACTTCGCCTTCACGCGTACAAAGGATGAGGGAGCCGTCAGGGGCGAATTCCATGCCACCTACTCCGAGAGAAACGCCTTTAGGGGTCTCTATTTTCTCTACGGAGTAGCCTGCAGGAATGCGAGCGGGTTTGTCCTGAGCATCAACCGGAATGACCAAGGTGATGACCGAGGCAAAAAAGAAAAGAACGAAAAGAGTTTTCATGACTAGTGAAGAAACAGAGATCATTTACGTTCGAGGCTTACAAAGAATTCAGAAGCCTCTTTTTTCGGCACCTTCAGGATGCCTGTCTTGGCTGACCATGTGCCAGCGGTAGCCGAAACCTTCAAGCCATCTGCTTTCAATAGGAGAAAAACGTCTCCGGAAGCCTTTGCCACGCTAAAGCCATAGGTGAGGGCCTTGGCTCCAGGACGACCCGTGACCGTTTGGCTGACCTTCGCTCCATCCACTTCATAGAGAAAAGCTGGGTTGCCCAATCTTGAATATCCTCCGAATCTCACCTCAGGTTCTTTATCCGGATTTCCGATGCGCAATGGGAACTCCTTAGCGCCCACATCGAATTTTTCTCCTAATATGCGGCAAGTTCCTCCGCCTCGTCCCTTACGATCGGGAGCAACATTGAGAAAACCCCCGACCCAGCCAAATCGCACCATAAGTTTTTCGGCGTCGAACAAGTAGTTCACGCCTCCAGGCAAACCAACTGCAATGGATCGGCCGGAATCGACATCCTTGACGTGGACCCGCACCACACGGGGCTCCTCGCCAATCTCAAGTATACCGTTTCGAGGGGTAGTATTCTCGGCTACGACTTTGTTAACTTCGGCAATGGCCTGCTCAGGATTTTCGCTCACCTTCATGATCCCTCGCATAGTGAGCGAATGACCTGGAAACGTGCAGATGAAAGGATAGTCTCCGATCTCTTTGGGAGCAGTGAACATGGTGCTTCCCTTTTTGCCAGGTTGCACGAGACCGATACTGGCGAGGACTGCCAAATCCTCAGGGATGAAGCCTTTTTGCATTCCCTCAGCCCCAAGCTTCAGAGCTGCCTCGGCAATACGGGCGAGGTCTTCCTTGCCGCCCTTGGCAAGTAACCAGTTGTGGATCATTTCGTCGCTGTTGTCCAAGGTCACCCGAACTCTGGAACCCGGCTTCACGGCAATCGCTTCCGGGGCATAACGGAGCTGTCCGTGCAGAGTTCCGAGGACTATTTCATGGTCAATTTTTTGCTGCTTTCCAAAGGCAGCGAGCTTTACAAGCAAGCACAAGGCTATGACAAGGTGTTTCATGGTTCAGAATAGATGAGATTTTTATGTCCAAACAGTCGACCAACAATTAAGGAAAAAGTATTTAGGACGACTGCTTGGAGGCGTAGAATTCGTTGATCTTGTCGGACACGTCCCGAAAGGTAGTGTCTGCAGAGTAAACGGACTTGAACTCCTCCATGGCTTCATCGGTCTTACCCATTGCCTCGAAACAGCAACCCAGTTCGTAGACCGCTTCCTTTTTCCTGTCATCCATAACAGCAATTTCATTTTTCAATAGATTGAATTGCTCGATGGCCATGTCGTTGAAATTCTTTTCACGATAGGATCTTCCAAGGAACAAAATCGAATCCAGTCTCACGTTGGCATTCCTCTGAGCCAACTGAAAATTGGAAATAGCCTCGTCGAAATCTTTGTCGGCATACAATATCTTACCCATCTCATAGCGGTAACCATAATCGTTCGGATAGCGCTCGACTAAAGATTCGATTTGCCCACGGTGGTATTGGGATCTGGCATTGATTGCACCCTCTAGCCCTTTCTTGTTTTCCGAATTGTCGGGATTGGACGCAAGAGCCGCATTCCATTTGTCGATCGTGTCGTCGTAATACTCGAGCGTAAGCGACCTTTCCTTCTCTTCCAAGGCAACGTCCGAGGCACCGGATTCAAGTTTTCTAGCCTCCTGAATCCAGGCAATGGCGTTTTCAATGTCTCCACCTCGATGGTAGAGTTCGCTCATTTGCCGATAATGGTTCAGGTTCTCGGGTTGGGCTTGGAGCTCCTCGTAGGTTTTGTTGATCAGGCTCTCAAGACCTTGCGAATCGTTGACTGCCTTTCCGGCTTGCTCGAGAGCCTGCGCTTCGGATTCGTTCTTAAGCTGATCGCGATAATCTTCCGACTCTTCCCATTTGCCCTTATGCATGGCGATTGCCACCGAAGCTCTCTTAAGCAAATCTTCCGCATCTCCGTCCCCTGATTTCTTGCCGAGGATGATGTTCCCCGTCTTAATGGCATTTTCAGTATCTCCTGCATCTAGGTAAGCTTGCCCTAGCGACTTCAGGTTATCGATGTTTTCCGGCTCCAGCTTGTAAATCGTCTCGTAAGCAAAGACTGTAGTCCCATGCATCTGCAAGTTGGATGCAGCATCTGCCAGCAATTGGTGGGCAGTGACGTTTGCCGGGTTTTTGGAGATGAGTTCTTCGGCTTTTTGCAGCGCATTCTCCGGATCCTTGTCGCTGGCGCCAATTATTCGAAAGGGAGTAGCTGTCATCTTGCCCAAGAATTTGCTAAGTCCTTTGGTGTTTCCGGCCGTTGCCTTGATTTGCAGGGCACGAAGTTTCTTCCTCAACTCCAAGCAACCGGGCGATTGCTTCAAAACCGAACCAAGTACTTCCAAAGTGTAGGAAGGATTCATCTTCTCCGCATGTTCTGCAGCCTCTACTTGCTTTACTTGTCGAGGGTCAAGATTTGAGATGGAAATTTCTTCGGGCATTGGTGTGGGCGAGATTCCTGAGTATAAGGGCTAACTTCAGAAAATCTATTTCATCGCACCATATTTCCAGCAAAGTTCAATGTTATTTGACATTTTGCATCCCCAAAAGGTGCATTTTTTTAAATTGAATTAGAAAGTAATTAGTCAAATACCGGAATTGTCCTTGTAAAAGGATTTCGCCTTATCGATCCAACGACCCACCTCGCCTCCAAGAATGAGCTCCTTGGCCAAGGCGGCTCCTTCACGAATGTTTTTTGCCTTTTCGGCAATGAAAAAGCCTGCTCCTGCATTCGCCGCAATCGTAGAAAGTAGTCCGGCGGGGGCCCGATTGTTCGTCAAATCGTTCAAGATGCTGAGGTTTTCATCAAGATTCCCTCCCGCCAAATCCTCGACCGGATGAGGTTCCTGACCGAAGTCGCCGGCAGTCCAATTTTCCCGACTAATGGTTGAGAGTTCTCCAAAACCTGAGACGATGTTTTCGGCACAACATGCTATTTCATCCATCCCCATTCCATTCTCCAGTTGCCCATGAACAACCAGTCCGCGTTTCAATCCCAAATTGTGAAGCGTCTCGGCAAGTGGATCGACCAATTGGCTCGAGAAAACTCCAAGAAGTTGAAAGCTGGGGCGAGCAGGATTGATTAGGGGTCCAAGCAGGTTGAAAACCGTTCTTTGCCCATTTTCCGCAAGTTTCTTTCTCACGGGCATAATTTCCTTGAAGGCCGGGTGAAAACCGGGGGCAAAGAAAAAAGTGAAGTTGATTTCCCTAGCGGCCGTTCTCAGCAAGTTCGGTGAAGCTTGGAGCGGAATCCCTACGCCTTCAAGCAGGTCTGCGCTCCCGCAGTTCGAGGTAATGGATCGATTTCCGTGCTTCAGCACCCTTGTGCCTCCAGCAGCAAGCGTAAAGGCCACGAAAGTTGACACGTTGAAGCTTCCCGACTTGTCTCCACCAGTGCCACAAACGTCGATTGCGTCGTCCGCGAGATCGTCCAGTCCGGGATCAATGGCCAGTTCCCTGAACCGACCAGCAAAAGCTGCAATTTCTCCGGGAGTTTCTCCTTTTGCCGCAAGAGCCAGTAGGAAAGCTTCCTTGGATGCCGAAGAAACATCCGGCGAGGCAAGAAAATCCGCTGAAGCTCGGGCTTCTGCTTCAGTGAGTTCACCTCCTTCTTCAGCTTTTCGAACGAATGCATCTAGAGAACCTTCAGACATTCCGTGCATAAGTTGCCCGACTGACTGCTTGTCGCAAACAAAAAGCTACCTTGTGTCTGAAATTCATGGTTTGATGATTTTGCTTGTTGCCTAACCACAATAATTTCAAATGAAGCTTATTCGGATGCGAAAAAAAGCCGTCATAATTCTCTTTCTTGCATTTACGTGCTTTGCCTATGCTGTTGAAGAAAACAATTCAACTGACGATGCTCACCCTGAGCACGAAGCCATGGGCTATCTCGATGCTCTGGTTTACGGACTTGTCGAAGGCTTAACTGAATTTTTGCCAGTCTCCTCCACCGGGCATTTGATTTTGGCAAAGGAATTCCTTGAGGACACTGATAGCGAAGAGTTGGAAACTGCGATCAATGCTTATCTGATCGTGATTCAAGCTGGAGCAATCCTTGCCGTCGCAATATTATATTGGAGAGATGTCTGGGCCATGGGACTGGGCGTACTGGGATTGGACCCAAGGGGACGTTCCTTGGCCCGAAACCTGTTGTTGGCATTTCTGCCTGCAGCAATTCTCGGACCCTTACTTGACGAGTTTATCGAAGAAAGACTTTTCGGGGCTTTGCCAGTTGCCATCGCCTTGTTTTTAGGTGGATTCCTGATTTTTTCCGCGGAAAGAATGAGAGCTAGGCGTGAACGCTCAGATGCATCAGGCCCATCTCCAGACCTCAGTCAAATGAAACCGACTTCGGCTTTGGTCATCGGAGCTATGCAGTGCGTAGCCATGTGGCCAGGAACAAGTCGATCAATGATGACTATCGTTGGTGGTTACATTGTTGGCCTGCGTCCGGCAAAAGCGGCGGAATTCAGTTTCTTGCTAGGCTTGGTTACGCTAACGGCGGCTGCTGGATACAAGGTTGTCACCAAGGGGCATCAGATGGCGCAGCACCTGTCTTTTGGACCAGTGCTGATTGGTTGTCTAGTTGCAGGTGTTTCCGCTGCTTTATCCGTCCGTTGGCTTGTCGGTTATCTATCGCGCAGAGGACTTGCCATTTTTGGTTGGTACAGAATCTTGTTGTCGATCATCATTTTTGCTCTTCTTGGCATCGGATTTCTAGACTAGCGCGTTGGCTTGACTGAATGCTCGACAAATGGTTTACTTGTCAGCATTCATACAATGCCTAGTCGGCATTTTTGACAAACATCCAACTATTTTTTCCTCATGGGCCAGCCAAAACGCAAGCATTCCAAGCAACGTAGTCGTAAACGTCGAGGGGCGAACAGTTTTAAGGTTCCTCAACTTGCCAAAGATTCTGACGGAACCTTGGTTCGTCCGCATAGGGTAAATCCTGAATCGGGTCAATACCGTGGGCGTCAGGTACTAGACCTCGAGGTATAGTTTTCGCCCTTGGCTTCGGCATGGCGTCGCCCGAGGCAAGCCTTACACTTGCCATCGATGCGATGGGTGGTGATCAGGGTCCGAAGGAGGTATTAGAGGGACTGGCCCTTGCGGTGGAGGAAGTACCTCGTAGTGCCAAGTTTCTATTAGTGGGTAGAGAAGAGGAGATTCTGCCGCACGTTGAGAGTAGTTCTTTGCTCGCTTCGGCAAACTTGAAGGTACTACACGCTTCCGAGGTAATCGCAATGAGCGAAAAACCTGTTGCGGGAATCAAAAAGAAGAAAGACTCCTCGATGGCTCGAGCACTCGAGTTTGTGAAGGATGATCAAGCGGACGCCTTGCTAAGCTGTGGAAACACAGGCTGCCTAATGGCGGGTGGAGCCATTCGCCTGAGAACTCTGGATGGAGTGGAGAGACCTGCCCTTTGCACCATTTGGCCAGGCAGGGAACGTTACTTCACCTTGTTAGATGCTGGAGCGAACCCGCATGCCAAGCCCATACATGTCTTGCAAAATGCAATCCTAGGCTCGAATTATGCCCGTGTAGCCTTGGGTTTGGTACGACCCAAGGTCGGTCTTTTAACCATCGGAACTGAGGAGGGAAAAGGCAACGAACTTATTCACGAGTCACACGAGATGCTGAAAAATGTCCACGGCAGCGTTCTCAACTACGCTGGCTTGATCGAAGGTTTTCAAATTTTTGAAAATGTGGTCGACGTGGTGGTTTGCGATGGCTTTGTGGGTAACATTGTTTTGAAGGCTTGTGAATCCCTCAGTAAATTGATTGGTACCTTCTTGGATGAAGAATTGCGCAGGAATGCATTGCGTAAGACGGGAGCTCTACTTTCCAAAGGTGCATTTCGAAGTCTCAAGCAACGGATAAATCCCGAGCAATTCGGTGGGGCGCCTCTTTTAGGTTTGCGCAAGCATGTGATCAAGGCTCACGGATCTTCCAATAGGAATCATTTTTGCGGAGCCATTAAGATTGCCTTGGATCTCATGCAATGTGACATGCTTGGCCAAGTGGTCGCCGACATTGCTGCAGCAAATGAAATTCTCAGGCCTGAAATATTTCCTGAACACCAAGATGCATGATTGATTCTTCGAGCTCAGTTAAAGGTGAGTCGGTTTTACTAGGGTTGGGATCCTATGCACCCGAAAAGCGACTAACAAACGACGAGTTGAGTCAAAGGGTAGATACGAACGACGAGTGGATTGCTTCAAGGACAGGTATTCGAGAGAGACGAATAGCTTCGAATGACCAAACCACAAGCGACCTCGCATTGCTTGCCTCACGCTCCGCAATAGAGGACGCCGGCATATCCCCTGAAGAGATCGACCTAGTCATCGTTGCCACCATCACTCCAGACATGGCTTTTCCCTCTACAGCCTGTCGCCTCCAACACAAACTTGGCTTGGCAAACGTTTGCTGTTTCGACTTGGAAGCGGCATGTTCCGGATTCGTCTATGCTCTGGACGTTGCGGACGGACTTCTTAAATCAGGACGTTATCACAAAGCCCTTGTGGTTGGGGCGGAAAAGCTTTCCAGCATCATCGATTGGGAGGATCGATCCACTTGCGTACTCTTTGGGGATGGTGCAGGAGCAGCTGTCCTTTCGAACGATGGGGAAGGTCCCAAACTAAGAGGGTTTCTCTGCGGAGCCGACGGAAGCAACCCCTCCTTGCTATGCCAACCTGCAGGTGGCGCCGAAATGCCCGCCTCCCTTCAAACCGTCAATCAACGGGAACATTTCCTCAAGATGAATGGGCGAGAGATCTTCAAGAATGCGGTCAGGGTAATGGAATTTGCCGGTCGAACATTGTTGGAGGGACACGACTTGACGCCAGATGACGTCGACCACGTCATTCCTCACCAAGCAAATGCAAGGATTGTCGAGAGCCTGTCGCAGCGTTTTGAAATTCCCTTGGACAAGTTCTACTGCAACCTTCAGCGATTTGGGAATACTTCTGCAGCATCAATTCCCCTTGCGATGGACGAGGCAACTCGCTCGGGAACATTCAAGCCGGGCCAAATAGGTCTTATGGTTGCCTTCGGAGCGGGTTTGACTTGGGCTTCCGCATTAATTGTCTTTTAATTCTACATAAAGTTTTTCCCGATGAAATTCCGACACTTATTTACTTTCACCCTTTTGTTATCAATTGCGGGCTTGGAGTTGTTGCCTGTTTCTCCAAACGACTACAGGCGTCGTTCTCCGGGAACTTGGCGACGACAATATGATGAAAAGGACTACCTTTTTCCAGGCACTGGAATTTTCGGAAAAAATCGCGACCCCATCGAGTTTGCTCAAGCAAAGGAATGGTTCCTCCAAGCCGAAGCTGAAGAAAAGAAGGGAGACCTGAGGGATGCTCTTTCCCATTACGACAAATTCTCCAAGAGACGCACAGAGGCGCGTTTTGTTCATAATGGCGTCGAGATTCAAATTGGACCCGAAGCCTTGTTTCGAGCCGCGCAACTTCACGAAAAGAAAGGCACTTGGCCCAAGGCTTTCGAGAGGCTGCAACTCATCGCCGAAGCCTACACTGAATACGATTTCGAAAAAGTTGCCGATGCCCTCATGAAAATTGCCGAGCGTTTGGCCAAGGAGAAAAGACCAAGAAAATGGGGGGTTTTACCTCGTTTTCGTAGTGGTGAACAGGACCGTTTCCGCCTCAACCAAATTGCCAATCTGGCCAGGGGACCAAAGTATGCACCTAGAGCCTTGATGGCTCTGGCTGAACTTGCTCACAAGGCAGACGAAACGGAAGAAGCCATCGATGCATTGGAAAGGCTCGTAAACCTATACCCGGAAAGTCATTATTGCGAGAAAGCCTACTTCGACTTGGCATCCATCCACGAATCGAAGGTCGCGGGACCAGCCTACGATCAGGGAGCCACCCTTAAGGCACTTAACTTGTATGAGGACTACCTCATTCTTTTCGAAACTCCCCCACCCAAGTCAAAGCACGAAACCCCTGAAGCTTTCGAAGCTCGAACCAAAGCCGCCAAAGACAGGCTGGTCTCTGCAGAACAGGGACGAAAGCGGATGCGGGAGGTACTGTCAGCCAGCAAACTGTTGGTGGGACGTTACGTCGAAAAGTACGGAAAATTCTTCATTATCCGCTGGAGAGAGTTGGGTGACGGTCCTGCCAAGCAATTCTACAGCGAAGCCATCACAGTTGCCCCCGATTCCAAATCCGCAGTCGAGGCAAAGTCGCGCTTGGAAAATTTGAGTAAGGAATAATGTCCAGGCTTACCCCTCTGCTCAAGTTGCTTGGGCCCAAAAAAAGATTTCTTCCATTTACATTATGCCTTAAGCAAAGCGATGGTTACTTCCACTTCATTTTGCTAGTTCTTCTAGTCTTTACTCAATTTGGATGCAGGTATGCCTTGGGCCCCGGTGAGGAACTTCCCTATGACAGCGTTTACGTTCAAGTAGTTCATAATGATTCAACAGCCCCACAAGCGGGACCTCTCCTGAGCAGAGCTTTGCGAGAGGAAATGATTCGCGAAGGAAGAACAAAGCTTGTAAACAATCCCTCCTCTGCGGATGCAAGTCTGACTGTTCGCCTTATAGATTACGAGCGCCTACCCGAGATGTATCGTTCCGATGACACCGCGCTAGCTTCAGGTTTTCGCATGAGCATGTTTGCCTTGGCGACCTTGCAATCCTCTTCAGGAAAAAAAATCTACTTTAAGGATAAATTCTTTAGATCGGCAGCTTCCGCCATGCGCAACAACTTGACCGAGTCACCGCGTTCGCGACAACCCATGATGTCTGCATCGCGAATCTTGGCTCGAGATATTTGCGCTTTCGTCAATCACTTTTCATGGTAAACGAAATCATGGACTTTTTCGGCCAAGAAAAGCTACCTGTCTTGGCACCCTCTATACTGGCGGGCGATCATGCAAATCTTGCAGGTTCGCTAGCCGAGATTGAAGGCGATGGCCGAAGCTGGGTTCATGTGGACGTAATGGATGGACATTTCGTCCCCAACATCACTTTTGGTCCCCAAACGGTTGCCGATTTGCGTCGGCGAACTAAGATTTTTCTCGATGTTCACCTTATGATGGATGAACCCCATCGATTTCTGGAAGCCTTTGCCGAAGCAGGTTCCGACTTGATCAGTATTCACTTGGAACCGGATTACGACCACGCGGCGGCTTTGTCTCGCATTCGTTCGCTCGGCAAGCGTTCAGGAATCGTGTTGAATCCTGATTCGTCCTTAGATTTGGCCTTACCTTTTCTCGAACAGGTAGATCTAATTCTTCTTATGACCGTCTTTCCTGGATTCGGAGGTCAGGCATTCAT
>CAZNWO010000095.1:0-11764 GCA_964576585.1 uncultured Puniceicoccaceae bacterium | reverse complement strand
GTTCACTGGTGGCGCATGGACGAGTTCCAAGGCCCCCTCGCAATCGACGAGCAAGAAAACCGCGACGGCACCTACGAGGACGGCGTAGTCTTCTACCTCGAGGGCCCGCACTCGAAAAACTTCACGCCCAACCAAGTCAACCGATCCGCCCATTTCGCGGGCGGCCGCCTCCGAACCCGTCTGCCCAAGCTGGGCAAGACCTACACAATCTCCCTCTGGTTTTGGAACGGGATGCCAATCGACTCCCGTCCCGTCCTCGGCTGGATGTTCAGTCGCGGTCACGACCACTCCCTGAACGCCCCCGGCGATCACCTCGGCCTAGACGGCAAAGGCCGCCTCCTCTTCAACGACGGCAGCAAAACCTATCAAGGTAAAACCACGGTCAAGCGCTGGACTTGGCGACAAGCCGCCTTGGCCCGCAAAGGCGAGGACCTCCGGGTCTACCTCGACGGCAAGCTCGAGATCGAGGCAAAGGCAAAAGACAACTCGCTTGCAGAAGACGTCTTCATCGGCGGACGCAACGACAACCGATCCAACTGGGAAGGTCGCCTCGACGAGGTAGCCGTCTTCGACCATGCCCTCACCTCCGCCGAGATCAAGAAACTCTCCCCTTGAACAGGTGAGCGACTGGGAGGAACGCTACCAGGAGGACGACGTCCAGTGGGACAAGGGAGAACCCTCCCCCGGCTTGGTGGATTGGCTGGAAGAACGTGGCGACCAACCCGGCGGCAAGGTCATCGTTCCCGGCTGCGGCTTTGGCCATGACGTAAGAGCTTGGGCAAAATCGGGCTTCGACTGCCAAGGTGTAGACATCGCTCCGAGCGCCATAAAAGGAGCGAAATCCCAAACCCCAGACTCACTAACCAACGCCACCTTCCGCTTAGGCAACTTTCTCGACGAGGAACCTTTCGACACCTTCGACTTCGTTTTCGAGCACACCTTCTTCTGCGCAATCGACCCATCACGACGCACAGACTACCTCCAAGCCGTGGTCCGCCACCTCAATCCAAACGGCAAACTTCTTGCCGTGCACTACTTTCTACCAAAGGATGAAGAAGGCCCACCCTTCGGGACAGACCGCAAGGAAATACTCACTCACTTCTCTCCCCACTTCGAACTCCTTGACGACTGGACACCTCGCTCCTATCCGAACCGAACGGGTTTGGAACGAATGTTTCTCTGGCAAAGGAAAAGCTAGATCGCCATCTAAAAGAAAAGGGTTAAGGGAAGGAAAAGCTGGTGCACGAGACCTAATTCCCTTAGTTTCGGATATTAGTTGGGGAATGAGGATTGCTTGGAATCATAACGTCCGAGGGGGGGCCTTGCTGGCCGTGGCTTTTATATGGGCAAACATGGCAGCAAAGGCTGAAGAACTCTTCCTGTCTGGGGAGCAAATCTACAGCAAGCAATGTCTGGACTGCCATGGAGCCAAGGGCGAGGGGGTGAAAGGTGAGTACGAGGAACCCTTGGTGGGGGATTGGTCGCTGGAGAAGCTCACCAAATACGTTTCCAAGAATATGCCGGAGGACAAACCGAAGCTCTGTGAGGGCGAGGAAGCGAAGAGGGTGGCCAAGTTCGTGTTCGACGCCTTCTACTCGTTGGAAGCACAATTAAGGAACAATCCCCCGCGAGTTGTAACGAATCGCTTGACGACCCGACAATTCCGCGAATCGGTGGCCGATCTATTTTTTCGCGAACCTACAAGCCAACCTGCGGGCGAACCGGGATTGAAGGGATTTTATTTTGCCTCCAAGGGCATGAACAAGAAGGACGGCCTGAAAAAAACGCAGGTGGACGAGAGGGTCGACTTCGACTTCGGAGCGAACCCACCTGCAGAAGAAATCAATCCTGAACAGTTTTCGATAGCCTGGGAGGGCTCGATAAGGTCCCGAGAAACCGGGTATTACGAATTTCGCGTGACCACACCAAACGGGGCCAGGCTGTACCTAAACGTAAACCTGAAGGAGGGAGACAAGAACTACCGCGACGATGCCAGCAAGGAGAGCCAGCACCCGTTGATCGACGCGTGGGTGAGCTCTGGCAACAAGACGAGGCAGGAAACCGCCCGTGTCTTTCTGCTTGGCGGAAGGCAATACCCCATGAGGCTCGATTTCTTCAAGTACAAGGAGAAGACAGGGGCCATACGATTCGAGTGGTTGCCGCCTTACGGAACATGGCAGGTGCCATCGGGCAAGGACTTCTCGACCCATATGCCGGATCGCTTGGTCGTAACGGAGACGAGTTTTCCCGCCGACGACCGAAGCCTCGGTTACGAACGTGGGTCAGCCGTATCCAGGGGGTGGTTGGACGCGACTACGCTGGCCGCGCTGGAGGTGGCGGAACAGGTGGACTTGAACCTAGGGGTTCTCAGCGGTGTGAAGAACAAGAAGGACCCAAAGAGTCGGCAGCAATTAAAGGAGTTTGCGGCAGGGATCATGGAACGCGCCTACAGACGTCCCTTGAGCAACGAGGAGAGGGATCGAGCCGTGGACAAGACATTTGCGAAAGTCGATTTGCCCGATTTGGCGGTCAAGAGGGTGGTACTGCAGGCACTGAAGTCCCCCCATTTCCTGTATCCCGACTTACCCACCGGTAAAACCAGATCCTACCGTATCGCAAGTCGGTTGGCCCTCGGTCTGTGGGACTCGGTTCCCGACGAGAGACTCCTGAAGGCTGCCCGCGAAGGTAAGCTTGAAAATACAGAGCAGGTGGCGGCTCAAGCAGAACGAATGCTGAAAGATCCGAGGACGAGGACCAAAATCCTGAAGTTTTTTCACCACTGGCTGGACTTGGACTCCGAGAGAGACCTCCGTAAAGACTCAGCGGCTTATCCTGACTTCGACCAAGCAAAGATCGCGCACCTGCGACGTTCACTGAACCTATTCATCGAAGAACTGGTCTGGAGTGAGAAATCCGATTATCGACAACTGCTGTTGGCCAAGCACCTTCCCCTCAACGGCGATCTCGCTAAATTTTACGGAAAGAAGGGGGAAGGCGAGGAATTCCGGCGAGTGAATTTCAAACCGGGGAGACGGGCCGGTCTAATCACCCATCCCTACCTGCTGACGACCTTCGCCTATCGCAACAACAGTTCGCCCATCCATCGAGGGGTGTTCCTTACCCGCCAAATGCTTGGACGCTCTCTGAAACCGCCCCCACAGGCCGCCTCCTTCAAAGAGGAGGAATTAGATCCAAGCCTTAGCATGAGGGAAAAGGTAACCTTTGCCACGAGGGACTCCACCTGCATGAGATGCCACGGAACCATAAACAACCTCGGTTTCAGCCTTGAGAACTATGACGCCGTCGGTCGATGGCGCAGCATGGAAAACGAAAAACCAGTCAACGCCACGGGCGACTACATGGCCCAAGACGGTAAAACCATACCCCTTGACGGCGCCCGCAGCCTGGCAAAGTTCACCGCCACTAACGCAGACGCCCGAAAGGCCTTCATCAGGCAGATGTTCCACTACATGATCAAGCAGCCAGCCGCAGCCTACGGAGGAAAAACGGTCGACAAGCTATATCTAAACTTTCGAAAATCCAAATTTAACGTTAAGAAGTTAATTATCGAGGTGCTTTGCGTGGCCTCGATGCATAAAATATGAAAAGACGATTCATAAGCAGAATGAACCGCAGGAGCTTTCTAAGTGATTTCGGGCTTTCGGCAACCGCCCTGCCCTTTCTGACCGGCTTGCCTGGTTTGCAGGCGAAAGAGGATGGAGCGAAGCAGAGGCTCGTCATCATGTTTTCACCCAACGGAACCTTGCCCAATCATTACTGGCCCGACAAGGCGGAGGAAAACTTTTCCCTGAAGCCGATCATGCAACCCCTTGAGCCATTCAAGGACAGCATGCTCACCTTGAAGGGCGTGCACAATAAGATTGGCGGCGACGGCGACCGCCACATGCGCGGCATTAGTTGTCTACTCACGGGGAAGGAATTGCACCGCGGAAACATCCAAGGTGGTTCCGACTCTCCCGCAGGTTGGGCCAGCGGCATCTCGATCGACCAAGAAATCCGCAATCACCTGCAAAGCCGGCAGGAAACCCGCACGCGTTTCGGTTCCCTTGAGTTCGGCGTGGCGGTTCCCAATCGGGCAGATCCCTGGACCCGCATGTCCTACGCAGGTTCGAACAAACCTGTAGCGCCCATTGACGATCCTTACAGAATGTTGCAGAAAATGTATGGGCGGATGAAGGACAAGGAAAGTCTGGTCAGCATCTTGGACAACGTTTCCGAGGACCTGAAACGCGTTGCAAGCAAATTGGGCAAGGAGGACCGAACCTTGCTCGAGCAGCACATGAGCCTTGTCCGCCAAGTGGAAATTGACCTGAAGAGAGTTGAAGAAGAGCCAGACAACAGCCATCCCGAACCCGAACTGGATCCATCGATCGAGTTGGTTAACGACAACACCCCGAAGATCAGCAGGATGCAGATCGACCTGCTCGTAAATGGTCTCGCCAACGACATGATGAGAGTAGCATCACTTCAGTTCATGCGTTCCGTTGGCCAGGCCCGAATGCGTTGGCTGGGAGTCGAAGACGGTCACCACAGCCTCTCGCACAAACCCGACAAGGACGCATCCGCTCAAGACAAGCTACTCAAAATCAACAAATGGTTTGCAGGTGAACTGGCCTATTTGTGCAAACGGCTTAAGGAGACGCCCGAACCCGGCGGAGTCGGAAGCATGTTCGACCACACAACGATCGTCTGGCTTAATGAACTGGGCAAAGGCAACACCCACACCCTCAACGATATACCATTTACTCTGGCCGGCGGGGGTCTCGGCTTCAAGACTGGTCGCGCCCTAGAATTGCCGAACGTTAGCCATAATCGACTACTGCTTTCCCTCGCGCACGGCTTCGGGCACAACTTAAAGACTTTCGGAAACCCAAGGTTAAGCGTGGGCGGACCCTTGGACTTGACTTAAGGCAGGTCAAGGACACCCACAATTTTAATTTCAGGGTTTAGGGAAAAGCGGATCGTCGGGGGCCAACTCGCAGGGCCCGCCTTGTTCAGGCACCTTCAACTTAGCGGACCACAGGATTCCGTTTACAATCATCTTACGAAAGGGTTCGTTGCCGAAATTGCGATGGAAGTGTCCTATGGTCGTTCCGAAAGAACGCCCGCCATTCGGACGCTCAGTAGTCCAAGCAACAGGCAGGTCTTTGCCGTCGTACTTCACCTTAAGCAAAACGCTCGAATTTTTCCCGACAATCGGATTGAAATACCATTCGTCGGCTAGAACATACTGCTTCCAACCACGACAGATCGGGTGCTTTGGGTCGACCTGCATTAATGGCGATTCCCCAAAAGTCACGCTAGCGGAAAGAGATATCCACGCTCCTCCCAAGTAACCAATCCACTTGTCGCCGAATCGCGGAAAATTACGTTTATTGATTCCCGTCGCCCAATGAATGGCGACAAGGCCGGCCCCGCGTTTCATCATGGCTTCGAAAGCCTTGGCCCCCGATCCCTGCAATGTTCGTTCGGCACCCGGATTGGTGTAAAGGACAAGGGCATCCGCACGCTCGGCTACTTTCTCATCCTTAGGCCACTCATTGGAAACGACAGTCTCGACCCCCACCGTTTGCTGAAGACATTTTGCAAGCAATTCGCAGGTCGGCAGATAAACGTGAGACTTGGGTGGATGATCAGGTTTGTGACCGATCAGCAAAATCGTTTTCGTCCCTGCAAATACAGAGGCATTGAGGACGAGGAGGAGAAAAGATAGCCAGAAACTCTTGTTCATGACTCCCGTTCCGGAGCCTATTTCATTCCTGCAGGAAAAGGAAAACGCCTTTGCGATTCGAAACGACGACGTCCATCTTCTTATCGCCGTTGAAATCCTCGGTAAGGAATTGCGCTCCAACACCTGACTGATCGTCAATCTTGTGAGGAATCAGCTCGGGAGACTTTCCTTTGCTCATCTTTATGTCGAACCAATAGAGTTCGCTGGCCTGCCCGGCGAGAGATGGTCGGAAACCGTGAGCGAAGAAGCGACGCCCCGTAACGAGGTCTTTACGACCATCGCCGTTGACGTCGACGAAGTTTGCGGAATGTGTCTCGCGTATCAATCCCTTGTGGAAAGTGCTGATCTCAAAAGCGCCATCCTTCTTTTGCTTGCACCAGTAAATCCCGGTTCCATGAGCCGAGGTACACAGCACCTCATTGATCCCGTCCCCGTCGGCATCGAGATGATACATGTCTGCAACCCCATCTTTGACAATCTGCTTCCCGTGATACTTCCACAGCTTGGAACGATCGTTCTTTGTCTTGGGTTGAGCCCACCATCCGCCGCCCCAAGTAACGTCGAGAAGACCATCCCCGTTGACGTCGGCAGCACCCAAACCATGAGCATAACGATGAGCCGGCTTGGGATCGTCTCCAATAATGTTGTGGGGCCAAAGTTCATTAACCTTTGCAGCGGAAGGAACCGGCACCCACGCGATCTTTTCCTCTACCCCCATAAGAAAGACCTTGTCACCTGAGCCGAAGAGATCGAGGTAGAGACGAGTCTCGTTTCCGGTACCTTTGAAGGCTACGCGTTCTTTCCAGTGTCCCGTTCCCTTGTTCTTGGGGTTTTCGTACCATTTCGCATCCGAGCCGTGAAAAGGTATCACCAACACGTCCAGCCAACCGTCGCGGTTGTAGTCGTCGGGATAAACGGCGAATGCATCGGTATATCCACCACGGTTCTCCTTGCGAGGCTTGCGGATTTCACGAGGGGTCCACTTGGGAGCCTCGTACCAAAAGTCACCCACAACCACGTCTTTCTTGCCGTCCTTGTTGAAGTCACCGACCCCAACACCTTCGGAGCGAAACTTGTCATCGAGCGTCGTCTTCTTGAACTTGAGCTCTCCCGACGAAAAAGAACAGACAGAGGAAAGGACGGAAAAAATGAGAAGGAAGTTCTTCATGGCAATTGAGGTGTTTAAAATTGGTAGGTTCAAAAGATAAAGACCTTAAACGATCAAAGCGTCCAGACCAAAGCAGGGGTCAGGAAGGAATTTAAAACGAGCATTAGATAAAAAAAATCTTTTCAAGCCGTCGCGTTTCGAGGAAAAAAGACCCATGAACAAAATAAACTCCCTAAATCTTTCAATGGTTTTGGCGTATGCATGGATTTCTTCATCTTCACTCCTTGCCGACAGACAAACTAAGGATGAGTACAAACCCGCAGACGGATCAAAAGGTTACAAGTACCTCCTGTACCTTCCCGAGACTAAATCCAAAGGCAAGAAACCTCTTATGGTATTTCTGCATGGGAGCGGCGAACGCGGGAACGACCTCTCGAAGGTAAAGAAGCATGGTCCTCCCAAAATCGTAGAGAACAAAAACCTCCCGTTCATCATTGCGTCTCCACAATGCCCAAGTGGGGAATATTGGAATGCGAAGATTCTGAAAGGGCTTGTCGATGACGTCACATCGAAGCATCCCGTCGACAAGAATAGAATCTATCTCACTGGTTTGAGCATGGGAGGATACGGAACATGGGCGACAGCCGCCGCTTATCCCAAGAAGTTTGCAGCTATCGCTCCAATCTGCGGTGGTGGAGATGCTAAAAATGCAAAGAATTACGGGAAGCTCCCTATATGGAACTTCCATGGAGACGCCGACAAGGCAGTACCCGTTCGTCGGAGCCGCGAGATGGTAACTGCCGTCAAGAAAGCGGGAGGCAACGTAAAGTACACCGAGTATGAAGGTGTAGGCCACGATTCATGGACCCGAACCTATGCTGGCCAAAAGCTCTACGATTGGTTCCTCAGCCACTCTCGAGACAATTGATTCAGGACGCAAATCTCCCTCTCGGATTGGAAGACCTGCTCAAAGTAGCACCGGTCGATTTCCACGGACCTAACCCGGAACACCAGAAATTCGTCGAGCAAGCTGCCGAGGCCATCCTCATGCTTGCGGACCAAAATGGCCCCGAACCTGCGGAGGTCGAGTCAACGCTTCTGGAAAACAAGGATGAAACCCCTCTCGCGCTTCACCTCGCAGCAAAGCTGGCCAAATCCAGACAGTTCGTTTCGAAGATAAAGGCTCCTGTGAAACTCAGTGTGGTCTTTGCCGTCTACAAGGAACAACATAGGCTACTCACTCCTGAGGAGCACCCCTCTGGCGAGGATTTTCTTCGTAGAAAAGTATCCCAACTGGAATGGCTGTCGAGTGCCTCGGACAACTTGGAATGGGAACTAGTCGCCGTTGACGACGGATGCCCCAACAAAAGCGGAGCTAAAATCGCCGATCTCGCAGAGTCGGAAAACCTTTCAAAGGTCAGGGTTTTACATTTGCAAGATGCAATCGACGAAAGGATTCCCCTTGTCGGCAAACTGACTTCTACCGAACAAAGCAGGAAAGGCGGATCTATCCGATATGGCATGTGGGAAACGTCTTCAGCGACGACCGCAGGGCATGACCACATCATCCTGTTTACCGATGCAGACCTTTCCACACACCTTGGTCAAGCGGGCCTTTTACTGAATCCAATCCTGAATTCATCGAAGGACTGCGCGATCGGTTCTCGCAGGGAACCAACCTCAATCGTGGTAAAGAAAGGCACCCGCAACACGAGAGGAAAACTATTCATCTATCTATGGAAACGAATGCTTTCACCGGCACTCGGCCAAATCGTCGACACCCAGTGCGGTTTCAAGGCCTTTCGGGCAGAAGCAGCCCAAGCAATCCTAGGCGATCTTATAGAGAGTGGCTTCGCCTTCGACGTAGAATTGCTCCTAAAGTTAGAGCAAATGAATCCTGATGGAATCGTAAAGGTTCCCATCGCTTGGATTGACAGCGAGGCAGAGTCCACCACTACCGCATTGTCCCCCTACCTGACGATGCTTCAAAGCATTGCGGCCATGAAGCGGAAATACCTGCCGGAAGACACGGAGGCTGATTCATTTGTAAATTTCGTGGACTCGCTCACTGAGGATGAATGGAATGAAATCGTGAAACGGATTCCGAAAACAATTGCCGACGGCAACCCGCTCGATTTCGACCAATTCAAGGGAGTCAGTTCGGATGACCTGCAAAAGATCATTTCCCAAAAAGGCATTTGAACGTCAGGTCCATATTTTATTTTTCTAAAACACTATCCACAAAATCCAGACCATCTAATGAAGAAATTTTCAATCCGCTTTCTAGTCCTTGCATCTCTGCCAATCGGAACAAGCTTCCTAAGCGGACAAGAAACCCATATCGTAGACCACCCCGCCTTGATCTCCTCCCTCAAGACGGGCAATCGGGAATTTCTCGACCGTGGTCGTGTCCTGTATAATGCCGTCTGCGTCAACTGTCACGGCACCCCCGACAAACCCGGCACCCTACCCACCGCACTTCGTTTCTGGGATACGCCAATGAAAAATGGCTCCGACCCCAGGGCCATGTATCGAACCCTCACAAAGGGCTTCAATCAGATGGTGCCGCAGAACTGGATGACTCCCGAGCAGAAGTACCAAGTGATCCACTATTTGAGAGAAAGTTTTCTCAAGGACGCCAACCCATCACAATACAAGAATGTGGACGCCGCTTACCTCGGGGGCATCAAAAAAGAAACTCTTCCCGGCCCTGCTCCAATAACGCGGGCACTCAATCGCCCATACCTGAAGATGAACTTCGGAGCCAACATGAACTACACCTTCGAGGTCGGACCAAACAACATCGCCTACAAGGCCATAGCCGTTCGCTTGGACAAAGGGGCCGATGGCATAACCAAGGGAAATACATGGCTCGCCTACGACCATGACCTCATGCGAGTCGCCGCCATCTGGAAAGGAAACAAGTTTTGTGACTGGCGCAGTATAGGTATGGATGGCAGCCACGGCACGCACCCGAAAATCGTGGGTGAGAAACTGCTCGTCAATCCCAAGGCTCCCGGTTGGGCAAAACCCGGCACGGACGAATTCAAGGACCCCCGCTTCCTTGGTCTCGACAACAAGCCCTACGGACCCCTTCCCCGCGACTGGGTTCGCTTCCGCGGTCTGTATCACCACAACCAGCGAGTCGTCCTCAACTATGAGGTCGGGGAACGCAAGGTGCTAGAGAGCCCGAGCCTGGAAGGCAAAGCAACCACCATCATAGCCCGCAACCTCCGCATCGGTCCTGGCAAGCAATCCATGCTTCTGAGCCTCGGCCACGGCTCGAGCAAAGGCGCAGTGGTGATCGACGAGGCAAAGCAACCCATTGCCTACGTCCCGCTCGACGGTGCTGGTGTCGACGCCCCTCCCCCCAATCCATCCGGCCAAATGACCCTCGGGGGAACGGACTTCAGCGTTTCGGCGTGGATTCGTACGAAAGCTGGAGGCGCCATATTCTGCAAGTCGGCTCCCACGGGATCATGGAGCAAGAACGGCAAAGTCCTTTTCGTACGAGGTGGGCGACTTGCCCTCGACATCGGTTGGGTCGGGGTCGTCAACTCGCGAATGCGAGTTGCCGATGGCAAGTGGCGCCATGTCGCCATAACTCACAAGGGCGACGGCAACATTCGCCTCTACGTCGACGGGAAACGCGACGGTTCGGGCAGGTTGACCTCACGCGATGAACCCGGGCACGTCGTCCGCCTCGGCTATTGCGCTACCGATTTCTGTCCTCCATTCCAAGGCGATCTCGACGAAACCCAAGTCTACTCACGTGTCCTGTCCGACAAGGAGATCGCCGTTCTGGCCTCGGGAAAGGAAGTCAAGGGCGCCACCGCCCGCTGGAGTCTCGACAAGCCCAAGGAAGGGGCCGTTCCCAACCTCGTCGGTCCAAACTATGCGGGCACGGTTGTAGGAAAACCAACCACCATCGAGGGCAAATTCGGCCAAGCTCTGCGGTTCAACGGTTCCTCCCGCGTCGAGATCGGTGGGAAGGCCAAGGAGGAAACAACCAAGAAAAATCCTCCCGAGAAACCTCAAAAGCAACCCGAGGGTCCCGTCCTGGCAGCGACCGCTCTAGGCGACGCAGAGGGTCTCTCTTGGGAAACCTCAAATGGTCACCTCCGCCTGCGAATTCCACCTTCCGAAAAGCCGCGAAACCTGAAGGTGCTGCTATGGCGTGGAGATGCTTCCGAAGTTGCCGCACTTGGAAAGGCAGCTGATTCAGCAGAGGTCGAGGATCTCTTGTCCATGACAAAAGGCTCCGCCGCCCGCTGGGCCCACGACGTGGAATCGGAAGCAAAGATCTCCAACAAGGATGCCCCCTATGTTGTCGATGAAATTACAATTCCATCCATCACTCCGTGGAACTCCTGGATGCGACTGTCGGGTTTCGACTTCTTCAAGGACGGCAAACGTGCTGCCGTCTCCACTTGGCACGGGGACGTATGGATCGTCTCAGGAGTCGGAGATGACCTTGGCAAGGGTAAGCTCAAGTGGCGGCGAATCGCAACGGGACTCTTCCAACCTCTTGGTGTACGCGTGATCGACGAGGTCGTGCATCTTGCTTGTCGCGACCAACTCGTCGTCCTCCGAGACCTGAACGGCGACGGCGAAACTGACTATTACGAATGCCTAAACAACGATCACCAAGTCACCGAACACTTCCACGAGTTCGCCATGGGCCTACAGACGGACGACAACGGCAACTTCTACTACGCCAAGTCCGCTCGCCATGCCAAGACCCCGCTCGTCCCCCATCACGGCACCCTAATCAAGGTAACGAAGGATGGCGAAAAAACTGAGATTCTCGCTAATGGTTTTCGAGCCGCCAACGGTGTATGCCTCAATCCCGACGGCTCCTTCTTTGTCACCGACCAAGAAGGCCACTGGACCCCGAAAAACCG